>DATILI010000168.1:0-227595 GCA_035476635.1 Burkholderiaceae bacterium | reverse complement strand
TGTCACGCAGTCAGCTGCAGATCGGCCTGTGGCTGGCGCTGGCCGACGGCTACCCAGCCGAGTTGTGTGCCAACTGCGGCTTCGACTGGCTGCTGATCGATGGCGAACATGCGCCCAATGACCTGCGCAGCATCCTCGGCGCGCTGCAAGCGGTTGCGCCGTACCCCACGCATCCGGTCGTGCGCATTCCCAAGGCCGACGACGCGCTCATCAAGCAAGTGCTGGAGCTCGGCGCCACCACGCTGCTGGTGCCCATGGTGGAATCGGCCGACCAGGCGCGCGCTCTGGTGCGGGCCATGCGCTATCCGCCGCAGGGTATTCGTGGCGTGGGCAGCGCCATCGCGCGTTCGGCGCGCTGGTCGCACTATCCCAACTACCTGCACGAAGCGAACGACCGGGTCTGCCTGTTGGTTCAGGTGGAAACGCGCGAGGCGCTGGCCCGGATCGACGAGATCGCGGCGGTGGAGGGCGTGGATGGCGTCTTCATCGGCCCGGCCGACCTGTCCGCATCGATGGGACTGATCGGCCAGCCCACGCACCCGCAAGTCAAGGCGGCCATAGAAGGCGCGATTCGCGCCATCGCCCGTGCCGGCAAGGCCCCGGGCATCCTGTGCGCCGACGAGGCGTTGGCTCGGCGTTACATCGCCGCCGGCGCTTCCTTCGTTGCCGTTGGTGTGGACACCACCCTCCTGGTGAAAGCGGCCACCAGCCTGGCGGCGCGCTTCAAGCCGCTAGGGGCGGGTGAGTCGCCCGTGCCCGCCGCATCCACCGTCTACTGAGCGAGATCGTTGTGAGTTCTTCCTCACTCGAAGCGCTGCGCGCCGCGTTCACCGGCCGCCTGCTGACGCAGCCCGCCGATATGGCCGCTTTCCTCACCGACTGGCGCGGCAAGTGGACCGGCCGCGCGATCGCCGTCGCCCAGCCTGACAGCGCGAACGATGTGGCTGCGGTACTGCGCTGGTGTCACGAACATGGCGTGGCGGTGGTCCCGCAAGGGGGCAACACCGGCTTGTCGGGCGGCGCCACGCCGGACGCTTCGGGCGCATCGCTGGTGCTGTCGCTCACCCGACTGAATCGAATCCGGCGCATCGATGCGGTCAACAACACGATGGAGGTCGAAGCCGGCGTGACGCTGCAGCAGGTGCAGGAGGCGGCACGTGAGGCGGGCCGTCTGTTCCCCTTGAGCCTGGCGGCGCAAGGCAGCTGCACCATCGGCGGCAACCTCGCCACCAATGCAGGCGGCGTGCAGGTGCTGAGGTACGGCAATGCGCGCGAGCTGTGCCTCGGACTCGAAGTGGCCACGCCCGAAGGTGAGTTGTGGGATGGCCTGCGCGGGCTGCGCAAGGACAACACCGGCTACGACCTGCGGGACCTCTACATCGGCAGCGAAGGCACGCTGGGGGTGATCACGGCGGCGGTGCTCAAGCTTTTTCCGCTGCCGGCGGCCCAGGTGGTGGCCTTCGTCGCTGTCCCTTCGCCGGCCGCTGCCCTGCAGTTGCTGCAGCTCGGGCAGGCGCGCCTGGGGCCAAGCCTCACCGCCTTCGAGTTGATGAGCAACGCTTGCATCGGCTTGGTTGAAAAGCATGTGGCTAGCGCGCGCCGCCCCTTGGCCGAGATCTCGCCTTGGTATGTACTGCTGGAAGTCAGCGACACGCAGGACGAGGCCCATGCCACCGCGGCCATCGAGGGTTTGCTGGAAGCAGCGCTGGATGAGGGGCTTGCCACCGACGCGGCGATTTCGGCCAGCCTGGCCCAGTTCAAGAGCCTGTGGGCGATGCGCGAGGACATTTCCGAGTCGCAGGGCGCCGAGGGCAAGACCATCAAGCACGACATCTCGCTGCCGATCTCGCGGATTGCCGGCTTCATCGAAGCGACCGACCTCGCCATCGCGCAGGCCTTCCCGGGCGTGCGCATGGTGGTGTTCGGGCATCTGGGCGATGGCAACCTGCACTACAACGTGTCCCCGGCGGCCGGCGCCAGCGGCCCTGAACAGGCGGCGGACTTTGTCGCGCTTGAACCGGCGATGAACCAGCTGGTGCACGACGCCGTGGTCGCCCACGGAGGCTCGATCTCGGCCGAACACGGCCTGGGCGTGCTCAGGCGCGATGAATCCGCACGCTACAAGACCCCGGTGGAAATGAAACTGATGCGCGCCGTGAAGGCCGCATTGGACCCGCACCACCTCATGAACCCCGGCAAGTTGCTGGCCTAACTCAAGAAAACCAGGAGAAACCCATGTCCATTCCCACCCGTCGCGACTTTCTGGGCACCGTGCTGCAAGCGGCCGCCGTGCCCGCCTTGCTCACGCCCTGGGGCGCCGGCGCCCAGACGCTGCCCGATGTCATCAAGCTGGTTTGCGGCTTCCCTCCGGGCGGCAGCGCCGACGCCATTACGCGCTGGGTCGGCGACAAGCTCGGTGGCAAGCTGGCCAAGACGGCGATCGTGGACAACCGTGCCGGTGCCGGGGGCCGTCTGGCCGTGGACGCAGTGAAAAGCGCGCCCGCCGACGGCACGACCATGCTGCTCACGCCGTCGTCGATTGTGGCGATGTATCCGCACGTCTATGCCAAGCTCAGCTACGACCCCTTGATCGACCTGGTGCCGGTCGCGCAGGTCTGCGAGTTCGTGCACGGCTTCGCGGTGGGTCCGGCCGTGCCGGCGAGCGTGAAGAACTTCGTTGATTTTGTCGCGTGGTGCAAGGCCAACCCGCGCCTGGCCAACTGCGGCAACACCGGCGACGGCTCCCTGCCGCATTTCGTGACCTTGATGCTGTCGCGCGATACCGGTGTGAAGATCGAGCCCGTGCCCTACAAGGGAACCGCGCCGGCCATCAACGACTTGCTCGGCGGCCAGCTGACCTCGGCGATCGCGCCTGAAGGTTCCTTCACCAGCCATGTGAAAGACGGCAAGCTGCGCCTGCTCGCCACGTCCGGTGCCAAGCGCTCGCAATTCTTCCCGGAGGTGGGCACCTTCGCCGAGCAAGGCGCCAAGAGCGCTGTGATCGGCGAGTGGTTCGGCCTGTTCATGCCCTCCAAGACACCGGCCGCGGTAGCCGCCCGGGCCGCTGACGCGGTTCGCGCCGCCGTGCAGCAGAAGGACATGGAAGAGAAGTTCGCCAAGTTCGGCATGGTCAATACCGGCTCCACGCCGGCCGAACTGGCGCGGCGCCTGAAGGCCGACTTCGACTTCTGGGGCCCTGTCGTCAAGTCGACCGGCTTCACGCCATTGAGCGCCTGACGATGAATCCAGGCAAGATCCTGCGAGCCGCGGAGGCGATGCATGAATGAACTGCTGGACCACCCCGCGGTGCAAGGCGGGGTGGCGCCCTTCGTCGCGGGCCTGCTCTTTGCGCTTGTCACCGGGCGCCGCGCACCGGGGCTCGCCATCGTCGCCGGGTTCGCCGTGGCAGTGGGACTGGCGCTCGGCTGGCAACTGCTGCCTCTGAGCTCCACGCGAAAGCTGGTATGGGTCGGCGTCGTGTGCGCCTTCGTCGTGCTGGTGCAGTCGTTCCTGGGCGGCGGTAACAAGAAGTGGCGTGCGGTGTCGGCACTGGGCGCCGCCGCCGCGGTGATCTGGGTCTTGCTCGGTGTGCTGCAGCAGCGGGAAACCGCTTTTGCGCTTGGCGCCGGGTTGGCCGCCGCGGCTTTTGTCGGCGCTCTGGTGACGACGGCCCCTAATGAGCATGATCCGCGCGCACCGTCGATGGCTGCGCTGGTCATCCTCGGCTGGAGTGCCGGGGCGCTGGCCCTGTTGGGGGCATCCGCTTCGCTCGCGCTTCTGGCCATCGCCACGGGCGCCGCCGCCGCCGCCGTGCTGTTGCTTGCACTTGTAGGCTTGCGCATTTCCGAGGACATGCGCAACCTGGCGCTGCCGGTTTGCGTCTTGGCGGGCTCGGTTGCCTGCGTCTCTTCGGTCACCGGCGCCGTGCCCTGGTTTGCCCTGTTGCCGTTGCTGGCAGTCACGTGGATGCCTCGCCTCCGGCGGATCTACCGAGGCCCGGCGGTGCTGGAAGCGGGGCTCGGCTTCGTGCTGTCTGCCGTGCCCGCCGGAGTCTCCATTGCACTGGCCTTCTTCTTTCCTCATGCGGTTTGAAAAAACGGCACTTCTTCCCACAATCGTCTGGAGACATCCCATGCAATTCCGCCGCTTCGCATTGATTGCCAGCCTTTTCGCCGCAGGTGCGGCGACTGCCGCTCCGCAGACCTACGTCATCGACTCCGTCCATTCGTTCCCCGCTTTCTCGATAGGGCATCTGGGGATGTCCACCATTCGCGGCCGCTTTGACAAGATGGCTGGCAAGGTTGTCTTTGACCCGGCAGCGAAGACTGGCTCCGTGGAGGTCAAGATTGCCGCGGCGTCGGTGTCCACCGGCGACGACAAGCGTGCCGACGGCAAGCGTTCGCGCGACGAGCACCTGCGCTCGGCCGACTTCTTCAATGCGGCGGAGTTCCCGGAGATCGTCTACCGGTCGACCAAGCTCAACTTCAAGGGCGACATCCTCGAGAGCATCGACGGCAACCTGACGATGCTCGGTGTCACCCGCCCGATCCGCCTGCAGCTGCCGCTATTCAAGTGCGGACCGCATCCGTTCACGAAGAAGCCGATGTGCGGAGCCGACGCCGAGGTGACGATCAAGCGTACCGACTTCGGCATGAAGTTCGGCGTGCCAGCCATCGCGGACGAGGTCCAACTGCATATCAACCTCGAAGCCTATCCGGAATAAACCTCGATGACATCAGCTCTCCTCAACGTCGCCGGCGTCGCCGTATCGCCCGACCACTACATCGACGGACGCCGTGTGCCCGGCGCCGAAACCTTCGAACTCGCCCGGCCGATCGACCAAGCCGTCCTCGGCCGCGTGGCCGAAGGCGGCGATGCGGATGTCGAGCAGGCCATCGTGGCGGCACAACGGGCCTTTGCGGCGTGGAGCGCGTTGAGCGCGGCCCAGCGCAAGCCCTACCTGGACCGCTTCGCCGAGGAAATCGGCAAGCGCGCCGACGCATTCTGCGTGCTGGAGTCCAATGATGCGGGCGTGTTGCTCTCGCGCATGAGGCATGGCGTGGTGCCGCGCGCCATGCTCAACATCACCTGGTTCGCCGAGCACGCGCTGGACTTGCAGAACCGACCCATAGCCACCGAGCAGGCGCATCACATCGTGCGCCACGACCCGGCCGGCGTGGTGGTGATCATCACGCCGTGGAATGCGCCGCTGATGCTGGCCACCTGGAAGCTGGGGCCCGCGCTGGCAGCTGGCAACACGGTGATCGTCAAGCCGCCAGAGTGGGCACCGCTCACCAGTTCGCTGCTCGCCGATTGCGCCGATGCGGCTGGCCTGCCGCCGGGAGTGTTCAACATCGTTCAGGGGTCGGGCGCCAACACCGGCGCCAAGCTGGTGAGCGATGCGCGCCTGGCCCGCGTCTCTTTCACCGGTTCGGTGCCAACGGCCAAAAGGATCGCGCAGGCCACCGGCGCGAACCTCGTGCCCTGCAGCCTGGAGCTGGGCGGCAAGAGCCCCTTCATCGTGCTGGAAGATGCCGACATTGATAACGCGGCGGCCACCGGCGCGCTGATGTATCGCAATGCCGGCCAGGTGTGCCTGGCGGGCACGCGCTTCCTGGTGCATAGCCAGATCGCGGAGAAGTTCATCGCCGCGATGCGCGGCTACGTGAAGAAGCTCAACATCGGCGACCCGCGCGATGAGGCCACCGAAGTCGGTCCCATCATCCACCCGCGCCAGGTCGAGCGGGTCAGCGGCTTTGTTGAACGCGCGGTGGCCGCCGGCGCGAAGCTGTTGTGGGGCGGCGAAAAGCACCCGTATGGACCGCAGTACTACAAGCCCACCATGCTCACCAACCTGAAGCAGGATGACGAGATCGTGCAAAACGAGGTCTTCGGTCCGGTGTTGACCCTGCAGACCTTCGACAGCGACGAGGAGGCCATCGCGATGGCCAATGGCACGGACTACGGCCTCGGCGGGGTGTGCTACGGGGAGGTGTCGCACGCTACGGAAGTCGCCCAGAGAGTGCGAACCGGTTTCATCTGGGTCAACAGTTTCGGCATCCGCGACCTCGCAGCGCCCTTCGGCGGCATCAAGCGCTCCGGCATCGGCCGCGAAGGCGGCGACTGGAGCTTCGAATTCTTCTGCGATGTCAAGGATGTGATCGTGCCCAAAAAGCCTTTTCGCGCCAGCTTCAGCCACCGCTAATCTTTTTTTGATCAAGGAAACACCATCATGGGACAAATCGTCGGTGCGGCCGTCGTGTCGCATCACCCGGGCCTCATGCAATGCGAGGAGTTTCGCGTGTTGCAGGGTGCCGGTTCGGACTCGGATCTCATCCCCGGCTACGCGAAGCTGCGCGAGAAGATCGCGGCGGTGAAACCAGACGTCGTGATGATCTTCGACTCGCACTGGTTCACCACCGGCTACCACCTGGTGGACGGCGAGGCGCGCTACCAGGGGAACTACATCTCCGATGAGATGCCCTGGTACCTGCATGGCGTGCCCTACGATTACCGCGGCCATCCCGAATTGGCGCTGGCGATCGAGGCGGTATCGCGCGAACAGGGTGGCTACAACCGTGTCATCCGCCACCCGGACCTCGGCAAGCAGTACCCCACCATCAACCTGGTCAAGCACCTGCAGCTGGAGATCACCGACACGCCGGTGGTCACGGTGAGCTCGTGCCAGAACTGCGACTGGCCGCACTTCCTGAAGTCGGGCGAGGCGATCGGCGAGGCGATCAGCCGCAGCGACCTGCGTGTGGTGCTGCTGGCGTCCGGCGCGCTGAGCCACAAGTTCAACAACATCGACTGGAAACCGAACCATCCCCGGATCTTTCACGAAAGCAACGTCTCGCGACCAGAGAACATCGAAAGCGACAAGCGCGCCATCGAGCTCATGCGCGAGGGCCGGCATGACCTGATCCTCGAGCGCTGGGACGAGGAGTACCGGCGCAAGCCCTGGGAAGCCTTCGGAGCCCACTACCTGCAGATGCTGGGCGCCCTTGGCGGAGCGCAGTGCCGCGCCCGCGGCGAGCCGCTCTCGGCCTACGAAAACGCCAGGGGCACGGGCAATATCCACGTTTGGTTCGACACCCAGCCGCACTTGAACTCACGTTCGGCACAGGGTGCGGCCAGCGAATTCGCGCAAACGCCGCAAGCGGCTTGATTCTGAGGACGCCATGAACTTCGAATTCCCCTTGAGAGACCTGCCAGCTGTCATGTGCGGCCCGCGCGTGGAGCGCCGCCGGATCATGCTCGGCGGCACCCCGCTGTGGGGCACCCTGATCGAAGACGGGGCCGATCAGGGCAAGCTGCGCCTGGACGACGGCCGCATCGTCGATGTGACATCGGTCACCCATCTGCCGCCGGTGGCACCCAGCAAGATCATCGCGGTGCACATCTCCTACAGCTCGCGCAGCTTCGAAACGCGCAACAAGGCCAAGCCCACCGAGACGCCTACCTATTTCACCAAGCCGCCCACCGCACTCAACGGCCACGGCGGACAGATTCTCAAACCGGCTGACTGCAAGTACCTCAACTACGAAGGCGAGTATGCGGTGGTGATCGGCAAGACCTGCCGCAACGTCACCCCCGATGAGGCATGGGACTACATCGAGGGCTTCTGCCCGGCGCTCGACATGGGCCTGCAAGACTTCCGCGATACCGACCAAGGCTCGATGCTGCGCGTCAAGGGCGCCGATTCGCTGCTGCCGATCGGCCCGGGGATCGTGCGCGGTGTGAACCTGTTCGAGCAGACGCTGCGCACGTTCGTTAACGGCCTGGTAGTGCAGGAAGCGCACATCGGCGAAGAGACGGTCTGGGGTCCGCACTACGTCATAGCCGACATCGCCCGCCACATCACGCTCGTTGCTGGCGACGTGATCCTGATGGGCACGCCTTGCCATTCCCGATCGGTGGACCCCGGCCATTACGTCGAATGCGAGGTGACGGGTTTGGGGCGCGTCGGCGGCACCGTGGTGGCCATCGACGCACCGCGAGCGGCAGCCTTGTCGGTCGGCCATCAACCCACCGACAGCGCCGAGGTGCGTCGGGTCGCCCTGGGCTTCGATGAGCGCGTGCCGGAACGCTTCAAGGACAACCTGCGCAAGGCGCGCGGGCCCGAAGCCAACTGAACAAGGTCCTCGCATGCAACGCAACTACATTGGTGGTGAATGGGTCGAGGGCACGAGTGCCGCCGAGAACATCAACCCCTCCGACACACGCGACATCATCGGCCTGTACGCGCGCGCGAGCCAGGCACAAGCCCAGGATGCCATCGCCGCCGCGCAGGCCGCGTTGCCGAAATGCGCGGCGCTGACACCCCAACAGCGGGCCGATGCGCTGGATGCGACCGGGACCGAGATCCTTGCGCGCAAGGCGGAACTTGCCGACTTGCTGGCGCGCGAGGAGGGCAAGGCGCTTGGCGACGCGATGGGCGAGGTCATTCGCGCGGGCCAGATCTTCAAGTTCTTTGCCGGCGAGACGCTGCGGATTCCCGGCGAGCTGCTCAACTCCACGCGGCCTGGCATGACGGTGGAGATCACCCGTGAGCCGGTGGGTGTGGTGGGAATCATCACGCCGTGGAACTTTCCGATAGCGATCCCGGCCTGGAAGATCGCCCCCGCCCTGGCCTACGGCAATGCGGTGGTGTTCAAGCCCGCCGAACTGGTGCCCGGGAGCGCCTGGGCGCTGGCCGACATCCTGAGCCGTTCCGGATGGCCTGTTGGCGCATTCAACCTTGTGATGGGGCGTGGGCGCGAGATTGGCGAGACGCTGCTGAACGACCCGCGGATAGCGGCCGTAACCTTCACGGGCTCCGAGGCCACCGGCCGCAAAGTCGCGCAAGCTTGCATAACGCGCGAAGGCCCGATGGCGAAGTTCCAGCTCGAGATGGGCGGCAAGAATCCCCTGGTGGTGCTGGACGATGCGGATGTGGACATCGCCGTGAGCTGCGCCATCAACGGTGCCTTCCACGCAACGGGGCAGCGCTGCACGGCTTCGTCGCGCCTGATCGTTACTGCAGGCATTCACGACCGGTTCGTGGGGGCCATGGTCGAGAAGATGGCTGGGCTGAAAGTGGGTGATGCGCGCAAGAGTGGAACGATGGTCGGGCCTGTGGTCGATCAGGCGCAGTTGGAGCAGGACTGCCGCTACATCGCCATTGGCCAGGAGGAGGGCGCCCACCTGGCCTTCGGTGGACAGCAGCTGCCCAGCGTCGATGGCCAACCAGGCTTCTACCTCCAGCCGGCCCTGTTCACCGAGACCGACAATCGCATGCGGATCAACCGCGAGGAAATCTTCGGCCCGGTGGCAACGGTCATTCGCGTCAAAGATGCCGAGGAAGCGCTCGCCGTGGCCAACGATACCGACTACGGCCTGTCATCCGGCGTGGTGACCACGTCACTCAAGCACGCGGCGCATTTCAAGCGCCATCTGCAAGCGGGGATGGTCATGGTCAACGCACCCACAGCCGGCGTGGATCCTCATGTGCCCTTCGGCGGGCGCAAGGGTTCGAGCTACGGGGCGCGTGAGCAGGGCCGGTATGCGGCGGAGTTCTACACCTCGGTGAAGACCAGCTACGTCAATCCCTGAAGTGACGAACGACAAGACTGAATCCTGGGCTGGCGCAGCCGGCACGGATCGCCATCCCGCTCATTGTGTCCACGTCCTCCGCAACGCGCGTTGTTCTCGATCACAGGCCCAGCGCGGTTAGCATGCGTTGCGTCAGCCAGCGCCATCGCCGATTGGGATCAGGTCCGGCTTTCCACTACCAATTGCTCCAATCTCGAAAGATCCGTGATGAGAAGCGCACCGGGCTCTTTACCCAACAGCCCGGCCTTCGTCAATGCGGACATCTCGCGGGTCACCTGTTCCCGATAGGTGCTGACCTGGCTGGCGATATCGGCGTGCTTGGGGGCAGGCGCGACGCGCGCCACGTTGCCGTCGACCGCGCCCAGGCGGGCCAGCCGCAGCAACTCCGCGTGAATGCGGTGCTGGACGCCGAGCGTGCTCAGTTCGATGACGCGTTCCGACAGCAGCCGGATGAGCCCGGTCAGCCGCCGCATGAACCGCTCCGCCACCACCGGCTCCTGCTGCAACAGGCGCTTGAAATTGGCTGGCGGCAGCGATGCGATGAGGACGGCGTCCAACGCCACCGCGTCGGCGGACCGCGGACCGTCGTCCACTGCCGCGACATCGCCGAGAATCGCGCCCGCCTCCTCGTCCCGGAAGGTCACTTGGCGGCCGGCCGCGGAATAAAAGGTAATGCGAACGCGCCCGCCGATGATCAGGTACACCTCTCGCTCAGGGCCGTTGCGCGAGATGATCAGCTGGCCCGGCTCGTAGCGGCGCCAGGCGCATTCGCGCGCGAGCGCTTCGAGCCGCTCGGTCGAAAGGCCGTCCAGAAGCTGGATGCCTCTTAGACCCAGAATGGAAGGTTGGACTTCTGTGGACATAACACTTGTTGACATCAAATTCTAGTCGCCGCTTGCGCACGGCGTCTGGCCTGGTGCTGATGGCGTTTCTCGTCACGCACTTCCTGAACCACGCTGCGGGCCTGGTGTCGCTGGAGACAGCCGAGGCCGGGCGGAGGGCCTTCATTGCGATCTGGCGCAATCCGCCCGCGACAGCATTGTTCTATGGCGCGCTGCTCGTGCACGTGGCGCTGGCGTTGTCGGCGCTTTACCAAAGGCATACCTTGCGCATGCCGCCACTCGAGTTCCTGCGGCTGGTCCTGGGGTTCAGCATTCCCCTCCTGCTGGCCGCTCATTTCACCGGCACGCGCGTGGCGTATGAACTCTATGGGCGTGATGATCTGTATGCCGTCATCGCCTCCTCCCTCTGGCGCGCCGACTGGGGGCTTGTCCAGCTGGTGCTGATGCTGGTGGCGTGGACCCACGGTTGCCTGGGCCTGCGCTTCGTGTTCAGGCACCGGCCCACCTACCGCCGCCTCCAGCCCTACTTCATCGCTATGGCCACCCTGCTGCCGACGCTTGCCCATCTCGGTTTTGTGTCAATGGCACGTGAGATTGCCGTGCAGCCGCGCCTGGCGCAATCGGTTGGCGCGCTGAACGAAGCCCAACGAGCCGCCTTGTTTTCCATCGCGGACGTGCTGCTGCTGGCCATGGCGCTGCTGATCGCCCTGACCTTGGCCGCTCGCCAGTGGCGCGACTGGCAGAGGCGCCGTTCGGGGACCATGGTCACGATCAGCTATCCCGGGCGTGTCGTGCATGTTCCGGCGGGCTTCTCGGTGCTGGAGGCGAGCCGCTTGCACGGAATCCCGCATCTGTCGGTATGCGGAGGCCGTGCGCGCTGCTCGACCTGCCGGGTGCGGGTCGGCGGCCCGCCGGCATCCCTGCCGCCCATGGAAAAGAGCGAGCGCAATACCCTCGCGCGAATCGGCGCGGGGCCGGATACGCGGCTCGCCTGCCAGCTCCGGCCTTCCGGCGACATCGCCGTCACACCCCTGCTGGCGGTTGCCAGCGTACGCCCGCAATTCGAGGAACTGGCGCTGGGGGCTGAGCGCGAGGTTGCCATCCTCTTCATCGACTTGCGGCGCTGGACCACGGTTTCCGAAGGGCATCTGCCCTACGACCTGGCGTATGTGCTCGATCAGTATTTCGTCGCCGTCGGCGACGCGGTGCGCGACGCCGGCGGTGTCCCCAATCAGTTCATCGGGGATAGCGTCATGGCGATCTTCGGCCTGGATGTCGATATCGGCGAGGCCAGCCGTCAGGCCATCACGGCGGCCGGCGGAATCGAGCGGAGGATGGAGCGCTTGAACCTCGACTTGCAACGCGACTTCGGCCAGGCCCGCAAGCTGGATTTCGGCATTGGGCTCCACGCCGGCATGGCGGTGGTGGGTTCGGTCGGTTATCGCCAGACGCGCACCCTGTCGGCGGTGGGCGATGCGGTCAACACCGCCAGCCGCCTGCAGGAGCTGACCAAGACCTATGCCGCCAAGGTGGTGGTGTCGGATCGTGTTGCGCAGGAAGCCGGGCTGGTGCCGACCAGTTGGCCGTCGCATGAGATCACCGTGCGGGGCCGGGCCGCTCAACTGAAGGTCTACGCGGTTCCTACGCTTTTGAGTGCGTAAACGCACTTACGTGGCCAAGTCCCTTCCCTAAAGTCAGGTTGTCGGCGATGCACCGCCAAGTGCACCGGCCGATGCTCGAAACTCTATGGATTGGAATCATCATGAACCGCAAACTCGTCCTCGCCATCGTCGCCGCCACCATCGCCGCGGGCAACGCCTTCGCCGACGACGATACGATCGACACCACGCCCTTCGTCTCCACCAAGAGCCGTGCTGAAGTGCAGGCCGAGCTGGCCCGGCCCTACCAGGGCGCCGTCAGCCCCTGGTCGCCCCAGTACAACCAGCTGACAGAGTTCAAAAGCAGGCTGACCCGGGCCCAGGTGCAGGCCGAATACATCGCGGCCCGGGAGGAAGTGGCTGCCATGAATGGCGAAGACAGTGGCTCCGCCTATCTCGCGCGCCGCATGGAAAGCCAGGTCAACCGTACCCGTTTGGCTGGCCAGCCGCTCAATGCCCAATAGGCGAACTGGCAAAGGATAGAGAAGCAAGAGCCGCCTCCGCTCCGAACGACTGCGCGGCAGGAAGCCAACTCAAAGTCGAAGGAGGATGGGTCGCTCCACATTCGGCATCAGCAAACCTCAGGCGGGCTCCATGCCCTTTGGATACGACGTTCGCCCCAGTATCTGGATGGAGGCACCCGCGGGTATGTTGCGCACGCCGGGCTCGGCTCCCGGCGTTCCCCACGCCTTGCCTGTCGTCCGCAGGCCCTTCATGTCGTAGATGAAGACGGCTGCGATGTCGATGAGTATTTCGCGCCAAGCCAGCACATAGACCTCATGGGCCAACTTGTGGACCGTGATTTCATCGCAGCCCGCGTCGCCTCTGCGCATGCCCTTGATGCTGTTATAGGCGTACCAGTCACTGCTGAGGTAGACGTGTTCGTAGACGGTGTCCGGGCCGTAAACGTACAGGGCCCGCATCCCGATCAAATCGCGAGTCAGCGCCGGCGCCTCGCCCGACACGACCGCGCCGTCGAGGGTCGCAGTCGTGAAACGCTGTCTGAAGCGTGTGGTCAGGGCATGACTCACTCGCCCGGCGGGCCGCGAGGTGCGTTCACCCATTGCCGTGGCGGTGACCAGCGCCCGCCCGCTGCGCAGATCCAGCGCAATCATCACCGTCTCCTTTTCGCTGCCATCGAGCAGAAGATCGATGAAATAGACGCCCGGCGCGGCTTCGACAACGTCAGCGGAAGCGCTCCCGGATGCATCCAAGTCGAAACCCGGCAGCCCTGTCCAGCGGCAACGTCCGGCAGTGCCGAATTGAACAGCAGCGCGCCCACCATCTTCCAGCACCAGCGCCAGCTCGCGTTCGTCGAACGCATTGCTGGGCGGCAAGCGGTTGCCTGCGAGCCCGGAGACAGCCTGCCCGGCGGGCTGCGGAAACTTTTCTCCCACCAGCTCTTCCGAAAGCATCCAGACCCGTTCTGCGTGCGCCTCGTCCAAGACCCACGGAATGACACCTTCAGCCTGCCGGGTGTCGGGATTCACGCGGGCGAAGTTGCAGTCCTCCAGGAAGCGTCCACCCTGGTCTTTCAGCGAAGGGTGGACCAGCGCGTAGACCGGCGTCGCTGCGCCCGCGGCCAACGACTTGCGTGGCAGCGCGCCCGTGAACTGGCGTGAGCGCAGCACCTGGAAGTGCTCTTCCGTCAGGTGATGGTGCAGGTTCGTGTCTTTGATGATCCCGGGTGCAACCGCAAACGCCCGGACGTTGCGGCCTTGCCAGCGCCGGTCGAAGGCCAGGGCAAAGAGCGCATTGCCCGATTTGGACTGGCCGTAGGCATCCCACCGGTCGTACGGCTTGAACTTGAAATTGGGATCGGCCAGATCCACATCGTGCAGGCGATGGGCACCCGAGCTCATTATCACGACGCGCGAGCCGGGAGTCAGCAGATCCGCGAGCCGGTTGACCATCACAAAATGCCCGAGGTGATTGGTGCCGAATTGGCTTTCAAATCCATCCACGGTGCGCGCCTCGTCGGTGGCCATGATGCCCGCATTGGCCAAAATGCCGTCGAGCGTGCACACGTCTCTTCGCAGGGCATCGGTGAACGCGCGAACGTTGGCCAGCGAAGCGAGGTCGAGTATTCGCACGTGGATGTCGGCACCCGGGACTTGTTCACGTATAAGGCCGGCCGCGGCGTCCCCCTTCGCCTGGTCGCGCGCCGTCAGGATGATTGCCGCGCCACGTTGCGCGAGCGCCCGCGCAGCTTCCTGGCCGAGACCGGAATTGCCGCCGGTCACCAGAAAGCGCTTGTGCGAGAGGTCGATACCCTCCAGAACCTGGTCAGCGGTTGTGGTGTTGTTGAAAAGTGGAGTCACGTCAGCATCCTTGGAGAGGGGAAGTTCAGGAAATTCGCCAGCGCAGCACACGGTTCTCCACTTGCTCCAGCAGCCAATTGCTGATGAAGCCGATGAGGCCGAGCATAAATACACCTGCGTACAGTTCGCTGGCGCGAAACGATCGCGCGGCCAGCAGCACTGTGGTCCCCAGGCCTTCCTGCGCGCTGAGCATCTCCCCGACTATTGAAACGATGAGTGAGGCCGTCAGCGACAGCCGCATCCCGGCCAGGATGTCCGGCAGCGCGTTCGGCAGTCCGAACTTCCATGCGAACGCCACGCGGCCCATCCGCAGCACGCGGGCCACTTCGTGCAGCCGCGGGTGTATGTCCGAGAAGCCGTGCACGCAAGCGAGCAGCACGGGCCACACGGCCCCAAAAACAATGGCGCTCACTACCATGCCATTCGTCAAGCCCACCAGCGCAATGCCGACCGGAATCAGGGACGACGCGGGAAGAGGGCGCAGCAACTCCAGCGTCGGCAGAAGCCAGCCGCGTGCCGTTGCCGACAGGCCAATCAGCGCGCCGATGGCCACCCCCGCTATCGAGGCGAGCACCCAGCCGTAGAACATGCGCTCCACTGTCAATAGAGTCCGAGATGCCAATTCGCCCTGCACCATCCCGTCCCAGAGTGCTCTCAGTGCATCAATTGGCGCCGGAAGGAACACGGGTGAGACCCAGCGCTTATGGGCAATCCATGTCCACAGCAAGAGCAACGAAGCGGTGAAGACCATGGAGCCCACCCGCAGGCTGGCGCTGATCGCAGGACGGCTCAACGCGATCTCCTGTCGGGGAACATCCGGTTCGCCAGAACTGACAGGCCCGTATTGAGCGCCAATCCCAGCACGGCCAGCCACGCCAGATAGCCGTACATGTGCGCGGGTTGCAATTCTTGCTGCGCACGGACCATGCCGTAGCCCAATCCCAGCGGATTGGCCGCGATTTCGGTCGTGATGGCAACGATCAGCGATATACCTGCCGACAAGCGAACCGCCACTGCAATTCGGCTCGAGGCCGCCGGCAGCACGATCTTGCGCAGGGTCGCGAGCGGGCCCAGCCGCAGGATGCGCGCGACCTCGAGCAGTTTGCCGTCGACACCCAGCACTGCATCGCGCGTCAGCAGCAGCATGGGCCAGAAACACGTGAATGAAACAATGGCCATTTCCATTCGCGCGCCGAGGCCCAGTACCAACGTAGCTATGGGAATCAGGGCCACCGGCGGCATGTGCCGCAACGTCTCCACGGGAATGCTGGCGATGCCCGCGGCCACTCGCGAACCTCCCAGCAACAGGCCCACGAGAAAGCCGGCTCCGCCTCCGATGGCCAGTCCGGCCAGGGCGCAACCGAGCGTCTGCAGCGTGGCAAGAAAAATGGATGCATCCGCAAAGTCCGCCGTGAGCGCTCGCACCACTTCGCTCGGCAACGCGAGACCGTCGCTCGCCACGCCGAGGATTCTCATCAGAACTTCGACGAGCACGAATGCGGCCAGCGGCAAGACCGCGCCGCGCCAGCGATTGCGAACCGCAAAGCTTCCCATCAGTGATTCCCGACGAAACCAAACAGCGAATGGCGCAACCGAAGGAACTCCGGGTCTTCCCGCGTGGTCAACTGAACGCGCGGGCGAGGCAGGCCGATTTCCATCACGTCGGCGATGCGGCCGGGATTGGCCTCGAGTGCAATGACACGGTCCCCGAGATAGATCGCCTCTTCCAGGTCGTGGGTGACGAACAGGACCGTGACATTGCTCCCTTCGACAAGGCGCCCTACCTCGTCTTGCAACGTCTGCCGCGTCATCGCATCCAACGCGCCGAACGGCTCGTCCATCAGCAGAACCCGTGGCCGCTGGGCAAGGCATCGCGCTATCTGCAGCCGCTGCTGCATGCCCCCCGATAGCTGCCCCGGAAACTTCTGCGCATGCTGCTGCAAGCCCACCTTCTCGAGCAGCGCTGCAATGATTTCCTTGCGCTCGCTCACCGCGGTGCCCGCGGCTTCCAACGCCAGAGACACGTTTCCCGCCGCTGTTCGCCACGGGAGGAGAGCTCGACCGTAATCCTGGAAGACAACCGCCACGTCATGCGAAGGCTCGAGCACCGGCTGCCCGCGGAAGCGTACCTGGCCTTGTGAAGGCTGGAGCAAGCCTGCGACCATGCGCAGCAAGGTGGTCTTGCCGCAGCCTGAAGGACCGACCAGACACGCGAATTCACCCTCGGCGATGGTGATTGACAAGTTCTCTATCACCACCCGATTCGCGAAGGACAGCCCGACCGAGTCGAATTCGAGGAGTGCCGTCATCGCACAATCAGGCGAGCGGCATCCAGAGGGTTGCGCAACATATCCTGGCGCCGCATCATGCCATCCCACGACTCGAGTTGTGCGGGTGTCACGTTGGCGCTCATCGCATTGATCTTCACGCTTGCCAGTGCGGCCGGCGGCAACTTGACGTTGCGGCCATAGATCGCGACGGCTTCCTGGGGCTTGGCCTCCGCGAATGCAATCGCCTCCGCGATCGCCTCCTTGAACGCGCGTGCCGTCTGCGCATTTTTCGCAACCCACTCGCGCTTCGCCACGTATACGAACGGAGGCAGCCCGTCGGGCAGGTCAGCCGCGATGTGGAAAACCTTCTCGCCGACACCTGAGCCGACGGTGCGGCTCAGAAAGGGCTCGGTCGTGATGATCGCACTCACGTTGCCCGCCTTCATGATGTCCGCCAGCTGGGGAAATGCGCCCTCGACAAAAGTCACCTTTCGGTAGTCGACTCCCTTGTTGGTGAGCCACTGGCGAGCGAGCACATGGAAGAAGTTGTTCAACCCGGGCACGGCGATGCGCTTGCCCGCCAGATCCTCCGGCTTTTCAATGCCGGAGCCCGCCTTGGCGACGATTCCATAGTTCTTGTCGGTTCTGGAAGCTATCGCGCCGCCGGCCACCACCACGAGATCCAGGCCGCTGTCGTTGCCTTGCAGCAAGGTCGTGACGCTGATGGCGCCGATCTGGATCGAGTCTGCCTGGATGCCCTGCGCGGCCACAGCGCCGCTTGGCGTGATCTGCGAAGTAACGTCAAGCCCGCGCTTCTTGAAAAAGGCTTCGTCCTTGGCAATGAAGACGGGGACGAATTCGGGCGCCGGGGATACGCTGACCACAAGGGCCGTGTCGGCCCAAACCGCGGTCGGCGGGAGAGTCAAGGCCGCGGCAGCAAGAAGCGCAAGAGCGCGGCGTGGCAGGTCAAGATGGGGCACGGAATCTCCTTGGAGTAGCTTCGCAAATCATGTAGTTCGGCCGTCGTTGAGGCTTGCCTGCAAGCGCACGCGCGCTTGATCGAAAGCGCATCACGCCGTCGCAGAAGCAGGGCATGGCCCCACGCAGGTCAATCAGACCTTCTCGGGGTCGCTTCGCGTGTGGGCCCGGCTTCCGGACACTGGGTTGGCGTAGTGAAAGGGCGGGACAAAAGCGCCCGGGTAAGGCTCGTAGTCGACACTGGGTGGCAGATCCGGCGGCAAGTTCGCTCGCACGGCGCCCTCGGGTGACTTCGCTTTGGCCCAGCCTTCTTCGAACGGTGTGTGGTAAGTGCGGTAGAAGTGGAGGTGGCTGATGCGCCAGATGTCGTCTTCCTTTCGGTATCTGATTTCGTAAGGACCTTCACCCCAAGTCGCCTTGACGCCGAACTCGGCGATCTGCATGAAGCAGCGCCAGCGGCCGTTCGCGTGCAGGCCGTCGTCATCCACATGCACGATCCCTTGCACGATCATGTGGTTGTACAGGCGCCCATACACCAGGCCCTTCTCATCGCTCATCGCGGGGCCCTTGCCCAGCAATTCCTTGAAAAGCACCTCGGCCTGCTTCTTGCCAAGGTAGACGCCCAGGTGCGAGATTTCCACGGAGCAGTCCTCGGTGAACAGGGGCAGCATCTCGCCCCAGAGCGCCTTGTCCAGGTAGTAGCCGTACATGCGCGTCAGCTTGTTGATGGCCTCGATGTCCTCTACGGTCCGTATTCTTGTCTCGAGCGCCTCCACGCGTGCTTTCAGTGCCTGCAGTAGTTCCTCGTTGCTGTGCTCTGTCATGTCGATGGTCCTTTTGTCAGTCGAGCTTCACACCGGTTTGCTTGATGATCCGGCCCCACGTGTCATGGTCGCTGTGCACGAGGGTTTGAAACTCGATCGCTGTGGTCCCAGTCAGATCAAGGCCCAGGGGCTCGAACTGCGCACGCATTTCCGGCTTGCGAATCGCGGCGACCAGCGCCTTGTTCAAGCGGTCCAGGGTCGCGGGCGGCAGGTTCGCCGGACCAAAAAATCCCATCCATCCAGTGATGTCCAGCGCCGGATAGCCAAGTTCGCGCGCTGTCTTGACGTCGGGCAGTTCCTTGAGTCTGCCCGGGGCTATCACGGCCAGCGCCTTTTCGCGCCCGCTGCGAATGTGGGGCAGCGATGTTGTCGGCGAGTCGAACAAAACCTTGATGAATCCGCCAAGGAGGTCGCGTGTCGCGTCGGCCGAGCCCTTGTAAGGCACATGGCTCAGCTTGGCGCCGTATTGCAGGTTCAGCATCTCGATGTAGAGGTGGCCGTTGGTGCCGGGGCCGGGCGATCCCGCCGGGATGGGCCCGCTCGCTTTGCTCTGCTCGATCAACTCCTTCAGATCGTTTGCAGCCACCGACGGATGCGCTACCAGGATCGAGCCGTTGCGATAGACCTGCGTGATCGGCGTGAATTCCCTGAACGGGTCGTACGGCGGCTTCGAGAACATGTGCGGCACCTGCGTGTGCGTGGTGTTGATGGTCAGCAGCAGCGTGTGACCATCGGGAGCGGCATTAGCCACGGCCAGGGCCGCAGGCACGCTCGCGCCGCCCGGTTTGCTTTCGACGATCACCGGGATGCCATCGAGCTGTGCGCTCAGATGCGTGCTGAGCGCGCGTGCCAGTATGTCGGCGGGACCGCCGGGCGGTGCGGGAATCACGATTCGGATCGGCTTGCCCGCGATCGGAAACGGCGTTGCCTGCGCCCATGCACTGGCGGCGCCGGCGGCAACGGTGAAGCCGGCCCCGTAGGTGATGAATCGGCGGCGGCTCATGGCGCATGCGGTGCGTTCCTGGCGTGGCATATCCGGTCTCCTTGTTCCTGGCGCCTGAGAGCGCTGAATTTGAGGCATCGTAGTTGCTGGCGCGCACAGCGCATAGCGCAGAATCGGCCCGGAGCGTCAACCAACGGTTAACATCATCCGATGGCCACTGTCCCGCGTTCGATTGGTCGCCGGCTGCGGTTCGCCCAGCTGGAATTTGTCAACGAGGTTGCCGCATGCGGCAACCTCGGCGAGGCGGCATTGCGCCTGCACATCAGCCGTGCGGCGGTCAGCAAGTCGATCAAGGAGCTGGAGCGGTCACTTGGTCAGGTCCTGTTCGATCGCTCCTCCAAAGGCATGGTGCCCACTGCGATGGGCTTGCGTGTTGCCAGGCATGCGAGGCTGTTGGTCAATGAACTGCGGCAGCTCACGGACGAGGTGGCCGCCAATGCGACAACCGTCCCCGGCCTGCTGCGCATAGGCATGCCGGCTTTCATCGCCGAACACGTGGCACCGCCCATTCTTCGGCGGCTGGCGGACCGGATCGCGCCGCTTCCCGCGTCCATACAGTTGAACGAGGGGCGACTGGTGCCCCTGGTCGAACAGTTGTTGCGCGGTGAGATCGATGCGGCCATTGCGCTGTACGCACCGCGGGCCGTGGACGCGATGGACTTGAGCATGCTCAGCATCCGCACCTGTGTCGTGGTGCCGATGGTGGTAGTCGCCGCACCCATGCTCGGTATTGCGGCGCGCAGGCACCGCTGGCCCGACCTGCTGTCTCACCCTTGGATTCTTCCACCTGCCAGCACGCACCAGCGGCGGTCGGTGGATGAGATGTTCACTGCACGCGGGGATCGCGCACCGCGCCCGGTCATCGAATCGGGCTCGCTCGTCGCCAATGTGCGGCTGGCAAGCGCCGGGCTGGGGCTGGCTGTCGTCCCGCTTCAGGCGGCGCAATCCGAGATCGCCGCAGGCCGTCTACAGATCATCGACGTGCGGCCGGCGCTTCCGCAAACCACGGCCGTTCTGATGTACCGCAAGGTCACTGCCATCTACATGGATGCGATTCAGATGCTGGACGACGCAGTTGCTGCCGGCGAGTCGAGATAGGCAGAACCGCGACTGCGAAATTGCCCCGCAGAGCAGCGCGTGTTGCCCGCCGGACGGCACGGTCGCCACACGTGCGCCGACAGCCATGCCCGCCGATGCGGTGCGGGCCGCTGCGGCAACCCCTGTTCAGCCCGCCGTGGCCAGCCGTTGCTTGAGCAGCGCGACCACCTGGTCGGGTTCGGCTGGCTTGGTCAAGTGCGCATCGAATCCAGCCGCAGCCGCCATTTCACGGTCTTTAGCCTGACCCCAGCCCGTGAGCGCAATCACAACCGGCTGGCTGACCCGACTCGAGCGCCGGATGCGCCGGCAAGCTTCGTAGCCGTCTATGCCAGGCAGGCCGATGTCCAGCAGTACCGCCTGGGGCCCTTGCTGCTCGACGGCCCGCACGGCGGCCTCGCCGCTGTACTCGATGGTGACGTGAAAGCCGCGCATCTCTAGCATGGCCCCCATGGTGTCGGCCGCATCGAAGTTATCGTCCACCACCAGCACCCGTGCGGCGTCGTCGTTTGCCGCCGGCTCGGCCTGCGCTGCGTCCGGGCCGGCCGCTGTGGCGCCCAGGGCCGGCAACTCGATGCGAAAGGTGCTGCCTTGGCCCTGTCCGCCGCTGGCCGCGTGCACGGTGCCGCCATGCAAAGTCACCAGCTGGCGCGTCAAGGCCAGGCCGATCCCCAGGCCGGTGTTGCCCAGCCAGCCGCTGGGGTGTTCCTGAACGAACATCTCGAAGATGCGCTCCAGGTTGGCCGGCGCAATGCCGGTGCCGCTGTCGCTTACCTCGATGACCGCCATCGGGCCTTCCTGAGCCAGCCGAAGGCCGATGCGTCCTCCTGTGCCCGTGAACTTGATGGCGTTGCCCAGCAGGTTGGTGAGGCACTGCGCCAGCCGGGTGGCGTCGCCCCGGACAGCGGGCGACGGCTGGCTGGCCTGCAGCTCCAGTGCCAGCCCGGCGGCATCGAGCTGGGGCCGCACCGCCTCGACAGCGCCCCGGGCGATCTCACCGAGGTCCAGCGTCTCCAGGCGCAACTGGATCGTGCCCATCGTGATGCGCGACACGTCCAGCAGATCGTCCACCAGCCGCGTCAGGTGAACCGTCTGGCGCGCGATGATGGCGCCGGACCGGCGCACCACGTCGTCGTCCGGGTTGCGCAGCCGGATCAGTTCGACCGAAGTGAGAATCGGCGCCAGCGGATTGCGCAACTCGTGGGCCAGCGTGGCCAGGAATTCATCCTTGTGGCGATGGGCCTCGCGCAGCTGCTCGTTCACGGCGTGGACGGCGGCCTCGGCCTGCTTGCGATCCGTGATGTCGTGCGAGATGTTACCGGTGCCGTAGACCTGGCCTTCGGCGTCGATGAGCGGGAAACTCGTTTCGAGGTAGTGGCGCGTGCCGCTGGGCAAGGCCATGGCCCTTTCATGCTGAACGGCCTGCCTGGACGCCATCACCTGAAGGTCGCGCTGGCGCAGCAGGTCGGCAGATTGCCGGGGGATCAGGTCGTAAACAGTCTTGCCGAGAATGAGCGCTTGCGGCAGGCCCAGGGCCTTTTCCACGGCTTGGTTGACATTGAGGAAGCGGCCGTCCCTGTCCTTGTAGACGATCACCGAGGGCAGATGGTCCATCGTGCTTTGCAGCAGTTGCTGGCTGTCCCGCAGCGCCTGTTCGGCCTTCTTGCGTTTCGTGATGTCGGCCGCCGTTCCACCGAAACCGATCACCCGCCGCGCGCTGCCCTCGCCCTCGAAAACCGCCAGTCCATGCGCTTCGACCCAGCGAAGCTCGCCGTCCGGGCGGTTGATGCGGTACTCGACCGCGTAAGGCTTCGCCTGGGCAGGATCGTACGCCGCATCGACTGCCGCCCGCACGCGAGACCGATCTGCCGGATCGAAAAGATGGATGATGTCGCCCATGGTCAGCTGGCGACCTTGGATACCGAAGATCTCGGTGAAGCGCTTGTCGTACCACGTGACTCTGGAGATCGGGTCGTGGTGCCACCAACCCATGTGGGCGGCGTCGAGCGCCAGTTGACGCTGCTGCGCCAGGGTGTCGCGTTCTGCCTCGACGCGCTTGCGCTCGGTGATGTCGCGCGAAATGCCGAGCAGGCCGATAACACGGCCCTGGTCATCGCGGTAGGGGACCTTGCGCGACAGCCACACGCGCTGGGTGCCGTCCGGCAAGGGGACCGACTCCTCCATTTCCATGGCAGCGCCGCGCTCCATGATGCGCCGGTCGTTCTCCATGACCTGGCGGGCCGCTGCCGGGTCTTCCAGCAGCTGGGCATCGGTGCGCCCCAGGACCTGATCGAGCGGCTTGCCGATCAGGGCGAGCGCGGCGGGATTGGCGAACCGAAATCGGCCCAGGCCATCCTTGGCGTAGATGACGTCATCGGTCGAATGGGTGATTGCGTCGATCAGCTCCAGCTTTTCCTGCAACGCAACTTCTTGCTGGTTGTCCTCGGCGGTGCCGCTCGGCCGGTCCACCTCTCCTGCAGCGGTGATCTCGCGCGCCGTGATGAGCAGCGCGGTGCCGCCCTGCGCCGGGATGGGGTGGATGCTGCCCTCCCACCAGGTCTCACGGCCGGCCACGACTTGCGAGTGGCGGGGAACCGCCACCTCATGCCCGGCTCGAGCCCGGGCGTGCAGGTCCAGCGCCATGTCCCGGGCTTCGGGGAAGAGGTCGATGAGGTTGGCGCCCAGGACCTGGTCCTGGGACAAGCCGGTGGACCGCTGCCACTCGGCATTGACGCGCAGCACTGTTCCATCGATCCCCACCAGACAGCGCCCGACCCCTGGCTCATCGAAGAGGACATCGAGCAAGCTGGCGGCAAGTGCTGGATCTCTGGGCGTCATGGACGGGTTCGGATGACAGCTGGCGCGACCACGTCAGTGGTCCCTGCATCATCTTCTCCCAATCGTCGATGAGAGTCGAGGAAAACTTGGAGCCGTGGCGGAGACCTCCGGGGTCTTGGCTTGGTGCGGCTGCTCGACCAAGCGCTCGACAGCACCAGGACCGATGAGGCGCTGTCGTTTGCCGGGTCAAGCCCGGCTGGCAAGCTGCGGGCGGATCAAACCATCGCTTGCGCGACCAGCAGTGTGTCGGTGAACTGCTCGAAGCGCACGACCTTGCCCGCTTCGAGCTGCCACACGTGCACCACGCGTGCGTGCATGGCCTTGCCGGTCGCGCGGAAGGTACCGCTGTAGTCGCCGATGCCCACGATGTTGTCGCCGCCTTCGATCAACCGCTCCAGCTTGAAGTTGTAGCCCTCCCAGGCTGAACCCAGCACGGCGAACACGTTGTCGATGACTTGCTGCGGGCCGACCCAGGTGCCGGCGCAGGGAAAGCCGGCCATCTCGGTCCAGCGGACCTGCGGCGACACGTCGGCCATCATGGCGGCGATGTCGAGCCGGTCTGACGCGGCGTAGTGCGCTTTGATGATGTCGAGGTTGTTTTTCATGATGCCTCAGATGGGGTTGTGGGAAACCGGATAGACGGTGGTGGAGGCTGTTTCCATGAAGGCGCCTGCCGGGTTGTTGGCAATGGCGCCATCACCGGTCAGTCCGAGGAACTTGCCGGTCGAACGCTTTGATGCGAAGTTGAAGAAGAACGCCGAGGCGACCGGAATCAGGAACTCGCGGAAGGTGAAGATGTACTGCTGCTCGTCGAATTGGTAGTACGTCGCCATGTCCACGTCGCCGTGGCCACGCTGCACGCCCACCAGGCATTGCCAGCAATAGCGTTGCGAGCTGAGGTAGGTGTGCTCATAGGTGTGGTTCGGGCTGTAGGTTTGCCAGGTGCGCAAGCCGATCAAGTCGCGGCTTTCGTGGGGCACCAGTCCGCTGACGGGCGCGCCGCCGCCGAGAACGCCAACGAGGAAGTCCTGTGCCACGCGCGGCTCGGCGCCCGCCTCTTCGGCGCTGCGTACGCGGCTTTCGATGGCCAGCACGCGGCGCGTGCGCGTATTCGCGATCACGGTCAGCGCTACCAGGGGGCGCGCCTTGAATGTGATGTCGATGAAAAACGTGTCGGGCGCCACCTCGATGGTCTCGCACCAGTCGCGGCCTTCGCCGTGCGCGCTGTCCTGCCACGCAAGTTCGTTGGGCCGCTCAAAACGCAGGGTCAGCGTGCGTGCGGGCAGGGCGACGTTCAGCGTCTGGCCGAGAAGTGCCTCACTCGGCGGCAGCCGGTTCGTGGCGATGCCGGCCGCGAACTCATCGTAGGTCTTCCAGCCGGCCGGGGGGAGGGTGGGCGAGTTCATGCGGGCTCTCAGTGTGCGAAGGCGATCGTGGGAAGGTCGACAGCCGACGCCCCGCCATCCACCATCAGGAAGGTGCCATTGACCATGGCCGCGCGCTTCGATGCAAGGTAGAGCACAGCGTCAGCCACTTCGCCGGGTTCGGCCGCGCGGCCGAGCGGCACGTCACGCGCAACCAGTGCATAAGCGGCGTCGGTGTCGGCCAGTTTGTATTTTTCGACCAGCACCTGCATCTGCTCGTCCGCCATCGCGGTGCGTACCCAGCCGGGGCAGACGGCATTGGTGCGAACACCCTGGCGGCCGTAGTCGCGTGCCAGCGACCGTGTGAGGCCGATCAGCGCGTGCTTCATCGTCACGTACCCGACAACGCCGGGCCCGGCAAAGTGACCGGCGAGCGAAGACAGCACAACAATGTTGCCACGCCGCGAGATCAGCTCAGGCATCAACTCGCGTGCGCAAACGAAGGCCGTGTCCAGGTTCAGCCGCGTCGCCATGCGCCACGACTCGTCGTCGGTCTGGGTGAGTTCGCCCACGCCATGTCCCCCGGCATTGGCGACCAGCACGTCGATGCCGCCGAAGCGTTCCCGTGCCTGCGCAATGGCCGCCTTCACGTCGGGAGCATGAGCGGCGTCGCCAGCAACCACGAGCCCACCGATCGGCTCGGCCACCTCCAGCAGAGGCTCTCGCCGCCGGCCCATCAGCACGACCTTGCCGCCCGCTGCTGCGAATTGCCGCGCGACTGAGGCGCCGATGCCGGTGCCGCCCCCGGTGATGAAGGCGACCTGGCCTTGGAATTCTGTTGACATGTGCATTGCCTCATTGACTTTCGATCGAACGAGTCTAGTGAGCCCGGCAGGCAAAGCATGCGTCGTCAGCGCACAAACCGTTGACCCAAG
This sequence comes from Burkholderiaceae bacterium, assembly GCA_035476635.1. Taxonomy (GTDB): domain Bacteria; phylum Pseudomonadota; class Gammaproteobacteria; order Burkholderiales; family Burkholderiaceae_C; genus DATILI01. The sequence goes on along the minus strand of DATILI010000168.1, from coordinate 201,873 downwards.
GCGCATGACCTGTGCCCGCCGGTTTACGGCACGCGCGACCTGCACCACACTCGATTCGATGGGCTATGACTACATCATCATTGGGGCGGGTTCCGCCGGCTGCGTGCTGGCCCATCGGCTGGTGCGCGGTGGACGCCGTGTGCTGCTGCTTGAAGCCGGGCCCACCCACGAACACCCGTTCGTGCGCATGCCCGCCGCCTTCGTGCGGGTCATCGGCACAGAGCGATCCTGGGACTATGTCAGCGAACCGCAGCCCGACGCCGCCGGCCGCAGGATGCATGTGCCGCAAGGGCGCATGCTGGGCGGCGGCAGTTCGCTGAACGCGATGGTCTACATCCGGGGCACGGCCGCCGACTACGACGACTGGCGCGACGGCGGATGTGCCGGCTGGGGTTGGAGCGACGTGCTTCCCGCCTTCAAGCGCGCCGAGGCCAATGAGCTCTACGCCGAACCACTGCATGGCCGGAACGGACCGCTGCGCGTGAGCCAGCCACGCTTTCGCCATCCGCTCAGCCACGCATTCCTGAAGGCGGCACAGCAATCGGGTCTGCCCGCGAACGCCGACTTCAACGGCGCCACGCAAGCCGGCGTGGGCTTCTACCAGTCCACCACGTTCGACGGAGAACGCGGCTCGACGGCGGCGACCTACCTGGCCGCGGTACGCCGGGACGAGCGGCTCGAAGTACGTTGCGGCGTGCATGCGACGCGGATCGTGATCGAGGCCGGCCGCGCCGTCGGCGTCGAGTTCGTGGAGAAAGGCCAATCCAGGCAGGCGCGCTGCACGAAGGAGGTGCTGGCCTGTGCCGGGGCGCTGGCGTCGCCCAAGCTGCTGATGCTGTCGGGCATCGGCCCCGGCAAGGATCTGCAGGCGTTGGGCATCCCACTGGCGCACCACAGTCCCGGCGTCGGTCAGAACTACCAGGACCACCTGGAGGTAAGCGTCTATGCCCGCACGCGCGCGCCCATCAGCCTGCTGGGCCACGACAAGGGCCTGCGCGCCCTGCGCCACGGTATTCAATGGCAACTGTTCCGCAGTGGCTTGCTCACGTCCAATGTCGTGGAGAGTGGGGGCTTCGTCGACACGACGGGCGGCGATCGGCCGGATCTGCAGTTCCACATACTGCCGGTCCTGGTGGGCGATGCGGAGCGCGAGCCGCTGCCGGGCCACGGTTTGTCGATCAATCCATGCTTCCTGCGGCCCCAGTCGCGCGGCACTGTGGCGTTGCGCAGTGCCGACCCGGTGCAGCCCATCCTGTTCGATGCCGGCGCGTTGCGCGAACAGGCCGACGTCGACACGCTGGTGCGCGGCGTGAAGCTGGCGCGCAAGATCCTTCGAGCACCCGCGCTGGCAGAGATTGTTGAGCACGAACTGCTACCCGGTGCGGCCACCGAGCTGAGCGACGATCACATCGAGGCCCACGTGCGCACCCATGCCAAGACCGTCTATCACCCTGCGGGCACCTGCCGCATGGGCAGCGACGTGGGCTCGGTCGTCGATACGGAGCTGCGCGTGCGCGGCGTGTCCGGGCTGCGTGTGTGCGATGCGTCGGTGATGCCAACCCTTCCGTCCGGCAACACGAATGCGCCGACCATCATGATTGCCGAGCGCTGCGCGGAGTTTCTCTTGCATGCCCGGTGAACATGCGCGCACAGGCAACACCCGCTGCGCTGTGGGGCAATGGAGAAATCGCGATGCCGCTTAGATTGAAGTCCTCTCTTCCCCGCACACCCAAAGGACCATGAACTCGTTCGATCTCCCCCGCCAGCATCTTCAGGGCGCGCAGTTCCTGTCCGAGCGGCGCCTCGGCAACGTGATCGATGGTGTGAGCCGGCCGCCGCTTTCGGGCCGGTGGTTGGACGTGACGGACCCCGCTACCGAGATGGTCGTGGCCGAAGCACCGGACAGCGATGCGGCCGATATCGATGCGGCCGTGGCTTCGGCTCAGCGCGCATTCGAAAGTGCCGCCTGGCGCGGCCTGCGGCCCGCGGATCGCGAGAAGTTGCTGTTCAAGCTATCGGAGCTGATCGAACGGCACGCCGATGAACTCAGCGCGATGGAGACACTCCAGAGCGGCAAGCTGCAGGGCATCGCCCGCATGATCGACGTTGGCTCCGGCGCCGAATTCGTGCGCTACATGGCGGGCTGGGCCACCAAACTGGAAGGGCAGACGCTCGACAATTCGATTCCGATTCCCGGCCCGCAGTGGGTCACGTACACGCGGCGCGAGCCGGTCGGCGTGGTCGGTGCCATCGTGCCGTGGAATTTTCCGCTCGCGATTGCGCTGTGGAAGGTGGCACCGGCGCTGGCGGCCGGCTGCACGGTGGTGCTGAAGCCGTCCGAAGACACGCCGCTCACCGCGCTGCGTTTGGCGCTACTCGCGATCGAAGCGGGCATACCGCCCGGTGTCCTGAATGTGGTGTGCGGGCGTGGCAGCACGGCTGGAGCCGCGCTCATCGCCCACCCCGCAGTGCGCAAGCTCAGCTTCACGGGCTCGACGGCGGTGGGCAGGGTGGTAGGGCATGCGGCGGTGGACAACATGGCGCGCTTCACGCTGGAGCTTGGCGGAAAGAGCCCGGCCATCGTGATGGAAGATGCCGACCCCGCGCAGGTGGCGCAAGGCATTGCGATGGGCATCTTCTTTCACCAGGGCCAGGTGTGTACCGCCAGCTCGCGCCTGTTCGTGCACCGCAGCTTGTACAAACGCGTGCTGGACGAATTGGCCGGGATCGCGCAGGGCATGAAGATCGGCTCGGGATTCGACACGGCGACGCAGTTCGGGCCGCTGACCTCGAAAGCGCATTTCACGCGCGTGATGGGCTACATCGATTCGGCCAAGGCCGAAGGCGCCACGCTGGTGACCGGCGGTGCGCGCGCGCTGGAGGCTGGTTGTTTCGTGCAACCCACGATTTTCGCGGATACCACGCCCCATATGCGCGTGGTGCGTGAAGAGGTCTTCGGTCCGGTGCTCGCCGCAGCGCCGTTCGACGACGTCGAAGAGGCCATAGCGGCCGCCAACGATTCGCCTTACGGCCTGGCGGCAAGCCTGTGGACCAACAACCTGTCGCACGCGAACCGCATCGTGCCGCGCCTGCAGGCGGGCATGGTGTGGGTGAACGCACACAACGTGCTCGATGCGGGCCTGCCGCTGGGCGGCATCAAGCAGTCGGGCACCGGGCGCGATCTCGGTCGTGCTTCGGTGGAAAGCTTTACCGAACTGAAGAGCGTGTGCATGGCCTTCTGAGGCGCGCCATTGCATCGCAATCGATATCAACAATCACAGGAGACACACGTCATGAATATTCAACGCATCGCCGCACTGTCGGCCATTTCGGTAGCCGCCGCGTTCGCATCCAATGCCGCCCTCGCGCAATCGAAGTGCGGCCTGGGAAATGGCAAGAGGGCCACCGGCGAGCCGATCCCGGTAGGCGCCGTCGTCGGCAAGACCGGGCCTGACGACTTCAGCTCCTCGGCGCAGGCCGCGGCGGCCTATTTCAAGTGCGTGAACGACAACGGCGGCATCAACGGCCGCCCAATCGACTACATCGTGGCCGACGATCAGTGGAACCCCGAAACCGCGGCGCAGGTGGCGAGCAAGCTCGTCAAGGACCGCAAGGTGGTCGCGCTCGCGGGCAGCACGAGCTTCGTTGAATGTGGTGCGAACGCGAAGATGTACGCCGACGAAGGCGTCATGGTCATTGCCGGTACCGGCGTGCCGCGCGAGTGTTTCAACGCCAAGAACTACGTCCCCATCAATTCCGGTCCGCGCATCAGCGGCACGATCGCCGCGATGTATGCCGCGCAGACCTACAAGAGCAGGAAGATGGTCTGCATCATTCCCAACATTCCTAGCCTGGGCAACTGGGCCTGCGAGGGTCCCAAGGAATGGGGCAAGAAAAACGGCGTCGAAGTCGAGACCATCGCCATCGATCCGGGCTCGGCCGATGCCACTTCGGTGATGCTGCAGGCCGCGTCGAAGAAGCCTGACACCATCATCATGAACGTGCCCAAGGGCATCCTCGTGCCGATGCTGGCCGCGGCCGAACAACAGAACCTGGGCAAGAAGATTCACTTCGTTTCGTCGGCGCCGGCCTACAGCGCCGACGTGCCCAAGGCCATCGGCGCCTACTGGAACAAGAACTTCGCGATCAACCTGGAATTCAATCCGCTTGAATCCAAAGGCGCCGACAACCTGAACTGGCAGGCCGTCATGAACTCGCACGGCGCCAAGACCGACCCGCGCGACACCTTCTCGCAAGCCGGCTACCTGGCCGCTCGACTGGTGACGGAGACGCTGATGAAAATGGATGCCAAGAAGATCGACCGAGCCTCGGTGACCACTGCCTTGCGCAAGGTCACCGACTTCCGCAGCGACATCCTGTGCAAGCCGTTCTACGTCGGCGCGGGCAACCGCCACAATGCCAACAATGCGGGCCCCATGGTGGTGATCGACGGCAACGGTTTTGCGAGCGCCTCGGCAGGTTGCCTGACGGCGGACGACCCGGAACTGGTCGACGTGCGCGCCGACGAGAAGAAGCTCAGCCAGAAGTAACGGCGACGCCGCTTCGCACCCGCGTCAACCGCCATGTCCGATCTGCTGCCTTTTATCGTCTCGGGCCTCGGTGTGGGCGCTGTCTACGCGCTCTCGGGGGTTGGCCTGGTCGTGCTGTACCGGTCGTCGGGCGTGCTGAACTTCGCGTTCGGTGCGCTCGGTGCGATCGGTGCGTACGTGGCCTGGTCGATGCTCCAGGCCGGTTGGCCCCAGGCGCTCGCCTGGGCCGCGAGCGTGGCGGTGGCGGTGCTCCTGTCGCTCGCCTACGGACGCCTGATCGCGCCGCACCTGGCGCAGCGCAATCCGACCATCCGCAGCATCGGCACGCTCGGCTTCGCGCTCATCCTGCTCGGCTTCACCGAATGGTTCTGGGGCGAGCAGCCGCGCCGGCTCATCCTGCCGACCGACGCGGGTGCCCTGGAACTGGCCGACGTGCGCCTGACCTATACGCGCGTCATCGGCCTGGCGCTGGCCGTCGCGATGATGGCGGGCATCGGGCTGCTGCTGGTGCGCACGCGGGTCGGGCTGAAGATGCGCGCGCTTGCCAACGATCGCGATCTGAGTGCCTTGCTCGGCATTCGCGTGCTGCAGGTCGACACCGTCGCCTGGGTGCTCAGCGGCGCCTTCGCCGGCGTGTGCGGCCTGCTGCTGGCCAACATCGTTCGCCTGCAGGCGACGCTGCTCACGTTTCTGGTCATCCCGGCGTTCGCCGCGGCGATCATCGGCCGGCTCCAGTCGCTGCCCGCCACGGTGGCGGGCGGAATCCTTATCGGCGTGCTGGAGGCGGTCGCCATCGTCGTTCCCGGCCTCGCCTCATTCCGGAGTGCCACGCCGTTCCTGGTGGCACTGTTGATGATCGCGTTTCACCGCCCCAACACCCGCTTGGCCTGACGCATGACCAGTCTCGCACTTTCTTTCATGGGCACGCTGGAAACCGCGCTCGAGCGGGTACGGCGTGAACGGCTGCGGTCGCTGTTGACCATGTTGGGCGTGCTGCTCGTCATCGGCGTCGCACTGCCTTGGTTGGCAAATGCCTACTGGACCAAGACGCTCACGTCGGCGTTAGCTTTGTCGGTGGCCGCGGCGGGCGTTGGCTTGCTGTACGGCCAGCTCGGCCTGGTTTCGCTGTGCCAGTTCGCGCTGCTCGGCATTGGTGGCTGGGTGGCACTGCGCATCAGCCACGGCCTGGGAATGCCATTCGAGCTGTGCGTACTGGCCGCCGGCGGCGCGTCGGCCCTGGTGGGCATGCTTGCCGGCCTGCCGGCGTTGCGGCTGAAAGGGCTCTACCTCGCGCTGGTCACTTTGATGCTTGCAGGCGGCTTCCAGGTGGTGATCACTGTCATCGGCTTTCCCGACGGCGGCGCGGGCTGGCTGGGGCGCGTCGAGGGCAGCGAGCGCCTGTTGATGACGCGCCCGGCGTTCGCCGGCTCCGATGCAGCCTACCTGCGCTACGTGATGCTGTGGCTGGCCGGCGTGTTGACGCTGATCGAGTTGCACCGCCGCACGCGGGCCGGGCGCTCGTGGGCCCTGATCCGGCGCGGTGAAGCGGCGGCTATGAGCGCGGGAGTCAACGTGCTGCTGTACCAGACGTGGGCCTTCGCGCTCGCGGGTTTCTGTGCCGGCGTCGGTGGCGCCCTGTTGGCTGGCGGGGTAGGCCAGCTTGACGGGCGCGCCTTCGGCGCGAGCGAGTCGGTGATGCTGTTCGCGCTGTCGGTGGTCGGCGGCGTCCATCACTGGCTGGGCGCGATCATCGCGGGCCTGATGCTGCGCGCGGTGCCTTCGCTACTCACCGATTTCAATGTCAACGGCTTCCTAGCGATGATCTTCTTCGGCGCGGCCTTGCTGCACGCGCTGATCACCGCGCAACAGGGTGTGGCGGGGCAATTGCTGGGACTGATCCATAGTGTGCGGGCCCGGTTCGCGCGTGGGGACGCGCCATGATGTCGATCAGCGAATTGACGGTGCAGTTCGGCGGTGTCAAGGCCATCGCATCTTTGGACGCTGTCCTCGATCACCCGGTCTGCGGCCTGATCGGCCCGAACGGCGCCGGCAAAACCACCCTGGTGAACGTGCTCAGCGGATTGGTGCGGCCGCGCACCGGCCGTATCGAGGTGGACGGAACGAACCTGCTGGCTCTGACCCCCACACAGCGGGTGCGCTTCGGGTTGCGCCGGTCTTTCCAGACCGAGCAGGTGGTGGAAGACCTCGATGTCTGGAGCAACGTGCTGGCCGTGCTCGATCACGTGCCGCATGACCGCCGGCACGCCAACGCCGAAGTCGGCCGCGCCATCGATTACGTGGGCCTGGTCCACCAGGCGACGACACCCGGCGCCCAACTCAACCTCTTTCAGCGGCGAATGGTCGAGGTCGCCAAGGCCCTGGTGGGCGCGCCCCGCCTGTTGCTGTTCGATGAGCCCGGCGCCGGACTCACCGAGCACGAGGCCTCACACCTGCGCCGCACGCTGCTGGGCATCAAGGATTTCTGCGGCGCGCAGGTGCTGTTGATCGACCACGATGTGGACCTGATCAAGACGACCTGCACGCAGACGCTGGTGCTCGATTTCGGCCAGCGCCTGGCCCTAGGCACGACGAACGATGTGCTCGACGATCCCGCGGTGCGCCGCGCCTACCTCGGCACGGAGGAATAAACCCAACATGCTTAGCCTGAACAACCTGGTGGTGCAACGCGGCGGCAAGAACGTGCTGCACGGCATCTCCTTGCAGATTGCGCCGGGCCAGATCACCGCGCTGGTGGGTGCTAACGGTGCAGGCAAGTCGACGATGGTGATGGCCTTGGCGGGGGCCTTGCCGATCGTGGCGGGCAGCATCGAACTGGACGGCGCGCCCCTGCACGGGCAGCGGCCCGAGGCGGTTCGCGCGGCCGGCGTTGCCGTCGTGCCCGAGGGGCACCGCGTTCTGGGCGACTTGTCGGTGCGGGACAACCTGCGCGCAGCCGCCACTGCATGGCCGACTCGCCAGGTGCAGTCTGAGATCGATCGCGTGTTGGCGGTGCTGCCGGAACTCGAGGACAAGATGAACGCGCTGGGCCGTTCACTCTCCGGCGGGCAAAAGCAGATGGTCTGCGTTGCGCAGGCGCTGATCGCCCGGCCTCGCTACCTGGCGCTCGACGAACTGTCGCTGGGCCTGGCGCCCACGGTCGTGAAACGCCTGGTCGCGCTGGTGCAGCAAGTGGCGAACGACGGTGTGGGCGTGCTGCTGATCGAGCAGTTCACCAGCGTGGCTCTGGCGGTTTCGCAGCAGGCCTATGTGCTCGAACGCGGCCGCTTGGCGTTCGGCGGCCCGGCCCAGACCTTGCGCGAACAACCGGAGATCCTGCACAGCAGCTATCTCGCGGCGTGATGTCGTCGCGGTAGTTCAGTGCACCCCGCGCTTGGCTAGGCATAGCAGCTATGCGGCGCGTTTCGCCTCCGGCGCAGGGTCTGGCGCTACAGTGCCGAATCGGCGAATGTTCATCGCCGCATCAACCAGGACACATTGATGGACGACCTTACCCAGCTGGGCTTCGAGCAGCGCGAACACGTTGCCATCCATACCTTGAATGCGCCGCCCGTCAACGCGCTCACCCCCACGCTCAACGTCGAGCTGACCCGTGCGCTGGACCGGATTTCCGAACTGGACGAAATCGGGCCGTGATCCTGACGGGCGGCTGCCGGCACGCGATGCGCCTGTTCAGCCACTCGCGGCTGCGCCGCATGGCATTGACCGGCATGCGAGTCACCGGCGAGGAGTTGTACCGCCTGGGCATCGTGGAAGCCTACACCGAACCCGAGGATTTGATGCCGGCGGCCCTGGTGGAAATAGCAGTCGCGATCGCCGCCAAGAGCCCGGTTTCCACCCCGATGGGCAAGCACACGCTGAACGTGATCGAGGACATGAGCCTGCGGGACGGTTACCGCTACGAGCAGGACATGACGGCGCAGATCGGCAAGACCGACGATGCGAAGGAGGCGCAGCGCGCCTTCGCCGAAAAGCGATTGCCGGTGTTCACGGGGCGTTGAGCCATGGCCCAGCGCGGGCCAAGGGCTTCGACATGCGCATCCTGGCGGTCGACAGGCGACACGACGACGCCTTCGCGAAGGAGCATGGCATCGAATTCGTGAGCCTGGACGAGGCGCTCGCACCCAGGCCGACTTCGGCGTGCCGGGCATCCTCGTGACTACCCACATGGCGAGCTTTTCGCGCGAGGCGATGGAAGGGGTGGCGATGGCGGCGGCATCCAGCGGGGTGGCGGCGCTGAGGGGTGAGAAACCGTCAGTACTCGTCAATCCCGAGGTCTACGCCGCCCGAACCGCATAGCAGCTATTACCTGGCGGTGGTTCCTCCCCGAGGCCCGGCCGCCCAGAATCGCTGGCATGAAAAGCACTTATTGGAGACAAGCATGAAGACCCTGTTCAAAGCGCTGGCGGTATTGGCGATCGCAGCATTCGGCCAAAGCATCCCGGCCCAGGATTTTCCGACCAAGCCCATCCGCCTGGTCGTGCCGTTCGCGGCCGGCGGCCCCGCCGACCTCCAGGCCCGGTGGCTGGGCATCAAGCTGGGCGCGGCGCTCGGCCAGCAGGTGGTGGTGGACAACAAGGGCGGCGCCGGTGGCATTCTGGGCACGCAGGCAGTGACGTCGGCGCCCGCCGATGGGTACACGCTGCTGTTCTCATCGGTCGGGGCCATCGCCATCTCGCCCTACATTGCCGAGAAGGTGCCGTACAACCCGCGCGACGATCTGGCGCCGGTGGTGCGGGTCGCGACGGCACCCACCGTGCTGGTGACGGCAGCCGGCTCGCGCCATCAAAACCTGGCCGGCCTGGTCGCGTACGCCAAGGCCAACCCCGGCAAGGTCAGCTTCGCCAGCGCCGGCCCGGGGACCACCACCCATCTGGGTTCGGAACTGCTCAAGCGTGAGGCCGGCATCGACATGATCCACGTCCCCTACAAGGGCGCCGCCCCTGCTCTCACGGACGTCATGGCCGCCACGGTGGACGTGATGTTCGCGGATGCGCCGGTGGTCCTGCCATTCCTGCGCAGCGGCAAGCTGAAGGCGCTGGCGATCGGCACGCCGGACCGCGAGGCCGCTCTGGCGGAAGTACCGACTACAGCCGAAGCCGGCCAGAAGGGCGTGCTTGTCTCGACCTGGTACGGCCTGCTGGCGCCGGCGAAGACGCCACCGGCCGTCATCGCAAAACTGAACAAGGCAGTCAACGCCGTGCTCGCCTCGCCGGACGCGAAGGCGTTCTTTGCAGCCCAGGGGCTGCAGTCCAACGGCGGCAGCTCGCAGGAATTCGGCGCTTTCATCCAGTCCGAATCCACCCGCTGGACGGCGCTGGCCAAGGCAGCCGGCGTGAGGATGGACTGAAGGCTGCGCGCATGGCCATCAGCTACGAAACCATCAAGAGCGTCACCGCGCAGCTCTACGACCGATCGCTGCGCGGCATTCCCAGCGACACTGAGGCGGCGCTGCGCCAGGCCGACGCGCGCGAGCGCAATGAAACGGCCCGCCATACGCTGCGCATCATGCTGCAAAGCGCGGCGGCGGCCGCCAAGGCCAACCATTTCATCTGCTCGGATGCAGGCGTGCCGGTGTTCTTCGTCAAGGTGGGAACGCAATCGCAGTTCAGCGGCAGCGTGCGCCAGGCCATCACCGACGGCTTCGCCGAGCTGGTGGAGACCATTGAGCCGCCGCTGCTGCCCCACGTGACCCATCCGCTGACGCTGGAGCGCGGCTACCGCGGCAAGGGCATGCCGATCGTCACCTTCGACCTGGTGGATGACTGCGACTACGTCGATATCACCTGCTCCCCCAAGGCGCTGGGCTCCGGCCGTTGGGCCGCGCTGGAAATCTTCAGTTTTCCCGACCTGAAGACCATCGAGAAATTTGTCCTCGACACCGTCATCAAAGCGGGTTCGCAACCCTGCCCCCCGGTCGTGATCGGGGTGGGCATCGGCGGCACGTTCGACTACGCGGCCAAGATGGCGAAAGAGGCAACGCTGCGCCCGATCGGCGAAGTGCATCCCGAGAAAATGGTGGCGGACATGGAGCGGCGGCTGGTGGATGCCGTCAACCTGACCGGCTTCGGCCCGATGGGAACCGGCGGCGACAGCACGGCGCTGGCCGTGCACGTGAATTACTGCGCCGGCCATGGCTTCACGCCGGTCGCCGTGGCCTTCAACTGCTGGATCAACCGCCGCACGCGCGCGCGCCTGTTCAACGACGGCCGCGTCGAGATCGTGGAGTGACCATGGCGATCCAGACCCACCGCCTGAACTTTCCGCTCAGCGAGGCTCATGCACGCAGCTTGAACGCCGGTGACCTCGTTGTCCTCGATGGCGAGATTGTCATCACGGCCGGCCTTCCCACGCACCAGCGCCTGCTGAAGTGCCTGGACAGCGGGGAGCCGCTGCCGATGAATTTGCAGGAAGCCTCGGTGTTTCACCTGGGCAGCTTCAGCCGCGAGGTTGACGGGCGCTTCGAGGTGCTCTACCTCAATCCCACCACCAGCACCCGCTTCAACCCCTATATGCCGCGGCTGGTGGAGTCCTTCCGCTGGCATGCGGTGGGCGGCAAGGGCGGGCTGGACCGGCACTGTGCGCAGGCACTGCAGGCAGCCGGCTGCGTCTATCTGTCCTTTCTGGGGGGCGGCTGCACGCTGCTGTCGCAGGCGATCCAGGAAGTCGTCGAGGTGGGCTGGAGCGACATGCTCCCGCATTACCGTTTGGTGCGCCTGAAGGTGAAGGGGCTGGGCCCCGCCACGGTCGGCATCGATGCCCACGGCCGGAGCCTTTACGACGAGGAGCAAGCCGCCGCCCAGGAACGGCTGCCGGCCATCCTGGCGCAACTCGACGCGGCGCGTTCAGCGTGAGCGCGACGTCAGCAGGCGCACAAACATAGGCGCGCAAAGGCCCCTGGATCTTGCCGCGTGGGCCGGAGACGATCCGGTCGTACACCGCCCGTTGCTCGGGCGTCATGGTTTCCGGTGTGGGCAGTGAGATGCGTGGAATGGCGGCAAGCTTGCTGCGCGCCGCTCCCAGGCACTGGCAAGGCTGCTATGCGCGAACCGGCATGTCGCCTTGGGCCACATCTCCAGCGCGCCACATTCCGCTGGCGGCGGCTTCTTCGACGATGGCAACGATTTCGTTGGCCACGGCCTGCACCGCCTTCGCCGGGCCCTTGGTGCGCGTGAGCTCCATGGACACGGTTCGCTGCAGCGCGGGAGAAACGATCTTCGCGGCTTGCAGGCGGCCCTCTTTCACCTCGGTCCAGACGGCGTGGATCGGCAGAACCGTATAGAGCCGCGCCTCGGCCACCGTGGATCGCATCAACGGCAGCGAGTCCGCCTCTATGACCGGCGTGAGCGTGATGTGCTCCTGGCGCGCCGTGGCATCCAAGGCGGTGCGCAGGCCATTAGGCGCGCCGGGCAGGATGAAGGGGAGTCCATTGAGCGCGCTGAAGGGAATCTCTTGCGCCGCCGTGAGCTTGTCGCCGTCCGCCCCGATCAGGTAGCTGTCCACCGTGGCAAGGTGTTGTTCGTGCGTCGGCAGGATTTTTCCATAGCGGTAAAGGATCGCAATGTCGATGCGCGCGTCCGCCATCCATTCCTCTACCTGTCCGCTGGAGCCCTCCAGAATTTTCAACTGTATCGCTGGATGACGTCTGCGCAGCTGCTGGAAAAGGCGCCCGACGATGGGATTGGTGATCGAGGGCAGCGAGCCAATGGTCACCCGACCTGTCGGCTCGCGCGCCTCGCCGCGGATTTCCAGTTCCAATTGCTCGGCATCGGTCAGCAGCGCCTTGACGTGCGGGAACACGCGCTGGCCGATATCGGTCAGCGCCACTCCGCGGCCCGTTCGATTGAACAGCCGGGCGCTGCATTCCCGTTCGAGTGCATTTAGTTGGCGGCTCAGCAGTGACTGGTTGCTGTCGAGGAACAATGCCGCGCGCGTCAGGCTGCCTAGTTCAGCAATGGCCAAAAAGGTGCGCCATTTCTGGAGGTCAGAAGTGAGATCTAGCCTGAGATTGGTGGGCTTGGCGGTCTGCATCGGTAGATAGGTATTGTGCGCTCCGCCCCCGGGTGGGCGCACGGACGGTCCGCGCACCCCGGAGGCTCATTGCTTTATTTCCCCTACGGTGCAATGCCCAGGCCTGCATCCGGGTGCTAGGCCGCCAATTCCGCCTCGAAGCGTCCGAGCTCTTCATCGAGCGTCCCGCGGCTGCGGAAGTTCCGGTTGGCCTTGCCATACCAGTACTCGGCATCTTCCAGGTCGCCCTCTTGAATATGCAGGATGCCGTGCAGCCAGGCAGCTTGCGGCGAATCGGAATCATCGCTTTGCACGAGGTTGTGCGCCTCGATCCAGCGACCCGCGCGCATATGAACCAGGACGTGACGAAGATCGATCATCGAAAGCTTTTCATTGGCTAGTGCACACCGCGCTTGAGAAACTCGCTCGGTGTGGTGTCGAACTCGCGCTTGAAAAGGCGGCAAAAATGCGCGTTGCTGTTGAAGCCCCAGCGGTAGGCCAGCCCCGAGATCGAGATCGCCGATGCGTCGGCGGCAACCAGAGCTTGCCTGCAGCGCTCGAGCCTCGACAGCCAGATCTGCCGATCCAGGGTACGGGCTTCGCCCTGAAAGAGCGCGTGCAGGTAGCGCTTGGAGCAGCGCATGTCCTGTGCGATGCGCTCCACCGTGAGATCGGGATCGGCCAGGTGGCTGTGGATGTACTGCCTGACCCGGGCGCGCATCACTTCAGGCAGCGGAGTGCGCTCAGGCGCTTCGCCGCGCTGCGCCTGTAGTGCTTGCGCCAGCAGACCCAGTGTGGTTTCGGAGAGCGGGGCGCCGACGGCATCGGGCAACGAGCGCAACTGCGCCGCCAGCGCGCCGAGGAAGGAAGACAGCACCTGGTACAAGGCCACCAGTTCCGGCGCGTCCGCTTCGCAGGTGTGCAGCGAACCGACGGGCAGGTGACCCAGCTTCTCGCGCGGAATCTGCACCACGAGATGGCGGATCGACTCGCGCGAGGTGATGGTGTACGGCACGCGCGGGTCGTACAAGCTCCAGTCGCCCGGCCGCAGGCTGAAACTCGCGTCACGTTGACGAATCTCGCTCATGCCTTCCAGTTGCAGCAATAGCTTGAAGCTGTCGTGACGCGGATCGCTGGCCGCGTGATCGCGCATGACGCGGTGGGCGGGCGCGTCGATCGTGAGGAGCCGCAACGAGCCCGCCTCGCAGGCGCTCAGGCGAGCGTCGAACGGCCCGTCGCAGAACGCCTGCGCCTGCAGGGGACCAAAATAATGGTCGGTCGCGTCCTGCCAATGCCTGACCTGCTGGCGCAGTGGCATGCCAAGGGTGTCGTGGGTCGCGCATTTCATGCCGTGTCTCCGATGGATCCCGTTCATTTGCGGGCTTACAACCTGGCTGAGATCCAGGATTTCATCACAAACGTGGCGGGCATGTAAGACGGGGTGCGGCCGGCGAACCCTGGAGACTCCGCCGGGCATGCTCCGTCACTTAACGGGGATCACGCATCCGTCTGGCGAACACCCGAACTCCATCCCGGCTTCAGACGAATCAGTTACCGGTACTTGTGCTTTCAACCAATCCTGCCATTGCTGGGGGCGAGCAACATACTGACCCATAGCGACCAGGTCGAATCGCCCATCGCGTTCAAGCGCGAAGGTCGGAAAGCCATGGCCGCCCAACTGCGCCAGCAAAGCCCGGCTCTCGGCAATGTGACGCTGCGTCGCCGCGCCTTCCGCTCGGTACAGGGCCTGCTCGAATGGCTCGCGCGGCAGCCTTAGTTCCGTAGCAAGCTCGACCAGAACCAGTCGGTCGGCAATGCGCCGACCCTCGACGTAGTGGGCCACCTGGAGCCGCGCTAGCATGTCCAGACCCCGGGAATCGAGATCGTCCGCGGCCAGGATGGCGGCGATCGGCGGCTCGGAGTCGAGGACGGCGGAGGTGTCACGCAGGAGCCCGTTCAAATAGCCGTCACCAAATGCTTGCGCTGTTGACCGGGCGATACGCTGGTCATGCTCGGCCACAAAGGCGCGCAGCTGCGGCGTGACTGCCTTTCGATTGGGTCCGGCCATCATGCCGCCGCCGTGCGCGCGCACGGTCACCACCTGGCGGGCGGCAGCTACCAGTGGCGCGGCGCCATAGCACCAGCCGCACAGTGGGTCGTAAATGTAGTGAAGGATCGTGGTTGACATGATGCGTTCCCCTACCACTTCATCCCGCACACCTGCAGCGTCAGCAGTGCCGCGGCGGCTTGGGCCTGAGCGGCGCCGGCGACCACGCCGAGTGCGGCAGCAGCGGGAACGGCGAGCCTGAAGAGTTGGCGGGAAATGGACACGAGTTTCTCCTGGATGAACTGTAGTGAAAGGCAGACTTTATTGGTTCGGTTCCTGAAGATAAACACCGACTTCGTGAAAACACTGTTGCATTAATCGATCAAGCAGGTCTCGTGGCGCGTCATTCAGCAGTGATGTTGGCGTCTTTCACGATGCGCGAATAACGGGCCAACTGCCCCGTGATGAATGTCGAGTAGTCGGCCCCTACCAGCGTTTTGGTGTCGAAGTTTTGCGGTGCGAGACGGTCAACCACGACCTTCGATGCCATGGCCTTCTGCAACAGAGTTTCCAGTTTTCTGGCAACCGGATCGGGCAGGCCTTTGGGCGCCCAAAGGCCGTACCACGACACCATCTCGAAGTCCGGATAGCCGGATTCCGCGACCGTTGGCACTCCAGGAAGCGCGGGGATACGTCGCTTCGTCGTCACCGCAAGAGGTTTGAGCTTGCCAGCCGCGATGTGCGGAGCGATGGACGGTATGGCATCGACGACTCCGCTGATCTGGCCGCCAAGCGCGTCATTGAGGGCGCCCGCCGTGCCACGGTAAACGATGATCGGAATATCGACCTTGCTATCTCTCTTGATGGCCTCCTGAGCCAGGTGCATCGGCGAGCCCATTGCCGAAGTTCCAAAGGTATATCTCTTCGGGTTGTTCCGCGCCGACTCGATGAATTCCTTCAGAGTTCTGGCAGGAATGGATGGGTGGACCGCCAACACCATCGGCACCGAGCCCAGTAGACCGATCGGCCGAAAGTCGCGAATCGCATCGTACGGCACTTTAGGACTGATCAGCGGATTGGCGATCAGCGTAGGCGACTGGACCAGGAGGGTATATCCATCGGCGGCGGCTTTCGCGACGGCATCGCTGCCGATCGCACCACTCGCGCCCGAGCGGTTGTCGACGATGAACTGCGTGCCGGTCTGCTCGGTCAGGCTTTGCGCGAGGACACGCGCAACGAGGTCGACCGTGCCACCGGGCGGGTAGGGGACGACGATCCGCACCGGTTTGTTGGGATAACTTTGCGCATGCGCCGGCATGAAGGCGACGATGGCAACAAGACTGAGGGCGAGTGAGGCGAACATCTTCATGGAATTTGTCTCCTGATAATTTGCGGGGTTCAGCAGTCGCAAGGAAGCTTCAGCAGGCGAAGGGCATTCCGAAAGTAAATGCCTTCCTCCTCGGAGGCGTCGAGGCCGAGTTCTTCGATCGCCTTGGGGATGGTTCGCAAGAACATCGGGCCGCCCTCCGGGTCGAATGGGCAGTCCGTCGCGAACACCACCTGGCGCGAGCCGAAGAAATCGAGGCCGCAGCGCAGGCCGCTCTTTCCGCCGGCAAGTGCCGTATCGGCATAGAACATGCGGAAGTAGTCGATCGGCCGTTTGGCCATCCGCTTGAGCATGCCCTCGTAGTCCTCGTCCGAGGTACGGCTGCCAAACTGGTCCAGCCCGGGGCCCACACGCCCGTCGAAGAAGGGAATCATCGCGCCCATGTGATGCGTGATCACCTTCATTTCCGGCAGCCGGTCGAAGAACCCGGAGAACACCATCCGCGTCATCGCGGCGCTGGTTTCATACGGCCAGCCGAAGGTCCACCAGATCTCGTACTTGGACTTGCTCTCGGATGCGTAGTCAGACATGTTCGCGCCGCGTGCAGGATGCATCCAGATCGGGACGTCGAAGCGCTTCACGGCCGCTTCGAAGATGGGCCAAAACTCTTCGTCATCCAGTGGGCGGCCATTGACGTTGGTGAAAATCTGGATCCCCCGGGCGCCCAGCACCGTGATCGCCCGCTCCATCTCCTTGATGGCTTCCGGAACGTTGTTCATCGCAAGCGAGGCGACGAACGCAGGGAACTTGTCCGGATGGGCGTCCCGGATTTCGGCCATGCCATCGTTGGCCAGGCGTGCCAGGGCGGGTGACTCATCGGGGCCGGCGATCATTTCGATCGGCGGATTGGAAAGCGTGAGCACCTGCTGGTAGCCCGGAAATCCTTCCATCATCTTCAGCCGCGCTTCGAGGTCATAGAGCACGGGAATGGTCAGCCAGCGCTTGATGGCGCCCTTGTCCTTGGCCATGGAGGCCATCTTGTCGAAGTAGGCGCGCGGGAAGATGTGAGCGTAAGCGTCTATTTTTTTCAAAGTTACTTTCACTCAGGCCCGCTTTTTCGTAAGCAACGACACGAGCCTGACGCCATTGGCAAGCGCACAAAAAAACAACTTGAATTCACGAATGGTGAATTATAGGCGAAAAAGATGGCGCCGCAAGCGCCAGACGGTGCCTGCGTGGCTATCGGAGGACGAAAGCCGTGACAACCTCGATGATGTGAAGCATGCGTTGCGTGAGCAGCTTGGGGTTGCTCAGATCGCGGTTGAAGCCGACGGACAGGGTGTGAATGTTGGACAGGTAGAAGTACGCGCAGCCGGCTATGGTGATGTAGAGCTGCATCGCGTCGATTCCCGCGCGAAAGAGGCCTTCCTTTTGTCCCCGGGTCACAATGTCCTCCAGGGTTGCCAGCAACGGATTGTTCAACTCCCTGATGCGGGGAACTGCCGCTAGGTGCCGCGCCTTGTGCAAGTTCTCGCTGTTCAGGAAGATGATGAACTCCGGGTGCGCGATGTAGTAATCCCAGGTGAACTCGACCAGCCGCCGCAGTGCCGCCAGCGGCGCCATGTCCTTGAGATCGAGGTACAACTGCGCATCCCGGATCTCCTCGTAAACACTTTCGAGCACGGCAGCGAAGAGGGTGTCCTTGTCCTTGAAGTAGTAGTAGACGAGCCGCTTGTGCACGGCGGCTTCTTCGGCTATCCGCTCCAGGCGGGCGCCTCCCAGGCCGAATGTCGCGAACTCATTTCGGGCCGCTTGCAGTATCGCTTTTTGGGACCGCTCCGAGTCGCGCGTCCTCGTTTCGGAGGTTCGCGGTGATCCCCGCTTCACTTTCTCCACCGTCTCGGTCTTTATCAAAACTCTTCCCTATAGGTGAATTGTAAGGGTTTTCACTGGCGGATCTCCCAGCCAGGCCGCGTGGTTGAGTTGTGCCTATAAATCACTACTAGTGAATAAAGCCGCAAAGCCAATGCCCGCCATCCCGTCTCAATCCCACGGAGCAACCATGAAGAAAACCCCGCTGGCGTCCATTTTGATCTTGTTCGGAAGTGCCGCAATGGCGCAGTCCTCCGTCGCCAACTTTGGTGTCGTCGATGGCCCGGCATCACTTTCAATCGCCGTCACACCTTCGAGGGCGAACGACTTCGCACGCCAGAAATACAGCCGGCCGGGCAACCCCGACGCAGTGTTAGTGATGGCGCTGCAACGTGCTCGGCAGCACGCCGAAGGCCTGCCGGAAGCACCGGCTGAAGTGCGAAAGGTCGGAAAAGCCCGCGCCGTAGGCCGCCTCCGTCACATTGCGCGCCCGCCCTTCCACCAAGGCGCGGCGGCTGGCCTCCAGCCGCTGCTGCCACAGCCAGCGCATGGCCGTCGTGCTCTCCTCGGCAAAAAGCCGGTTGAGCGTGCGCGGGGCGATTCCATGCCGCCGGCAGACCTCTTCGATGTCGAAATCGGGGTCGGCCAGATGCTCGCGCATGGTCTGCTGCACGTGGCGCAGCAATTCGTGCCGGCGCGAAGGCGGCGGCGCTACTGTGGACAACGCGGACTCGAAAGCCACTGCGATCACGTCCAGCAGTGAAGCCGACACCCGCATCGCATGCGGCGTGTCCTGCTCCGGCAACAGCGCGCACTCGCGGATCATGGATGCGGCCAGTGACCCGAGCCGCGTGCTTCCGCGAACTGCCGTCGCGGTCATGTCGGTGGCCGCGGGCAGTCGTTCAATGAGCTGGTTTCGCGAGGCCTTCAAGGTAATAGCGCTGTAGCGCTCCGGAAACTCCAGATCGAACGGCTGCGTGGCGTCATAGAGAGCCATATCGCCGGCATCGAGCCGACAGCGGCGATTGCCCTGGGACACAATTGCGTGCCCATCGCGAACCAGCAGGACTTGCACGTCATCCGATGGTGCAGTCCGCACCTCGTTCGTGCCGCGGCAATAGTGGATGGGGGTGGAGCCCACATCACTCAGCATAGTGATTCCAAAGGTCCGGGCCTTGAGCCACGCCTCGAACGGCTGCCCCTCGCGCAGCTCGCAGGACACTGAAACGTAGGTCCGGCAAACCACGTCAGCCCACTCCGCCAGGCTCAGCGGGCTGGATGGGTGGATCGGTATGTCAGCAATCGTGGTCATGGCAGAAATTCGGCAAGGAGGTCAAGCGGGTCAGCATTAAGCATGCCAGCGAGTTCTGTCTATCGCAGTATGGGCTTGGGCGCGGGGAAGCGCGAGACCCTGGAATCAGGGTTTTCCCCTGCATGCGGCAACTTTGGCGCTGCGAGTCCATACGGCGGCGCTGCGAGTCGAGAGCCCCACTCGCGTGCTGCCTACGATAGCTGCAATGACTACGACGAATTCTGCGGTGCTGGTGGCAACAGGCTTGTCAAAACGCTACGGCGGCGTCCAGGCGCTGGAAGACGTGGGCTTCGAGCTGCACCAGGGCGAGATTCATGGCCTGTGCGGAGAAAACGGCGCCGGCAAAAGCACACTCGTCAAGATTCTGGGTGGCTTCGTCAAGCCGGACACGGGCGAAGTCTGCGTTGATGGCGTGCCGCTCACGCTGGGCCGAAAGGTGGACCCCAGCCTGATCTCCATCGTGCACCAGGAGCTTTCTATTGTTCCGCACCTGTCGGTGCTTGACAACGTCATGCTGGGCGCGCGTGAGGTCGGTGCGATCTATCGGCGGGCGCGGTTCCGCGGCACGGTACGTCAGCACCTCGATGCCGTGGGGCTCGGCCATGTGGACCTCGACGCGCCCGCAGCCCGGCTCAGCCTTGCCGAACAGCAGCTGGTGGAGATCGCGCGTGGCATCGCGAGGGGCGCGCGCGTGCTGCTTCTTGATGAGCCGACCGCGACGCTCTCGGACGTCGAAATCGAGCGGGTCTTCGCGGTGCTGCGCAAGCTGGGGAACGACGGCACCACCATCGTAGTCATCAGCCACCGCCTGGACGAAATATTCGCACTGACCCAACGGGTCACGGTTTTCCGCAGTGGGCGCCACATCTTCACCCGCCACACGGCGGAGCTGACCAGCGCCGAGCTGGTTCGCGCGATGATCGGCCGCGATGTGGCGCGTGGAGTGCATGAAGGCCGTCCCGAGAGGCCGCGGTCGGACCCGCCCCGCTTGGGGCTGCGCGGGTGGCGCCTCGCAGGCGTGGCTGGAGCGTTCGACCTGCGCTTCGAGGCCGGTGAAATCGTTGCCCTCGTCGGTCAGCTTGGCTCAGGCGCGGACGCGCTGCTGGAGTCGATGGCCGGCCTGCGCCGCGGCGTGACCGGCCGACTGGAACTGAATGGACAAGCCGTAGCGCTGCACGGGATTGCAGGCGCCTTGCGGGCGGGAATCGCCTACGTGGCTGAGGACCGCGCCGGCAAAGGTGTCTTCCTGGACGCCCCGATCGGTCTGAACCTGGTGTCGCAGGTGCTGGCGGAAGTCAGCCCGGGCGGGTGGGTGTCGTCCCGGATGGTGCGTGGGAGGGCGCGCAAGCTGGCAGGCGACTTCCAGTTGGACCCGGCCCGGCTGCCGCACGAAGTCTCGACACTCTCCGGTGGCAACCAGCAGAAGGTATCGCTGGGAAAGGCGGTGGCGATGGGCCCCTGCCTGCTGCTGCTCAATGAGCCGACCCGAGGTGTCGACATCGGCGCCCGCAGTGAGATCTATGCACAACTCACGCAGATGACGCAGGAGCAGGGTTTGACCATCGTCTTTTACTCCACCGACCTGGAGGAGGTCATGGAACTCGCCGACCGGGTGATCACCATTTATCGCGGCAGCATCGTTCGCGACACGCGCCGAAGCTTGCTATCGGCCGACGACGTGCTGCACGACATGCTGCATGGCGCGGCGCAGGAGGTTGCGGCATGAGGCAACCCACCCCTGTCTCGCTGCCTGTGGCGGCCCAGCCCAAGGCATTCGCCGAGGCCGCGTTGGCCCTTCGTCCGCTGTTCGCGCCTGCCCGCCTGCAGGCCACGACGATCCAGCTGCTGACGGTGCTGATGTTCGGGTGGGCTGCGCTGTCGCTCGAGAACTTCGCCTCGGCCGGCAACATCGCCGCCATACTTTACTCGGCCTCGGCCGTGGGCGTCGTCGCGGTAGGTCTCGCGGCCGTGACCATCGGCGGGAACCTGTTCGCGCTCTCGCTGGCGCCGACGGCGGCTTTCGCATCCATCCTGTTCGCCGGCATGTCCCAGCACGGCTTGGCGGTCGCCTGCCTCGGCGCGCTGGGAATGGGCGCCGCCGCCGGCATCCTCCAGGGTGTCGCGGTGGGGCTGCTGCGCTGCAATCCCATCATCACCTCCATCGCGGCCGGATCGATCATCGGGGGTATCGCGACGCTGGTGTCGGGCGGGCGCACGGTCCTGGCAACAGGCAAGACCGAGTGGCTCGGCAATGGCGTGCTGCTGCCCGGCCTTCCGTATCAGGCCCTGTTGTTTCTGCTCGTGGTCGTGCTGGTCGAAGTGCTGATGCAGCGCACCCGTGCCGGCCGTGAGCTGCGCTTGCGCGGGACCAATCCGCAGGCGGCAGAGTTGGCGGGCCTGCGCACGCGGCGGGTCGTCCTTCTGTCGTACTTTCTGTGCGGGCTCAGCGCCGCGGCGGCCGGGGTGCTTATCGCCGCCCAGTCGGGAACGGGGAACATGCGTGTCGGCGGCGACCTCGACTTCAACGCTATTGCCGCGGTGCTGGTCGGCGGCGTCGCCATCTCGGGAGGTCGTGGGCGCATCGTGGACGCCGCCGTCGGCGCTCTATTCCTGGCCGTGCTGACCAACATCCTGCTGGTCAACAACTTTTCGTACGAAGTGCAGCTGATGGTCAAGGGCCTGGCCGTCCTGGCTGCCGTCACGGCTGGCAGCTTGCTGGCGCGCTTGCGCCGCTGAAGAGGGAGCAATCAACATGATCGAACGTCTGATGGCCGACCCGCTGGCGCTGCTGCGCAGCGTGCTGCTGGTGCTGATGGCCGCCTACTTCACGGCGGCCAACGCCGACTTCCTCTCGCTGGGCAACCTTTATGCCTTGGGCCAGATGGCCGCTCTCCTGGGGCTGGTGACGCTGGGGCTGGCGCTGACCATGCTGGCCGGCGAATTCGACCTGAGCGCAGGGGCCATGGTCGCCGTGGCGGGCCTGGTGATGGTCAAGATCGGTGAACAGAACGTGGCCGCGGGCGCCGCGTGCGCGCTCGGGTTCGGCGCCTTGATTGGCCTGGCCAACGGGCTGCTCACGCTCAAGCTCGGCGTGTCCTCGCTGGTGACGACACTGGGCGTGATGATTTTGCTCAAAGGCATGGCCGTATGGATTGAGGGAGGGGAGGGCGTGACCTTCACCCACTACGAGCTGACCGATTTCGTGGACACCAAGTGGCTGGCAGTGTTCTCTCCGCGCAGCCTGGCGACGGTGGCTTGCTTCGTCGCAGTTGCGTTGATGCTGCGCGGCACGCGGATTGGGCGCGACATCGTCGCCGCCGGCAGCCGGCGGAAGGCGGCCCTGATGAGTGGTGCGCGTGTGTCTTCGGCCGTGATCGCCGTCTTTGTGATCAGCGGCCTGCTCGGCGCGTTGGCCGGTGCCCTGCTTTCGGTCAGCCTTGGACGTGCAGCATCGCAGTTTGGCGCGAACCTGCTTTTGCAAGCGGCGACCGCCGCGATCCTTGGCGGCGTGGCGCTGAGCGGAGGCGTCGGCACTCCCCTGGGCATCGCGATGGGCGTGCTGGTGCTGGCGGTCCTCAACAATGGCCTGAGCCTGGTGGGCGCCGGCACCCCCGCGATTCTCCTGCTCAACGGTGGCGTGCTGCTGGCAGCGGTGCTGGTCGACGGTGAGCCAGGCGCTTGGCTTCGCGAACGGTTCAGCCTGGCGCGGACAAATTCTCGATCTTCCCTGAACCCCTGAAACAACGAAAGGACATTTCACATGAACTATAAAAACTCCCTGCGTCGCCTAGCTGGCGTCGTGGTGGCCGGCACGGTGTTGGCATTGGCCGCAGGCAGTGCATTGGCGCAAGCGCACAAGGGCAAAAAGGTCATCTTGCTTGGGGCCGACGACATCTGCGAGTACTGCGCCGTCTACAACGACGCCGTCCGCAAGTTCGCGAAAGACGCAGGCATCGAGCTCGAACTCGTGACGAACAAGTTCGACGCCGCCCAGCAGGCCGCGCAGGTGGAACAGGCCATCGCCAAGAAGCCCGACGCGATCCTTCTGTGGACGATTGATGGCACGGCCCTTTTTCCGGCCATGCGCAAGGTGAAGGCCGCGGGCATTCCCCTGCTGCTGACTGACGTGGAGCCCGACATGAAAATGAGCGATCTGTGGATCCAATACACGGGGGGCAACTATGAAGGCTCCGGCCGCCTTGCCGCCCAGTTGATGGTCGATGCGTTCAAGGCCAAAGGCCTCGGAACCAGTGGCGACATCATCTTGATCACAGGCATCATCGGCCAGGCGCAGACCATGTCGATCGACAAGGGTTTCCGCGAGGAACTCAAGAAGCTCGCTCCAGGCATCCGGATCGTGGGCTCGCAGCCGGGCAACTGGGACACGGGCACGGCAACCGAGGCCGCCACCGGCCTATTCACCAAGTACGGCAAGAACATCAAGGGCATCTACTCTCACGAGGATCTCATGCTGCAGGGCGCCCTTGTCGCGGCGGAGCGTGCGGGCATCGATCTGAAGACGCTGGCGGCAGTTGGACGCGGGTGCGAGCCGGCTGGCATCGCGAACATCAAGGCGGGACGTCAGTATGCGACGACCAAACAGTCGCCCATCGACGAGGCTCGCTATGCGATCGACAGTGTGGTGAATCATTTCGCCGGCAAGAAGATGGAAAAGTCGGTCTACGTTCCGATGCCCAAGGTGACAGCTGCAAACGTCGACCAGGAATGCCAGGCCTGGCCCAAGCGCTGATAAACCCCAGGGAGTAACAAAATGCATATCGAGCCCGGCGTCCTTTCTTCGGTCAAGGTGGCGGCGGCCAATCTCACCGCGCTCGGCCTGATGGCGGCTTGCGTGCCGTCGTTGGTACGGAGGCCCGCCGGCTTGGTGCGCACGCTGCTGGCCGCGGCGTTCTTCACCCTGTGCATGCAGGCATTCCATCTGAAGGTCGGGCCGTCGGAGTTGCACTTCGTCGGCGCGATGCCGGTCTACCTGCTGTTCGGCCTCGTCCCGACGGTGGTCGGGTTCGCGCTGGGCCTTCTGATACAGGGCTTGCTCCTGGAACCGGCGGACCTTGTGCACCTGTCGGTCAACACGCTGTCGCTCGCGCTCCCGTTGCTGCTGGTGCACGCCGCGATCGGGCGCCGATTGGCCAAGGTCGACCTGGCCGCGGTGCTCCGGCTCGACGGCGCCTATTACGCGGGTGTCACCGCCATGGTGGGTTTCTGGCTGGCGATGGGCGAGCAGCCGGCGGCGCTCGCCGACTGGGCGCGGTTCGCGGCGTCCTACCTGGTTGTGGTGCTCCTGGAGCCCGTGCTGACGGTCGCCTTGTTGGCGGTCGCGCGGCAGGTGAAGGCGCTGCCGGGAGTCGCGGTCTGCCTCGACCTGCGTCCCACCCACTGACGATCGAACGAAGGGAGTAACGCGATGAGCGAACCTACCCAGCCGCCGAAGAGCCCGGCGCTGCGGATCAAGGCGATCGAGACCCTGATGATCGAACGCGACCTGCTCGACCCGAAAGTGGTCGATGAAATGATCGAAATTTTCGAGCACAGGGTGGGTCCGCGCAACGGCGCCAAAGTCGTCGCGAAGGCCTGGGCCGACTCCACCTACCGGGAGCGGCTGTTGAAGGACGGAACCGCCGCGATCGCCGAACTCGGCTATACCGGGGGCCAGGGCGAGCACATGGTGGTGCTGGAGAACACGCTGTCGGTGCACAACGTCTGCGTGTGCACCTTGTGCTCCTGCTACCCGTGGCCGACCTTGGGCCTGCCGCCCACCTGGTACAAGACGGCCGCCTACCGCAGCCGTATCGTTGCCGAGCCACGCGCCGTCCTGGCCGAATTCGGGCTTTCCCTTCCCGATTCCATCGAAGTGCGCGTCTGGGACTCGAACGCGGAGATCCGCTACCTGGTTCTTCCGATGCGTCCTCGCGGCACCGAAGGCTGGAGCGAGGAGCGCCTCTTGGAGCTGGTGACGCGCGATTCCATGATCGGCACAGGCCTGCCGAAGACACCTGATTGAATTGACGGGAGCGCGCGATGAATGGAGTGCATGATTTTGGCGGCACGCACGGGCATGGCCCGATCCGCTGGAGCGAGAGCGAGCCGGTGTTCCACGAAGACTGGGAGCGCAAGGTCTGCGCCGTGGTGATGGGCGTGTGGTTCACCGGCGCCTGGTGCGCCGACGAGGCACGCTCGTCGATGGAGAACATGAACCAGTCCGAGTACCTCGGCTCGCCGTATTACGCGAGGTGGCTGCACTTCCTGGAGGACCTGATCGTCAAGAAGGGCCTGGTCACCGCGCAGGAGGTGGAGGCCGGCCGGGTACTCACCTCCGGCGCCACCGGCCAAGCCGGGATTGCCAAGCTCACGGTCGAGGACTGCTGGGCCTTCTTCACGGCCGGCGGATCGATTGCGATGGCGGCGGAGCTACCTGCGCGGTTCGAGGTGGGTGACAGCGTGCGCGCGAAAAACTTCCACCCAAAGCATCACACCCGGTTACCCCGCTATGCACGCGGCAAGCTTGGGACCGTGGTCATGGACCATGGCAGCTTCGGCTTTTCCGATACCCGGGCCCAGGGCCTGGGCGACAGGCCACAGCAACTGTATTCGGTTCGATTCGAAGCCGAGGAGCTGTGGGGGGAGTCGGCCGGCCGCCGAGAGGCCATCCACCTCGACCTGTACGAGGAATACCTGGATCCGGTGGCGGCATGAACACAGCAACTGAAAGCATGCGCCAGGTAGTGGATGCCTGCGCGACTCCCGGTGCCCAGCCGCTTCCGCTGGGCGAGGACGGTGGCCCGGTGTTTGCCGAACCGTGGCAGGCGGAATTGTTCGCCTCGACCGTGGCGCTCAGCCAGCAGGGACTGTTCAGCTGGAAACATTGGGTGGAGGTCTTTTCGGCGGAGATTGCCGCGCGGCCACAGGCCGTTGGCGAGTCGGGCGTGGACGCCTACTTTCGCCAATGGCTGGACGCGCTCGAGTCGCTGCTGACCAGCCGAGGCGTCGTTTCGCGCGACGACATCGTCGATACGCACGAGCACTGGCGCCGTTCCTACATCAACACCGAGCACGGCCATCCCGTGCAGTTCAGTCGCGACTGGTCGCCACCCCCGCCCGCAATCGAGCGCTGGCTGGCCGAACACGCCGATCACGATGACCACGAGCATGGCGACGATGAGCATGACGCGTGGCCCCGCCCGATCGCGGTGAGCCCAGCGCAGAAGAAGGAGCCGACGTGAGTCTGACCAACAAGTATCAGGGAATCTTGAGATGCTCGAACTGAACGGAAATCCCCTCCTCGAAAACCAGGTGGCTGTCGTCACGGGTGGCGGACAGGGCATGGGCAAGGAAATTGCATTTGGGTTGGCCGACGCCGGGGCCGTCGTCGTTGTTGCCGACATGGATGGCGAGACCGCCGCGGCAACTGCCGATGCGATAGCAAAGGCCGGAGGAAAAGCATGGTCCCTTCAGTGGAACGTCGCCAATCCGGAAGAGGCGCCCCAGGTAGCCGAGCGGGTCAAGCAGCTTGCGGGCAATACTTCAATCCTGGTGAACAACGCCGGGATTCACCGACGCGGCTTGGTGGGCGCACCTGAACATCTGCATACCTGGCGTGAGCTGATGGCAGTCAACGTCGACGGGATCATGTATGGCGTTACCGCGTTCCTCGACCAGCTGAAGGCAACGCGCGGCAACATCATCAACCTGGCCTCGGTCCAGTCGTTCGTCGCCGCTCCGAACGACACGACCGCATACGCCACGAGCAAGGGTGCGATCGCGATGCTCACCAAGTCGCTTGCGGTTGAACTGGCCCGCTATGAGATCCGGGTCAATGCTGTCGCTCCTGGTTTCATCGAAACACAGCAGACTGCGCATTCGCGCGCGAACCCCGACCGCATGGCGTTCGTGCTCTCCCACACGCCGATGAAGCGGGCCGGTCAGGCGAAGGAAATTGCGGGACCAGTCGTCTTTTTGGCCTCACCTCTTGCCAGCTTTGTCAATGGCACGGTCCTGCCCGTCGACGGCGGCTTCCTTACTCTTTGATCCGCACAAGGGATACACGCCATGACTTCCGAAAATCGAATTGACGTTCTCTCACGCCAGAGCAGTGAGAGTTGACATGAACGAATCACTTGCAGGAAAGCTCGCTTTGGTGACGGGCGCCGGGCGGGGCATCGGCGCAGCGCTGGCGCGCGGATTGGCGCGGGCGGGTGCCGCCGTGGTTCTGACGGATCTGACCCTGGATGCAGTCCAGTCGATCGCCCAGGAGTTGCGCGCGGATGGCGGCCGAGCTTGGGCCTATGCGCTGGACATCTGCGATGCCGCTACCTGCCATCGCGTCGCGTCGCAGGTCGCTGCCGAGGCGGGCGTGGTGGCCATTTTGGTGAACAATGCGGGCGTGCAGCTGCGAGGGGGCGCTCTCGATGATCCGGAAACACCGGACAAGTGGCGCGGGCATTTCGCCGTCAACGTCGATGGCCCATTCAACGTCACGCGGGCATTCCTCGGCCCGCTGCGGGAAACACGAGGCTGCATCGTCAACGTTGCATCGATCCAGTCCTTCGTGGCGAATCTCGTTTCCCCGGGCTATGCCGCTTCCAAGGGCGCGCTGCTGCAATTCACGCGCACCATGGCCGCCCAGCTCGCCACCGAAGGAATTCGCGTCAATGCCATTGCCCCCGGTCTGACCGAGACGCCAATGACCGACGCTTCGAGGGCCAACGCGCAGCACATGGAGCGTTATCTTCAGCATGTGCCGATGCGTCGCTTTGCCGGTGTTGAAGAGATGGTCGGGCCGGTGCTGTTCCTGGCATCTGACGCGGCCAGCTATGTGACCGGGGTCACGCTGCCAGTGGATGGCGGCTATCTGGTGGTATGAACTCATGACACACAAAGTATTCGACCCCTCCACGATGTCGACGATAGAGCAGTCCAAGCTGATCGCCGGTTCGGTCATCCCGCGCCCGATCGCCTTCGTGACCACGACGGGCTCGTCAGGTGTGAACGCCGCGCCGTTCAGTTACTTCAATATCGCCAGCGTGGAGCCGCCCGTCCTGATGTTCTCCATCGGCGTTACGGCCGTCCAACGCGCCGGTACGGACAAGGACACGCTGCAGAACCTTCGCGAGGTGCCGGAATGCGTGATCCACATCGTGAGCCATGAGATTCGGGAGGCGATGAATTTCTGCGCGGCCGAGCACACGCGCGGTGTGGATGAACTGACCGCCAGTGGTCTGACGGCCGTCGCCTCGCGCACGGTGCGTCCGCCGCGCATCGCCGAGTGCCCCGTGGCGTACGAGTGCGGCGTTCTGCAGATCATTCCGATCGGCAAGCTCCCCTATCACCTGGTGTTGGCGGAAGTGCGGCTGATGCATTTTCGCGAGGACATCGTCAACGAACGGCTGCATGTCGATGCGCAAGCGATGGACCCGATCGGGCGCCTGGCGGCGGCAGGCTCGTATGCTCGGATCACCGACAGCTTCGTGATGCCGCTGCCGAGGGAAGCCTTGTGAGCCGAATGCAGGTCATGACACAACTCGTGGCTGTCGATGGCGATCGTTCGGGGCTGGGTCTGTGGTGCCTCGACTCGCTGGCGCCGCGGCTTGCAGCGCATGCCGGCGTGCAGGGGCTGATGGTCAACCTCGCCCAAGACAATCCTCTGCCCGAGCTTTACCCGGGTGAATCGCTGCAAGGCGATGACTTCGACGTCATCGTGCAGTCTTGGGTGTCCTCGCGGGCCGAATGGCTCGACGCGCTTGAGCCGATTGCCGGCGAGTTGTCAAAACGTTGCGCACGCCGATTCGACTACCGCGTCGACGACTTCACGGTGAAGAACGATGAGACGGCGCTGTCCCGCGCATACCCGACTGCTGGCTACAAGCTGATGCGAGGGCTGGTGTTCCATTCCGACCTGGCGCCAGCGGCGGCGCGGCGCCAGTGGGCCCATCACGCGAAGCTGGCGGTCCGGGTGCATGTGGGCGTGGCGCGCTACACGCAACATTGGGTGGAGGAAGTGCTGAGCCCGGGGGCGCCGGCGATCGGCGGTTTCTCGGACCTGCACTTCCCGAGCCTCGAGGCAATGCGTGACCGCTACTTCGTTTCGTCACACGGCAAGGAAGAAATCCTGCACGACATTGGCCACTTCATAGCATCGGGCAGCAAGCGCTTCTACGGACAGGAATACCTGGTCAAGTGAGTTTGACCGGGGGATCCACGCGTGCATACATCCAACGACAAGACACTGCGTCTGATATTTCCGCAATGGCAGGGAGGCGATAACCCGCCCTACTACTTTGGCGCACAGTTGTTGTCATGGCTTGCGCCCGACCCAACAGGCCCTGTCGAGCAGGTCGAAGTGCAGTTGTCGACGGGTGCGCCGCTTGAAATCGAGAATGGCATCGTGGGTCGCGGCGTATTGCTGCGACAACTGCATCAGGCGCGACAGCTCATCGACCAGCATCGCCCGGATCGCCTCGTGGTGCTAGGCGGCGACTGCCTGGTCGACCTCGCGCCTTTTGCCTATCTCAATGAGCGCTACGGCGGCGATCTGGCGGTACTGTGGGTGGACGCTCATCCAGACATCATGACACCCACGGATTTCAAGCACGCCCACGCCATGGTCCTTGGGAATCTGCTCGGAGAAGGCGATCGGGACTTCGCCGGCGCAGTCAAGATGCCGATCAAGCCGCAGAACGTCATGTACGCCGGCCTGCAGGAAACGCAGGAAGTGGAAACGGCTTTCATCGAGCGACACGGTCTCAGGAAGGCCGGCCCAGGCGAACTGGCCCACAACAGCGAGCCCGTGCTGGAATGGTTGAAATCCATCGGCGCGAAACACCTGGCCATCCATTTCGATCTCGATGTGCTGGATCCCATAGCGTTCCGTTCGCTTCTGTTTGCAAACCCGGATGCGCCTGCCGACGCTTTTGATGGCATTGCTCAGGGAAAAATGACGATGGACCAGGTTGTGCGGCTACTGGAGGATGTCGCGAATGTCGTCGATGTCGTCGGGCTTGGCATAGCCGAACATCTGCCTTGGGACGCGCTGGCCTTGAAGAACATGATCGCCAGACTTCCTCTCATCGGACAGCCGACAGTGCAGCGACTGTGAACAAGCGCGCGCCTTCTCGGCGTATGACGGCTTTCAGTGAGAGCGCTGCAGTGTGCTCGGCAGCACGCCAAAGGCTTGGCGGAACGACCGACTGAAGTGTGAGAGGTCGGTGAAACCTGCCCCATACGCCGCTTCCGTGACATTGCGTGCCAGCCCATCCACCAAAGCACGGCGGCTGCTCTCCAACCGCTGTTGCCACAGCCAGCGGCTTGCGGTTGTGCCCTCCGACGCAAAAAGCCGGTTGAGGGTACGAAGAGCGATGCCGTGACGCCGGCAAACCTCCTGCATATCGAACTCGGCGTCGGCCAGGTGCTCGCGAATGGTCTGCTGCACCTGGCGCAACAAGGCCTGGCGGCGCGATGGCGCCGGGGCCATTTGAGAAAACGCGGATTCGAACGCGACAGCCACCACGTCTAATAGCGAAGCCGACAAGCGCATGACATGCGGCGCGTCATCGTCGGGAAGCAGCTCGCATTCGCGGATCATGGATGCCACCAACGATGCGAGCCGGGTGTTCCCGCGGAGTGCCAACGCGGTCATGTCGGTGGCCGCGGGCAGCCGTTCGATCAGCTGATTGCGTGAGAATTTCAGATTGAGCGCACTGTAGCGCTCGGGGAACTCCAATTCGAACGGCCGCGTCGCGTCGTACAAGGTCATATCGCCGGCCTCGAGCCGGCAACAACGGTCACCCTGAGAAACGATGAACTGGCCTTCGCGCACCAGCATCAGCTGGACGTCTTCCGAGGGCGCGTACCGCACTTCCTTGGCGGTGCGGGAATAGCGAATCGGGGTGGATCCGACATGACTGAGCGTGGTCACCCCGAACGTGCGGGCCTTCAGCCACGCCTCGAATGGTTCACCGGCCCCCAGGTCGCACGAAACCGAGACATAGGTGCGGCAAACCACGTCTTGCCACTCCGGCAAGCTGAGCGGGCAGTGCGGCTGGACAGGTATTTCGGCAATCGTGGTCATGGCAACAATTCCGCAATGGAAAGAAGTCGGCAAGCATCAAGCGTGCCAGAGCGAACTTTCGCAGTAGGGGCTAGCGTACGGTGAAGCGCGAGAGCTGGGACTTGGTGCTTTCCCGCACTTCTGTGGGTGGTGGCGTGGCCAGTCCATAAGGCGGCGCTGGCAGTCAAGAGCACGTCCGGGTTCTTGCCTACCATGATTTGACGTGAGTTAACACCGGAGCAAGAGTATGCATTCAATCCAAATCATTCCCGAGGTGCTCGAACGCACTGTTGCCAATCGCGGCGGCAAGTGGGCGTTTGAAACCATCGACCCGCGGACGACGTGCCACGTCGTCATCGATCTGCAGAACGGTTTCATGGAAGAAGGGGCCCTGCTGGAGGTGCCGGTGGCGCGCGAGATCGTGTCCAACGTCAACGCAATCAGCCGCGCACTCCGTGCCGCCGGTGGCATGGTCGCCCACACGCGTTGGACCTACCGCGCCGACGAGCCCCAGGTCTGGCCGAATTGGTATCAGTCAGCCTTGGGCAATAGCTTCAGCAAGGGCCTGCGTGAAACCTTCCCGCCGGGCTCGCATGAGCATGCGCTGTGGCCGCTCTTGGATGTCGCGCAGGAAGATGTGGTGGTGGACAAGACCCGTTTCTCGGCCTTCACGCCCGGCACCTGCGACCTCAAGAAAATCCTCGACCGGCGCGGCATCGACACCCTGATCATCACCGGTACCCTTACCAACAGCTGCTGCGAAAGCACGGCGCGTGATGCCTGCCAGTTGAATTACAAGACGATCTTCGTGGCCGATGGAACGGCGACGATCACCGACGCCGAGCACAACGGGACGCTGAACAACCTGTCTCCGGTCTATGCCGACATCATGACCACTGACAAGGTCCTTTCCGTGATCCTTGGAAACCGGTCACGGTGAACTGGACGCCGCGATGACAGCTCTCGCGGGAATCGACCTCGGCCGCGTGGCGGACGTCGAACAGATCGTTCGGGATTGGCTGGCGGAGCCTGAGCTTCTCATTCTCGCCGGGCGCTGGGAAAACGGCGCGGTGATGGAAATCGTTCCGCGCTCGCCGCCCATCCTCACTCCCGAGCGATACGAGGGGCGGTTCGCCGGTTTGCGGGATCTGCTGCTGGATGGCGAAGGACACCACGTCCACATGGACCTGGGACGACTTACACAAGTGACTTACCTCGTGGCTCCGAGCGTATGCTTTGGATTCAGGCCTTCCTTCGAACTGCGCCTGCATGAGGCTGGCGCGGACCCCAGGCAGAACTTCGGGCTTGGCTTCAGTGTGCGACGGCCTTACCGGAATGGATTGGCCAGCGAAGCGGTGATGCGCTACTTCTCCCGTTTCAGAAGTCACCATGCAGCCTATTCGAAACTGGTGTCGTTCGCCGCTATCGATGGGCCCAGCGCCGTGCCGAACGGTGAGGACTTCGGCTGGACTGACATCGTCCGAGTCGCTCTGGGGCGTGACACAGGGGATTGCCGCTGCGCCGCGGACCTGGCCCGGCTGATCATTGACCCCGTGGAGAACACATCATGAAGTACCTGAATGGGACGGCAGAGTCCCCCCCTGATACCGTGGCTGCGGCCCTGCATGCGGCATTGATGCTGCCCGATGCTTCGTTCGTGGTGTTCCGACGCGGGTTCCTGGTCGAGTTCAAGACCGACCGCCTGACCGAGCGCCTTTCCCTGTATGGCGAGGGCGATCACCGCAGCTGGCAGATCGGCGCCTTCGAGGACCATCACTGCCACCCGGATCTGTCGGCCGTTCGCCAGATTCTGTTCGACGCCGAGCCGGTGTCGTGCCAGAAGGGGCGGATCAACTACACCGTGTGGTTCCTGGGTTCGGGCGATTGTGGCAATCCTTATCGACCGGACGGGCTGTTTTCCGTGACGTTGAATTGTCCCTATGACGCCGACGGCCGTCCCCGGCGGCACATCATCGACGCGGTGTTCGCGCTTTTCGAACGCGTCCGGGGCTGGCCCCGGGTCGAGGCGAGCCCGCGGTTCCTTGCGCAGCTCGGCCAGCGCAATGCGACTTCGGATGCCAGGCGCCGCGAGTTCGAGAACGCAGAAGGAGCCATCCATGAGTAAGTTGCTGGGTCCTGTTCGGCAGGTCGGCTATATCGTGAAAGACATAGAGAAGGCCATGGCGAGCTGGATCGCCGCCGGCGTCGGGCCGTGGTTCTACAGCGAAAACCTGGTGCCGATCGAGTTCCGTTACCGGGGCCAGGCATCGGGGGTCCCGATCATTTCTATGGCGCTCGCGAACTCCGGAGATGTCCAGATCGAGCTGATCCAGCAGATCAATGACGCGCCTTCGCTCTATCTCGAAACGCTTGTACGGAACGGTGAGTGCGCGCAGCACGTCGCCTACTGGACGATGGACCGCTACCAGGAGTTCCAGCATCACCTGACGGCGCAAGGGTTCATTGAAGGCCATGCGGGCCGGATGACCGCCGACCGCGGGCCTTTCGCCTACTTCATCCACCCCGACGTACCCAGCCTCATGATCGAGATTTCCGACAACACGGGTGGCAAGGCGGAATACTTCGAGCAAGTGCGCCAGGCGTCCATTGGGTGGGACGGCAGGGATCCTGTCCGGCGAACGGGCGCCAAGTGAGCACGGTCAGGTAGGAGTCGCCCGCGCGGCGGGCATGCCGGACATCGAATCGGCTCTTTTCATCTGAACCAGCACATCGTTCTGGACATACGTGAGCCCGGTCGGATTGAAGTGGTCGTGGCAAAGCGAATACATGTCGCCATCGAGAAACTCGCTCGCCCAATACCCTTCCTCGACGATCACGCAGCCGGGACGGACCCTGTCGTCGAAGGAGCAGCGAATCTTCAGATGCCCCCTTTCGTTGACGATCTCGACGACGTCCCCATCGACGATACGGCGCTCTTCCGCATCTTTCGGGTTCACGCGTACGACAGGCTCGGGCTCGCGCCGTATCGTCTTCATGTTCGCGAACGTCGAATGGATGCGCGATCGGCTGTGCGGGGAGAGAAAGACAAGCGGATAGTCCTTGAACAGCGGATTCCTGGGCGTTGCCTCGATGGGCTCCTTGTAGCAGGGCAGCTCAGCCGCGTACGGGAGCAATTGCTCGCAGTAGAGTTCGATTCGGCCCGACGGTGTCGCAAATCGAAGGTCCGCAAAGCTGACATGGGGCGCGTTTTCCTGCCAGGGCGAAAGAACCTTTTCCTTCGCCAGCAGCTCGTAGGAAGCCGCGCCGAGTTCGGGGCTCGCCTTCAGCATCTCGTCGATGTACTCCTGCGGCGACTTGGAGAAATGCTCACCGTACCCCGCGCGCTTGCCCAGCAGACAGAAGATCTCGAAGTCGGACTTCGCCTCGTGTTCCGGCGGCACGGCGGGCTGCTGCAAATGCACGAAGCGGTCGACGATGATGTCGGTGCGTTCGAATATCGTGCAGGCGGGCAATACGAGATCGGCGTATCGGGCCGTATCCGTCATGAAGTGGTCGATGACGACGATGAAGTCCAGCGCGTCGACATACTCGCTGAGCACCTTTCGGCGGTTCGGCTTGCCCTGGTTGAAGGGGTTGCCGAATGCGATGCACTCCATCTTGACCGGGTACGGCGTGCCCCGGGTGACCGCGGCGTCGGCTTCCATGATGCTGAAGACCCGGTGCGGCTTCTTGCCGTCGGGACTGTAGAAGCCGCGGGCACGAAGGGGCGCCACCTTGTCGCCGCCGTTGATCGTCACACCGCCGCCGGGCTTTCCGATATTGCCGGTCACGATCGCCAAAGCGCCGATCGCGCGAATCGTGAGGTCGCTGTAATAGTAGCGGTCGATACCGTACCCGGCCCGGATGGCGGCAGGCCTGGCCTGCGCGAAGTCCGCCGCGAGCGCCCGGATCGTGTCCGCGGGCACGTCGGTGATCCCCGACGCGAACTCAGGCGTGTATTGCGCAGCGAGTGCGCGAAGGAGCTCGAAGGCCGAAGCCACTTCGACTTCCTGTCCATTCGCCAGCATGACCTTCTGCCGGACGGCAAGCACCGGCGTTTGCGACGAACCGATCGGTGAAGGACCATTCCGATGCGAGCACCACGACATGTATTCGTCGCCACCCTGCGCGCTCTGGTCGGCCGCACGCAGCAGCGCTCCGCTGTCCAGGCGCACGAGAAACGGCGAATTCGTATGTTGCAGCAGAAAGCCCTTGTCGATCTTGTCTGTCTCGATGATCTGGTTGAGCAGGGCCAGTGCCAACGCACCGTCCGTCCCGGGCCTGAGGGTAATCCAGCTGTCGCAGATGTCGGATGTCGCACTTCGTGTCGGATCGATGCAAACCAGCCGGGTCCCGCGTCGCCGCGCCTCTTTCAGCGGCGGATAGTCCACGCTGCGGGTCACGACCGGATTGCCGCCCCAGATCAGAATGATCTCCGAGTTGACCGCATCCTCGAAGCCATGCCCGTTGGTCGACCAGTACGATGAAGGCTCGAAGCCGAAGGTGTAGTGCAGCCCTTTCGGCAGGCCAAAGTCGAATCCGCCGGCAGCCAGCGACGTCATGGAAGCGCCCGTCAAGGCGGCGTATCGGGTTCCGGATCCCTTCGCCAGCACCCCGCTGGCGCCGGAATACTGCGAGAAGAGCACGGATCGGCTGCCATACCGCGCGGCGACGGATTTCTGCTTTTCCACGAAAAGGTCGATCGCCTCTTCCCAGCTGATTTCTTCCCATTGCCCCTCACCCCTGCGGCCAACGCGGCGAAGAGGACGGCGCAGGCGGTCCGGGTGGTACTGGTACTCGAGACGCGACATGCCCATCGTGCAGATGCGGCTCTTCAGGCCGGTCCGATCGGGAAACTCGGCCGCGCGGATGGACACGATCTTCTTGTCGACGACGACGGCGTCAATGCCGCAGCGCGGTTTCGCGTTGCAGTTGGGATCGCAGACTGTTCGGGCTACATGGTTCATGGCACTTCACTCTAGCGACCCCTCGCCAATTGTCTGTGTTCGGCGCGCCTGGTCATTGCCTGGGTGCGCCAGCCTCGTTCCGTTCGAGGTCTGCGCGTCTTAAAGTGCAGTCCGAGGTGCGGCGAGCGGAATCAGTCGCACAGCTTCCGCACTGGAGACCGCATGAGCGTCATCTTTACCCACTTCCAAATGCGCGACATGCGCCTGAAAAACCGTGTCGTCATGTCGCCCATGCTGATGTACATGGCCGGCGACGATGGTTTGTTCACCGACCTTCACTTTGCCCACTACGGCGCGCGCCTGATCGGTGGCGTCAGCATGGTCGTCACGGAGGTGATGGCGGTGGATCCCCAAGGGCGCATCAGCCACAAGGACCTGGGTCTTTGGCATGACGGGCAGATCGAGGCGCTATCGCGCCTGCCGGCCTTCGCGCACAGCGTCAATGCCAAGGCCTGCGTGCAGTTGGCCCATGCCGGCCGCAAGGCGGTGCTTGATGGTGAGATCGTCGCACCCTCTGCCATCGCCTACGACGATCAGCACAAGACGCCGCGCGCCCTGTCAGACACGGAGATCACCGGACTCATCGACGCCTATGCAGCTGCAGCATTGCGCGCCGACCGCGCAGGCTTCGACTGCATCGAGCTGCATGCCGCGCATGGTTATCTGATGCACGAGTTTCTGGCGCCGGTGGCCAACCATCGCACCGACCGCTGGGGTGGCAGCCTGGAGAACCGTGCCCGCTTCGTGCTGGAGGTGACCCGCGCGGTGCGCGCGGCATGGCCCTCGGGCAAGCCCCTGATGGTGCGCGTGACGGCCACCGATCTCATCCAAGGTGGCGTGACGCTCGAGGAAGCAGTGTGGCTCGGCAAGCAGCTGAAGGCGACCGGTGTGGAATTGCTGGAAGTCTCTTCTGGCAACATCGTGCCTGGCTACACCGGGAAGGTGTACCCCGGCTACCACCTCAAGTACGCCGAGGCGCTCAAGAGCGAGGCCGGACTGCCCGTGGGCGCCATGGGCTCGATCACGTCGCCCGACCATGTCGAGTCGATCCTCGCCAGCGGTGCCGCCGATGTGGTGTTCCTGGGCCGCGAGCTGCTGCGCAATCCGTTCTGGGTCATCCAGGCGGCGCAGCGCGCCAATGTGACCGTGGAGTTGCCCATACCGACCTATGCGAGGGCCACAGGCCCCTACGAACGAGGTTTCTGAGGCCGGAAGAAGGCCCAGCAACGCCGCCCGGGTCAAGACCGGGCGACGCATTCAACTTGGCTTAGAACGTGTGCTGGACGCCCAGCTCGAACGCGGACTTGGAGGCCGCCACCTTCGAGTCATAGCCATAGTTGGCGTAGATGCTGGTGCGCTTGGACAGCGTGTGGTAGTAGCCAGCCGCCAACTTGTTCGACTGATCCACGCCGGCGACCTTCCACTGGCCATAGCTCACGCGCACGTTGTCCCTACCCACGGGAATCGTGGAGGACGCCAACCAGCTCCTGACGGACTGGCCCAGGTAGTTGGTCCCGCCGTTGATGTTGCCTCGCACCGTGAGCGCACCGAAGTCGTAGGATGCGAAAGCCGTCGTCCACTTCGAGATGCCATCGGCGGGCTTCTCGTAGCCAACCCACAGGCCGAGCGGGCCTTGGTTGTAGCCCAACGATGTCGAATAGGGCGTCTTGTTGGCGGTGCCGGACCAGCCGAGATTGTCCGCCTTGTCGGCGACCTGCGCATTGAACGTGAAGCCGGACTTCGAGATCGAATAGGTCACCGCGTTGTTGAGCCACACCGTGGAGACGCCGCCGGTGCCGATCATGAAGGCGCCGGTGGTGTTGTCCCAGAACCAGGGATCGGCCAGGATTTGCGGCATCAGTGCACCGGAGAACTGGCGGCCCAACTTGATTGAGCCGAAGTCACCACCGATGCCGACAAATGAGTTCTGTGTCCAGAAGGTGCCCGGGGCGGCGTTGAAGCCGGCGTTGATCGTTCCGTTGTCGGGATTCAGGCGGGAGCTCAGCGTGAAGAACGCGCTGTTGCCGCCGCCGAGGTCTTCGGTGCCGGAGAATGTGAGGTTGCTGATGGCGCCGTTCTTCATGCGCAGAGTGGAAGCGCCGCTGTCCTTTCCCACATTCAGGTCGATGCGGCCGGAAATGGTGACAGACGATTGTGCGAATGCGGAGCCGGCCATTGCCAACAACGCGAACAAGGTCGAGGTGGTCTTCATGAGTTCTTCAATTCAAGTTGATGTGTGGCGTTGGGAAAGACAGGATATGGAACCAATCGAGATGCATTGGCTTCGTACAGATTGGCTGCTCCTCGTGTCCGATCGATGAGGCGCCAACCAAGTCCGACAGCCGTTGGTGTGCGGGCTGCCATCGAGTGAGGCGGGGTGCCGCCTTGCCCGATAATTTAGGGCGTTGTGTCTTGCGCCGCTTGGTCGCAGACGCCACTCGATGGTCTGAGTGCGCCACCGTACGCGCTGACAACTTCCGATATCGGTTTATTCAGATGGCGCGCGAGTCGTCGCGAGCAACATGCAGCTATGCGCGCGAAGCGCGACGAGAAGCCGAAATGCATGGCATCTGCAACTCGATACGAGGACAGAAGCCGGATAGCGCAGTCGATGCTGGCTATCGCTCGCATTGATTCAAGCCATGCAGAGGTACTTGGTCTCAACGTACTCGTCGATACCTTGCCGTCCGCCTTCCCGGCCATAGCCTGATTGCTTGACTCCACCAAAAGGAGCTACGGCCGTGGAGATGATTCCCGAATTGATGCCCACCATTCCGTACTGGAGCGCGGCACCGACTCGCCAGGTCCGCGCCGAATCGCGGGTGTAGAAGTAGGCCGCGAGACCGAACTCCGTATCGTTCGCCATCGTCACTGCCTCGTCTTCCGTCCTGAACTTGAACAGGGGAGCGACGGGGCCAAAGATTTCCTCCTGGGCCAGGAGCATGTCGCTCGTGGCATGCGTCAGGATCGTGGGCTCATAGAACGTTTGGCCGAGCGCGTGCCGCTTTCCTCCGGTGAGAACCTGCGCGCCTTTGGATGTGGCGTCCTCGACCAGTTGCTCAACCTTCCGCAGAGCGGTCTCGTCGATCAGCGGGCCCTGTGCCACACCGGCCTCGACACCGTTCCCGACCTTCAATGCCCTGACCGCGGTGGCGAGCTTCGCCGCAAATGCGTCGTACACAGTTTCCTGCACGAGAAATCGATTGGCACATACGCACGTTTGCCCCGTGTTGCGGTACTTCGCGGCCAGCGCGCCGACTACCGCTTGGTCGAGGTCAGCGTCTTCGAAGACGATGAACGGCGCATTGCCACCGAGTTCCAACGACATCTTCTTCAGGGTGGGTGCACATTGGGCCGCAAGGATGCGTCCAACTTCGGTCGAGCCGGTGAACGTCAGCTTGCGTACGATCGGACTGGCCATGAGTGAGGCGGCGATCGCGCGGGCGCTACCTGTCAGCACGCTGATCACCCCGGGAGGAACGCCCGCCCTTTGCGCCAGTTCCGCCATCGCGAGGGCAGTCAGGGGCGTTTGCGTTGCGGGCCTTACGATGATGGTGCAGCCAGCGGCGAGCGCAGGGGCGACTTTGCGGGTGATCATCGCGGCAGGGAAGTTCCAGGGCGTAATCGCGGCGCAGACGCCGACCGGCTCACGCGTGACCAGAATGCGCTTGTCTGGCCATGGCGACGGGACGATTTCACCGTAAAGGCGCCGCGCTTCTTCGGCGAACCACTCGATGTAGGACGCCGCGTAATCGATCTCGGCGAGCGCCTCTTGCAACGGCTTCCCTTGCTCACTGGTCATCAGCAAGGCGAGGTCGTGCTTGTGCTGCCCCATCAACTCAAACCAACGCCGCAAGACTCGCGCGCGATCATCCGCTGTGCGCTTTTTCCATGCCTTGAAAGCGGAATGTGCAGTCGCTATGGCCAGATCGGTCTGTTCACCTGCGATATCCGGAATATTTGCGATCAGTTCGCCGTTGGCTGGATTGCGCACCGCGAGTGTCTTGCCGTCAACGGCGTCGACCCACTGTCCATTGATCAGGTTTTGGCTCTTCAGCAGCCCGGCGTCATTCAGGGGAAGAAATGTCATCTTGTTGGTTCCTCAATAGGGGCTGCGGGAGTTGCGAGTTGTTGAAATTCGCATTGGTCGGCGCCTCAGATAAAACGGAATGCCACCGAACCCAGCGGCCCGTAGTCGGCGTGGAAGGTATCACCTGCCAAGGCAGGTGTTGGCCGGGTGAACGACCCGGCCAACACCACGTCTCCGGCATTCAGCTGTTCTCCGTAGGGGGCTATCTTGTTGGCCAGCCACGCGACGCCGATTGCCGGGTGATTGAGGACA
The DNA here is from genome assembly GCA_035476635.1 of Burkholderiaceae bacterium. Taxonomy (GTDB): domain Bacteria; phylum Pseudomonadota; class Gammaproteobacteria; order Burkholderiales; family Burkholderiaceae_C; genus DATILI01. Next base: position 161,364 of record DATILI010000168.1, on the reverse strand, counting down.
GCGGCAGCGAGGCCGGATTCCTCGACCACGCCGTTCCGGTGCAGCAGGGCGCCTATCCAGCGCAGATCCACGTCATGCGGCTTTACCGGGTGCCCACCCAGAATCACCCCGGCGTTCGCAGCAAAGTCCGAGATCGTGTCGTACACCTTGCGCATGGCACGGGTTTCACGGTCGAATTGTTCGATGCGCGCATCGATGATTTCAATCGCCGGCATCACGTACTCCGTCGCCGAGAGGACATCCGTCAAGTTGATACCGGGACCTTTCAAGCCGCGGCCGAGGACAAAAGCAAGTTCAACCTCCACACGCGGGGCGATGAAGCGTGACATTGGAAGATCCGTGCCGTTGTCGAAGAACATGTCGTCCATGAGTGGCGCGTAGTCAGGCTCGGTGATCTGGCTTGCCTGTTGCATGGCGCGCGAGGTCAGTCCGATTTTCCGACCCTTGATGCTGCGGCCGTCGGCCAGTTCCAGTCGAACCCATTCGCGCTGGATCGCATAGCCGTCGTCGATCGTCATGCCGGGGAACCGCGACGAGAAGTGCCTTACCGGTGTACAGGTTTTGCGTGCAAGGTACAACTCGCGAGCGAGCTCTGAAGTAGTGGCTTGGGCTAACATGAAAGTGCGAAAACGGGGTTAGGTGGGGCTAAGGGCCGGTTACTCAAGTTGACCTGAGAGGAACAGCTATTCCACGGTCATGGTGGCGGCGGTACAGCTCACCGCGAAGATCGGTATTGGCTTGAAATGGAGAATTTGGCCGCGCCCCCGCGCCGCTGCGGCGATGGTGATGAAGGTTCGGATCTCGAATCCTCCCTGGCCTGCATCGCGGTACGTCTCCTCGTCACTGTAGGAGAGCATCGCAGCGCGGTCGTTGCGGCACCACCGATCCATGAACTCGCGGTCCCAGGCCTCGTTCACCTTTCCGGAGTCTGGCGTCGCCGGCCAGTGTGAGATTCCGCCTGTTCCCACAAGCGCAATGCGCTCCGGCACCTTGTCACATGCGCTGCGCAATGCCTCACCGAAGGCCCAGGCGCGGTGCAAGGGCGTAAGTGGCGGTCCCTGGCAATTGATGTTCACCGGAATCACGTCCACGTCGTAAGCCGGTGTGAGGAAGTTCAGCGGGACCATGATCCCGTGGTCGAATCGCCATTCCTCGGCGTAAGCCACGTCAACCGTCTGCATGACCGAGCGTATGAGCCGCTGTGAGAGCGCGGCGTTCCCAGGAACCTTCCGCTTCTCGATTCCCAGCCATTTGGGGTCTTCGATCGGGCCGTCGTACACATCGGCCATGCCGATCGCGTACGCTGGCATGTTGTTCATGAAGAAGTTGGCAAAGTGCTCCGCGGCAATGATGATCACGGCATCGGGCTGCGCTGCCCTGAGCTGCTCGCCGAGGCGGTGGAATTGCCGATGGAATTCGTCCTTCACGGCCGAGTCGGCCAGATGCGCGCGGCCGGTGATCCCGGGGGCGTGACTGCAGACGCCGGCGAATACGAGGCTCATTTCAAACTCCCGCCACTTTTTCGTCCGCGGACGTTGTCATCGCATAGATGCCAGCGCGCACGGGTCCGTACTTGCGCACGCCTTCACGCATTGCTTCGAGGTAGTCGGCCCAGGGCATGCCCAGCAAAGGTGCGAAGTGCATCAGTAGCTGGCCGTTGCAGCCCAGTACATAGAGCTTGCCAATGTCCCCCTCGCGGATCGCGGTTCGCTCCTCCTCGTCGAGCTTGTACTCGGCCAACAGCGCGTCGAGCGCTTGGCCGCCTTCGCTATAGCGTCGTTGAACCTCGGCCTCCCGGTTCATCGAATAGAGGAACTTTTGCAGCCCATACAAGCTCATGAGGCCTCCTTACACGCCCCAATGGGGGATGTGATGACTGCCCAGCGAAACCGCGATGTTCTTGGGTTCCAGGAAAGCTTCGTAGCTCCAGATGCCGCCTTCGCGACCCGTTCCGGAAGCCTTGGTTCCGCCAAACGGCTGTCGAAGGTCGCGCACGTTCTGGCTGTTGACGAAGCACATGCCCGCCTCGATCGCGGCCGCCACACGGTGCGCGCGGCCGATGTTCTCCGACCATACGTAGCTGGACAGCCCGTAAGCAATGTCGTTGCTGATGCGGATTGCATCGGCCTCGTCGTCGAAGGGGATGAGGCAGGCCACCGGCCCGAAGATCTCCTCCTGGGCGATCTTCATCCGGTTATCCACGTCGGCGAACACGGTGGGCTGCACGAAATTGCCCTTCTTGACGCGGACCGAAACCTCGGGGGCTTCCAGGCCACCGGCTAGAAGGGTAGCGCCTTCGTTCGTACCCAGTTCGATGTAGCTGCGTACCTTGGCCAGGTGACCTTGCGAGATCATGGGACCAACGATGGTTTTTTCATCCAGCGGGTCGCCCACAACAATGCGCCGGGCACGTTCCGCGAACTTTCGCGCGAAGTCGGCGTAGATGGACTTCTGCACCAGGATGCGACTGCCCGCGGTACAGCGCTCGCCATTGTTGGAGAAGATCATGAACACGGCGGCATCCAGCGCCCGGGGCAAATCCGCGTCTTCGAAGATCACGAAGGGCGACTTGCCGCCCAGCTCCATGCTGAACTTCTTCAGACCCGCTTCCTTGACGATGCGATTGCCAGTGGCGGTCGAGCCGGTGAACGAGATCGCGCGCACATCCGGGTGACGCACCAGCGGCTCGCCTGCCTCCTTGCCGTAGCCGTGCACCACGTTCAGGACGCCGGCTGGAATGCCCGCTTCCAGCGCCAGCTCGCCAAGTCGTGCGGAAGTGAGCGGCGAAAGTTCGCTCATCTTCAGCACCGCCGTGTTACCGAACGCGAGACAGGGCGCCACCTTCCACGTGGCAGTCATGAAGGGCACATTCCAGGGCGAGATCAGCGCACAAACGCCCACCGGGTGGAAGAGGGTGTAGTTCAGGTGCGTTTCGGTCGGGTAGGTGTGACCGTCTACACGCGTACACATCTCGGCGAAGTAATAGAAGTTGTCGGCCGCGCGCGGAATCAGTTGTTTGCCCGTCTGCGCGATGACCTGGCCGGAGTCGTTCGTTTCGGTCCTCGCGATTTCGGGCACGTTGGCCGCGATCAGGTCGCCGAGCTTGCGAATGAGCTTTGCACGTTGAGGGGTCGGCATTGCGGCCCATGTCGGGAATGCAGCCTTCGCAGCCGCGACCGCCGCAGCCACTTCCGCTTCACCGCCGGAAGCCACTTCCGCCAGCACTTCTTGCGTGGCCGGGTTGACTGTCTCAAAATAGCCGGTGCCTGCTACCGCCTTGCCGTCGATCAGGTGTTGAACCTTCATGGTGCTTTCTCGCGCTTTGGTGGGTGGATTCGTTTCAGCTGGCGAATTCGGCGTCGCTGGCAAGGGTGTTGACGAGTCGGCCGATGCCCTCGATCTCGGTGATCACCACATCGCCGGCCTGCACGTTGATGACGCCTTCTGGGGTTCCCGTGAGAATCACGTCGCCCGCCTGCAGGGTCATGAAGCTGCTCAGGTACTCGATCAGGTCGGGCACGCCGTGGATCAGGTCGCGGGTGCTTCCTTGTTGCGTGACGCGACCGTTCACCGTCGTGCGCAGGACGAGGCTGTGCGGGTCGGGAACTGCGGCGGCATCCACCAGCCAGGGGCCCAGCGCGGTGCAGCCGTCGCGGTTTTTCACCGGCAAATTGGGGCGGTACCAGTTCTCAAGGTAGTCTCGGATCGCGTAGTCGTTGCACACTGTGTAGCCGGCCACGTGGTCCAGTGCCTGCTCCCGTCTTACCTTGTGGGCGGTCTTGCCGATGACGACCGCCAACTCGCACTCGTAGTGCATGAACTTCGCGTCATCGGGCCGCCGCGTCAAGCCGAAGTGGCCGATGACGGTGTTCGGTCCCTTGAGGAACACCAGCGGCTCATCCTTGGCGGTGATCGTCAGCTCGCCGGAGAGCTCCTTGACATGGTCGGCGTAGTTCAGGCCCAGTGCGATGATGGTGCCGACCTCGAACGGCGCCAGCCAGACCACGTCCTTTTCGTCCAGGACGCGGCCATCTCCAAGCTGGATCCTGTCCCCGTGGGGCGTTGCCATGTGGATGGCGCCCCCATAGGCTACCCGGGCAGTGCGTTGCGCTGTCATGTCGCGCCCCCGTTCTCTTCCACCAGCTGGGTGGTCAGGCTTCCGAGGCCTTCGATTTCGATGCGAATTTCCTGGCCCGCCTTCGCCAGCGGAGCGCCATAAGAGCCGCCGAGAGTCAGGATGTCGCCGGGCATCAGTGTCATGAAAGCGCTGACATCTGCCACCAGGTTGGCCACCGTGCGCAGCCTTTGGCTGGTGTTGGTGAGCTGCCGCAACTCCCCGTCCAGCAGCACCTTCACCTCCAGCTCATCCGGATCGGCAATACGATCGCGGGCGATCACGTTGTCGGAAACCGGGCAGAAGCCGTCGCGGGCCTTCAGTCTCACCGACGGGCGATAGAAGTTGTCGTGGGGCAGGCTGAGGTCATTGACGATGGTGTAGCCCGCCACGCGGTCAAGCACTTCGGCTGGCGAGACGCGTGTGCACGCCGCTCCGATCACGATGCCCAGCTGCGCGCTGACCTCGACCTGCCCGGGGTCGGTCGGTATCTCCACGGCTTGACCGTTCCGTGACAGCGTGTTGCGGGGTTTGATGTACAGCACGGGCGCCCGGGGTGGTGTCCCATAGGGGGGCTCGTGGGCCGCGTCGCCCATCGCCTCGAGCGCAAGGCGGTGATTCAGCAGGACTCCGTAGACCGTACCAAAAGGCCTGTGCGGCGCGAAGCCGAAGCGGGGGAGGGGGGCCTGCGACGGCCGATTATTCATTAACATATGAACAAGTATATAGATAACATATTAAGGAATCAAGCCGCCCCGGTGACGCGATGGCGGCGACTATTCGGGGATGATCGGGGGATGGAAAAAATTACATCCAAGCTGCGACACCGCAACCTGCCCCTGCTCCTGCTCCAGGCGCGCGAGGCCGTCCTGGGCGAGTTCAGGCCACTGCTGAACCAGCAGGGGGTGACCGAGCAACAATGGCGGGTGATCAGGGCCCTGGCTTCCCATGGCCCCATGGAGCCGCGGCAGATCGGAGCCATGTGCTGCATTTCTGGGCCGAGCCTGACCGGCATCCTTGCGCGCATGGATGCCGTCGGCTTGATCTTGCGATCCCGCCTCGAACAGGACCAGCGGCGCCTGCTGGTGTCCTTGACGGACGCTGCGCGGCAAGTGGTGAGCGAGTTGGCGCCCCAGGTCGAGGCACGCTATCGGGAGCTGGAAGCCCTGGTCGGTGCGGACTTCACGGCATTGCTTTACGAAATGTTGGATGCCCTTGTCATGCGGCTGGGTGTTCCCGAGGGCGAGTAGCGGGACCTCTTCCGAACTGGCCCAGCCAGCTCACATTGAATGGAGGCGTACGTCAAAGGTCGTGGGAATGCCTGACGAAAAATAGGCCTTTCAAGCGGGCAAGACGTAGCTGCTTCCGGAGGTCGCGAGGATCAATAGGGCGCCCGAGGCGCTACGACAATCAGGATCCACAGGGACGAACGATGGTCGAAGTGGGGCGATCCCGAGAAGGACTGCGGCAAACAGGCCCCGCGCTAGCGACGATGTCATTCTTGATAATTTGTTGATGGTTGCCTTGAGGCGCAAGCCTTTTCGAACATGAACCTGAGCGACGCATCGGGACTGTGCCGAACCACACGATTGCAGTAGGTCCATTGCTCGTCAGCGATCTCTGCCCCTGCGGCGGCGGCATAGGCCAGTCGAACCACAGCCACGTGACCGTGGCCGTAGTCGATGCTGCGGGCCAGCAAGCTGCTCAAGCATCGGAGCGCCGGTTCCGCGCCGAGTTGGTCGTTCACTGGATGCCGCCGAAGGGGTTGACGATCGTCGGTAGGCGCTAGAACGAATGCTTGATGCCGATGTCAAAGCCAGTCGAACTCTGCCCAGCCGCCGTCACTGCGCCACTGAACGCCGATGTGGCGACCGAAGAGTTCTTGATTCGCGCGACCGTCGTGTAGATGTTGGTCCGCTTGGAGAGATGGTGCACGTAGCCGACCGCGAGCTTGTTCGACTTCGGGTTGCCGGCGGCCGTGGTCTTGTACTGGCTGTACGAGCTGCGAATCTCACCGGAACCAACGGGCATTGTCAATCCAACGAGAAATCCCTTGCCACTCACGCCGCCCGAAATCTTGTCGGAGTCCACTGCAGCCCAGAGCTTCGCCACGGAGAAGTTGTAAGTGCCGCCCATGTTTGCAGTCGTGAAATCGCCTGCCGCGTATTTCGTCCGACTCAGCACAAGTGCGGTGTGGATCGGACCCGACGCATACCCCAGGCGAATCTGATTGCCTGTACCATCGTCCGCGGTCGCGACGTTGGAAGCGTTCTCACCCCGGTAGTGCATAAACTGTCCGAAGAATCCGCCCAAGCCTGTTGGCAGGTGATAGCCAATGGTGTTCGAAGCGCGGGTATTGGGTCCACTGCTGCCGCCCGTCGGAGCGTGCAGCCCGGCCGAACCAATATAAACCTGGCTGGTGCCGACACCGACGATGAACGGATCGTAGGAGGAATGATTCCACCCTTGAGGCGTGATGTCACGCCCCAGTCGAATCTCTCCCCACTTGCCCGCAAGGCTCACCGTGGATCGCCGGTTGAACGTCAGGCCCTGCTGGCCGGCCGCCGCCGCGACGGCACCATTGGCTTGATTGTTGGTGTTGGTCATGGAGCCTTGGCCATTGTCGGCATTAACGGCGGCCTCCAACCAGAACCCAGCCGACATTCCGCCCCCAAGATCTTCGGTGCCGCGGAACCCGATGCGGCTGACGGCGTAGCCGCCGCTGGTCAACTGGGTCTTGCTCGATACGCTGCCCTTCGCCTGGTTCAGCGTCAAGTCAACTATGCCGAACATCGTCACAGACGATTGCGCGAGAGCTCCTCCACAAGCAAACGCCGCTGCCAGAGCCAATGATGTCTTATGCATGTTTCCTGTCTCCATATAGGTTGAAATCTTTGGTGCAAACTTTTCGATGCGGCAAGTCGCTTCGCAGAACTGCGAAGGCGACCCCCGAAAACTGGCACCTCTTAGGCGGGTGTTGGCACGCCCATCGCATCGGCCGATGGGGCAGTGTTCGCACGCGAAGTCCTCCAGATCACTTCCTTCGTCGTGTGCTTGACACTTGATTCGAGAATAGTTTTTTGGGTGCCGGCGCGCATCGTCAGAAGGGACGAATCGGCGATTGCCTAGCGGGAATATGTGGCGAGGTAGTCCACGACAACCTTGGCGGGAGACAGGTTCAAGTCGCACACGATGTGGCTCGATGAGACGATCTCTCGAACTGGAAAATCCGCGAGCGGAGCCATCACATGCTCAAAGAGTTGAAGCCGCGCCGGTCCGCGCCAGGCGCCGTGAATGCTGATGTTGCTGATCTGCATGCGCGCCAGTTCACATATGCGCGGCTTGCGGTCGTAGCCCGGAAGAATCTTGAGCATGTAGGTCGGAACGCAGATCTCCAGGCGCGCTGCCTCGTGGTCAAGGGCTTCATGTTTGTAACCAGCGGTTGCCGTCGCCACGCGCAGGCTGCCGTAATCCAGAGTGCCCACCAGTGTGTCGGAGTCGGTGTAGAGGCGTGGCGCGCCAAGTTTCTTGGGGTACGCGCTGATTTCGCGCCCGCTGGCAATCGCGGGCAAGCTGTCGACATACATGGCATGGATGTACTCCGCGCGTTCCTGGCCGTGGCGCACGACGATGGCCTGGCCGCATTCCATGTAGGAGCCCAGGCCCGTGGTGTCGGGCATCCGCATGACCTCGAACCTGACCAAGGGATCGTCAACTTCGAGCGGCTCGGGTACGACCCGGCGCAGCGCCTCGATGTCAGTGCGATACACGATGTTCAGGTACTCGCGATTCACAAAGCGGTAGGGTCCGCGAGGAAACGCGGGCGAACCCAGGGGAGTAGTGGGTTGGCTCAGGATGGTCTGGATATCCATGATCACGCAGCCTCAGGCTGATGGGTTTCTGCCAGACCGGTCATCAGAAGGTGGTCGCGGAATTGCTCACGCAGCGATGCCTTCAAAATCTTTCCGGTAGCAGTGTGGGGAAGGTCGGTAACGAAGACGACGTCGTCCGGCAGCCACCAACTGGCGAACTGAGGTGCCAGGAAGGCAAGAAGCTCGTCCCGTGAGACCTTGCTGCCCGCCCGTGGCACGACAATGAGCAGCGGCCGTTCCTGCCACTTCGGATGCGCGACACCGACGATGGCCGCCTCGGCGATTGCCGGGTGTGCCATCACCGCATTCTCGATTTCAATGGACGAAATCCATTCGCCGCCGGACTTGATCACGTCCTTGGCCCGGTCGACGAGCTGGACGTACCCGTCGGCGTCGATGGTGGCGATGTCGCCGGTCGGAAACCATCCCTGCGAATCGAGCACATCGCCACCCTCGCCTCGGAAATATCCGCTCGCTATCCACGGACCTCTCACATGCAGGTGCCCTGGACTGCGCCCATCGTTTGCAGCTTCCATGCCGTTCACATCGACCAGCTTCAGTTCGACCCCCCAGACGGCGCGGCCTTGTTTCAGCTTCACCGCGACACTCTCTTCATAAGACAGGTGCTCGTGCTTTGGCAAGGGTCTTGCGATGACCCCGATCGGACTGGTTTCGGTCATTCCCCAGCCCTGAACGACGGTGATGCCATAGTCGCGCTCGAAGCGCTCCAGCATGGTGCGGGGCAGGGCGGCGCCGCCGACACCCACGGTCCGGAGCTTGAGATCGCGGACGTTCAGCTCAGGATGCGCGTCCAGGTACTGAAAGAACATGAGCCAGACCGTGGGGACGGCTTGAGAGAAGGTCACGCGCTCGTCGCGCATCAGCTCGTACATGTTGTCGCCATCCAGGCGCGGGCCGGGAAGCACCAGCTTCGCGCCGACCAGCGGTGCCGAATAGGGCATGCCCCAGGCATTCGCATGGAACATCGGCACTGCCAGCAAGAGGGACTCCGCTGTGCTGACGCCGAATGTGTCGGGGGCGCATTCCATCAGCGAATGCAGGACGGTGGAACGATGCGAGTACAGGACACCTTTAGGATTGCCAGTGGTGCCGGAGGTGTAGCAAAGGGAGGAAGCCGTGCGCTCGTCGAACGACGGCCACTCGTACTGGTCGCTCTGCGTGGCTATGAGGTCTTCGTAGCACAGCAGGTTGCGCACCTGGATGTCCGGCATGTGCTCCCGATCCGTTAGCGCGACGAAGTACTCGACCGTGTCGAGGTTGGGGGCCAACTGCTCCACCAGCGAGGCAAACGTGGCATCGAAGAACAGGATTCTGTCTTCCGCGTGAGTGACGATGTACTGAACCTGCGCCGGAAACAGGCGCGGATTGACGGTATGGAGCACCGCTCCGCTGCCCGACACGCCGTAGTACAGCTCCAGGTGCCGATAAGTGTTCCAGGCCAGAGTCCCGACCCTGTCCGAGGCGCCGATGCCCAGGGCGGCCAACGTGTTGGCCACCCTCTTGGCGCGCCTTTGCACGTCAGCGTAGTTCGTGCGGTGGATCGGGCCCTCGACGCTGCGGGAGACGATCTCCACGCCGCCGTGGTACCTTGCCGCGTGTTCCAAGAGGGACGAGACCATCAATGGCCTGTCCTGCATCAGTCCCAGCATGAAGTGCTCCTTGTTCGCGTTGACGCGGGCGTTTGATCAGGAATTCGCGCGCGCTCAGGGCTTGAAGACGCCGCCGAACAGAAATCGGCCGACGCGGCGCTGAATCCGCCACTTCCCTTGTTGCAGAACAAAGCGGATCTGGTATTCACCCACGGACTTGAGCGCTGAGTCCACGGCTGGCACCGCTTCGGGGTCGTCCACATTACGACGGGCGGCGTAGTGCAAGAAGTAGGCGATGGCCTGCGCCTCATGGTCATTGATTACGTCAACGATCATGTTCGACAAGACGTGGCGGCTGAGCAGGTTCTCGTCGCGCGACTTGAGACTGCTGACCAATTCCGCGCGTCCTTTCAATGGATTGGCGGGATAGGTCGAGGGACGAATGAACTCCGCGTCGTCAGTGTGGCAATCGCCGTACTCTTGGAGCCTCCCCGCGTCGGCGAAGTTGGACGCGCAAAGGGCGACCCGTTTGCATTCGGCTTCGATCTCGAAGCGCTTTTCTCTACTAAGCATGTCCGCCCTCCGGTACAACTACCTGGCGTGGCCTACCCATCTCGAAGACGCGATCGACGACGGCGTATTCCATATATCCCAATCGCGTGATGGGCCTGACCTTGGCCAGGTCGACCTGGCCGTTTGTCAGCACACGCTCATCGATGTAGATGCCGACTACTTCGCCAATGATGATGGAACAGAAATGCGGCGCACCGTTCGAGCCGGGCAGCTCGATCGTGCGCACGTAGCGGCACTCCAGTGCGGTCGGCGACATCTGGACACGAGGCGGCAGCACGTATTTCGACGCTGCCATTTCGATGTCAAGCAGTTCGGGCTCGCTGAGATCCGCGCCGTAGGGGGCGGAGGAGAGGTTTACCTGGTCCCGAAGCTCGTAGGTGGCCATGCTCGCGACGAACTCGCCCCGCTCTTCCACATTGCGCTGCGAGTCCTTTCTGTGCGCGCTGGAAAACATCACGTACGGCGGCTTGTTCGCCACGATGTTGAAAAAGCTGTAGGGCGCGAGATTGACCGTGCCGTTGGCGTTGATGGACGAAATCCAGCCAATCGGGCGTGGCACGACCAGCGCGTTGAATGGGTCGTGAGGCAGGTCGGGCTTCTCGGACCGAGGGTCGTAGTGCATGCGATCCCCTTCAGCCGGCCAGCGCAACCTGCTGGCGTATGGCACCGAACACGCTGCGGCCGTCCCCGTCGAGCATTTCGATGCTGATGACATCGCCGGCTTTCAGATAGGGGGTGTCCGGCTTGCCATTCGTCACTGTTTCCATCATGCGCCGCTCCGCTATGCACGCGGACCCGGCCGAGGCGTCGTAGTTGGAGACGGTCCCGGAGCCAACGATGGTGCCGGCGCAAAGCGGGCGATATTTCGCCGCGTGGGCAACCAGAGCGGGGAAGTCGAAGAACATGTCGACGCCGGCGTTGGGTTCACCGAGCAGGTCATCGTTGACCTTGCTGCGCAACCGCAAACTGAGTTTGCTGCCGTCCCAAGCATCGCCGAACTCGTCGGGTGTGACTGCGACCGGTGCCATGGCACAAGGGGGTTTGCCGTGCACGCTGGTTGGGTAGCCTCGAGCGGCTCGGTCTGCGATGATGGACCGAAGGCTTGTGTCGTTCACGAGCGTTACCAGCTTGATATGCGCCGAAGCGTCTTGCGCGGAGACGCCCTGGGGGACATCGTCAAGAATCACGCCGATCTCGCCTTCGATGTCGAGTCCCACGTCATCGGCAGGCAACGGAAGAGAATCGCGGCATGCATGGAATGTGCTGGAGATGCCCTCATACATAAGAGGCAGTTCGCGAAAGCCTTCCGGCATCTTTGCGCCTCTCAACCTGCGAGCGAGCTCCATGTGATTCAGAAAGGCGCTTCCATCCATCCATGCGTATGCGCGGGGAAGGGGGGCCGCCAGTTGCTCGAAGTCGAGGGGCTGCGATTCGACCGTGCCGTCGTTGAGCGCGTCGTAGAGCTTTCGCAGCGGCTGCTCCGCGTCGCTCCAGGCGTCCAGCGCAGCTTGCATCGTCGGCGCGACCGTCGCGGCGCTCACCCAACGTGTGAGCGGCCGATTGACGATGATGAGTTTTCCGTCGCGGCTTGTGTCGCGAAGCGTGGCCAGCTTCATGTGAGTGTCCTCATGCGTTCGGTTTGTCCGAGACGAAGTCGATGGAAGCGCGCCAGCTCTCGTGATAGTCGGTGACCTCGCATGCTTGTGCACCGGCGCCCACGCTCAGCGCATCGAATGTGTCGACCATCACTGCGTAGCCAGGGGCGCGGTTGGGGCTGACTTCGAACATGTAGGGCAGGGTCTCGGGGTGGGGGCCGTGGATCGTCCCGCCCGGGTGAAGGGTCAACGCGCCTTGGCCGATCGAATTTCCGCGACTGCCGATGCGGCCCCGGTGATAAAAGATCACCTCGTCGCAGTCGTCGTTGCTATGGAAGAAGGGCAGTTTCATCGCGCCGGGGTCGCTCTCCGGCGGCTTCGGCACGAATGTGCAGATGATGAAACGGCTGCTGAGGAACGTCGTATGAACCGAGGGTGGCAAATGCACGCGATGGCTCATGAGGGGGCGAATGTCGCGAACGTTCAGGCGCACTGGATAGAGATCACCCTTCCATCCCAGCGCGTCCAGGGGGTTGAACTGGTATTTCAGCTGCCCGAACTGGTTGCCACGCTTGACTACCACGCGAGTGGGCGTGTCGGGCTGGCTTTTGAAGGCTTCGTTCAGACGTGGCCGCTCGAGCACGCCCGGGTCGAATGGCGCGAATCGACCCACCGGGCCGCGATCGGGGAGGCTGTAAGCCGAACCCGTCGATTCGATCAGGAGGATGTCGGTGTTGGGCAGCGGGTCCAGGCGCCACATGGTCCCTCGGGGCAGCAGCAGATAGTCGCCTGGCTCCAGGGTGATGTGCCCATAGTCGCAGTAGACATCGCCGCCGCCTTCATGGACGAACAGCAATTCGTCCCCGTCCGCGTTGCGCACGATGTGATCCATGGGCTCGCTGGTTCGCCAGAACCGCACCCGCACGTGCGCGTTATGGAATAGCTCGCTAGCTTCCCAGGGCGAGCGAGCGCGATGATCCAGCGCGAGTGCGTCGAACGCCCGAGGGCGGATGGGGCCGTCCACTGAATCCCAGCCAGTCGGAGGACGGCTATGGTAGACATGGCTTGCGGCTCCGAAGAAGCCGTCACGGCCCACTTCGCGCTCGAACGTTCCCGCAGGCAGGTCGGCGTGCGCCTGCCGGGACGCCAGGCCTTCAAACTGCGGGATGCTCAAGTTCCACTTGGACTTCATTTTTCTTCTGCTTTCAATCAATCAATCGATGGTGATCTTGTAGCGGCGAACAAGATCCGGGGTGGCTTTGGCCTCTTCGCGTATGCGCTTGGCGAATTCCGCCGGGGTATTGCCGACCATTTCGAGGCCGAGGGCAGCGGCGGCGGCCTTTACTTTGGGCGTATCGAGCGATGCAATGAGCGCCTTGTGCAGGCGTTCCTTGACCTTTTCGGGCAGTCCCGCCGGCGCAACCACGCCGAACCACAGCGGCACTTCGAACCCAGGGATGTATTCGCCGACCGCGGGCACATCGGGCAAAACAGGGCTGCGCGTCTTGCTCAATACTGCGATGGCTCGGTACATACCGGACTTGACGCGCGTGTCCACCAGCCCTGCGCCGTCGTAGAACATGTTCACCTCGCCACTCATCAGCGCCTGGGTGCCTTGTGCACCGCCCTTGTAGGGAATCTCGAGAAACTTCACGCCGGTCGCCGCCGCCAACCGCGCTGACGCATAGCGTCCGCCGATCCCGAACACCGCCACGCTGACGGACTCTGGCTTCGCCTTGGCCAGCTCGATCAGGCCCTTGAAGTCCTGAGCCGGAAAGTCCTTGTTGACCACAATGACGTTGTACGTAGTGCCAATGATGCTGATAGGGGTGAAGTCCTTGACCGGGTCGTATCCCAGACCCTTCTGGATATAGGGCAGCAAGGTGTGGGCCGTGTTCACCGTCATGAGGAGGGTGTAGCCATCAGGCTTCGCCTTGGCGGTTACTGCTGAGGCGATGCCACCGCCCGCACCCGGCTTGTTGTCGACGATGACCGGTTGCCCGAGTTGGTCGGACATGCCGCTCGCCACGGCGCGCGCGAGTACATCGGTCGGACCGCCCGCGGCCAGGATCACGTTCATCGTGATGGGGCGGGAAGGAAAAGTGTTCGCCCAGGCGCCGCCCGCCACGAGCAGAGCGGCAGCGAGCAACGAAGGCCGAGCACGGCGCAGGATTTTCGGAATATTTCTCAAGATGTTCACGTTTGTCTCCAGTGCAATGATTGCTCTATTAGTATGGTGAGTGCGTACCATACAATCACGGCGAAATCATGTCAAGAGCCCTTGGTGTGAATCGATGTAATATGGTGTGTACTTACCATACTATCGAGCGCCGAAGCGCGGGCTGGCCCACTCATTTTCCCGAGAGAACTGGAGACTTTATGCAGGACTTGTTAGGTCGAACGGCTGTAGTCACAGGTGCGGCGCGCGGCATCGGCCACGCCATCGCAGACGCGTTCCGCGATGCGGGCGCGACGGTCTATGTGCTGGACATTCAGGAGCCCACGGCTGAGCAAGCCGAGCAGGCAGGGCGCGAACCACAAGCGCCGCGATGGCTATCGTGCGACGTGCGCAGCGAGTCTTCAGTTGCGGCGGCAGCCGCGCGAATCGCCGAAATGACGGCGCGCGTGGACATCCTGGTGAACAACGCGGCCGCGCCCATCGGTAGCCGCTCAAAGCTGGTGGATTGTTCGCTGGACGACTGGACCGAGACGATGGCTGTCAATCTCACGTCCGTGTTTCTGGTGTCCAAGCATTTCATCCCCTTGATGCGCAAGGAAGGCGGCTCAATCATCAACATGTCGTCGATCTGGGCTCATGTGGGCAGGCCGGGTACCGCGGCGTATACCGCCTCGAAGGGCGGAATATTGGCGATGACTCGGCTGCTGGCGATCGAGCACGCCCAAGACAAGATCCGGGTCAACTCCCTGTCTCCCGGAACCATAGGAACAGAGCGGCTGGCCGAGCGCTACGGAACGCTTGACGAAGTCTCCCGGCAAATGGCGCATCTTCATCCACTGGGAAGGATCGGCACGGCGGACGAAGTCGCGCAGGCGGCGCTGTTTCTGGCTTCTCCCGCTGCGTCATTTGTGACGGGGACCGACATCAAGGTGGACGGCGGCTATTGCACTCTCTAAAGTTCCTTTTAAAGCTTCACCGATGACTTCACTGATATTCAATACCCTCATGTTGCCAAATGGCGCACACATCCGCAATCGCTTGGCCAAGGCTGCCATGGAGGAGAACATGGCCGAGCCGGGCCAGGTACCGGGATCGGCGATCTATGAGCTCTACAAGGCATGGGCGAGGGGAGGCGCTGGACTGATCATCACGGGCAACGTGATGATTGACGGCCGCGCGATGACAGGGCCTGGCGGCGTGGTTCTGGAGCGCGAAACTGAACTGGCACCGTTCATCGAATGGTCGCGGGTCGGCCGCACCGGTGGCGCGCATCTCTGGATGCAGATCAACCACCCGGGGCGTCAAGTGCGCGCTTCAACCGGCGGGCTGTCGTGGGCTCCGTCTGAGGTCCCCCTGGACATGGGAAAGTACAGCAAGCATTTTGCGGCGCCCAAGGCGATGACTGACGCAGAGATATCTGAAGTCATCGAGCGCTTTGCCGACACGGCCGAAGCCGCTGAGCGCGCCGGCTTCACCGGAATTCAGATCCATGCGGCGCACGGGTATCTTATTTCCCAGTTCTTGTCACCCCTCGCCAACAAGCGTGATGACCGCTGGGGCGGCAGTCTGTCCGGAAGGGCGCGGCTGTTGCTGGAAGTGGTTCGTGCTGTTCGTACACGGGTTTCGCCCCAGTTCTGCGTGGCGGTCAAATTGAACTCAGCCGACTTCCAGCGAGGCGGTTTTTCGGAGAGCGACGCCGCACAAGTCATTTCGTGGCTCAACGAGTTGCCGATCGACCTCGTCGAGCTGTCGGGCGGGAGCTACGAGAGTCCGGCAATGCAAGGACGCGCCGCCGATGGCCGGTCTCTGGCTCGCGAGGCGTACTTCGTCGAGA
The DNA here is from genome assembly GCA_035476635.1 of Burkholderiaceae bacterium. Classification (GTDB taxonomy): domain Bacteria; phylum Pseudomonadota; class Gammaproteobacteria; order Burkholderiales; family Burkholderiaceae_C; genus DATILI01. The sequence goes on along the minus strand of DATILI010000168.1, from coordinate 145,587 downwards.
TTGCCGCAGCGCTTGCCGAAGTGGCACGAATGCCTCTCATGACCACGGGCGGAATTCGCAGAATGGAGGTGGCGGAGAAAGTCGTATCCCGCGGGGTCGCAATGGTTGGCATGGCGACTGCGTTGGCTCTTGTACCGGATTTGCCGGCCCAGTGGCTGGTTGGGCGGGACGCTATGGCTCTACCTCAAACCGTCCGGTGGAAAGACTTGACAATGGCTTCGGCTGCGAGCTCCGCGCTCGTCAAGCGTCGGCTGCATGCACTTGGCACGGGCCAGCCGCAGCTTCGACGCTATTCGCCTGCGCTGACGCTGTTGCTGGACCAAGTGCGCATTGGATGCCTGACGCGGCGGTATCGTCGCTGGAGCGGATCCATCTTGCGACCCGGCAGCCTGGCCCAGTCATCAGTTTGAACTGCAGGGCGCGAAACTGAGCGTGCTATGCGGTATGTCGGCGGGCAGCAGCGGCAGGGGATTGGCCAATCTGCATTCCGCCGGCAACGAACACGCTTTGCCCCGTCGTGTACCGCAGCGCGCCAGAGGCCAACGCGGCGACTGTCGCGCCGACATCCTCGGGCTCTCCCATTCGGGCCAGCGGGATATGGCCTTGCTCGATCAAGCCTTCGTACAGCGGCCAGACGTCGCGGCTCATCTCGGTCTTGATCATGCCGGGGCGCACTTCGAACGCGCAAACGCCACTGCCGGCCATGCGCAAGGCAAACATCTCGTTCATCAGGGAAAGGCAGGTCTTGGAGAACGCATACTCTGGAGCATCGTTCTTGGCCCGCCCTGAGGCGGCGGAACTGATGGTGATGATGGTCCGCGGACACGGCCCCGCCACGGGCGGCTGTTCCAGCATCCGCCTCGCGACAGCCTGGGTGAAAAAGAAGGTGCCGCGGAGATTGATGTTCATGACGCGGTCGAAGTCCATCGGCGTCGCATCGAGCAGGTCATTGCCGCGTTTGGCGACCAGCACGCCGGCATTGTTCACCAGACACGTCAGCGTCCCGAATTTCGAAAAAATGGCTTCGGCGGTATTGGTGTGGTCGTCTACAGCCGCAATGTCGGCGACGACTGAAGCGCCTCGCCGGCCGCGATTCTCGATACCCTCGAGCGTTGCAGCCGTTTCCGCGTCCTCGACCAGGTCGAGGATGATGACATCGAAGCCGGCGTCGGCCAGCGCATACGCCACGGCTCGGCCTATTCCACGGCGCCCTCCGGTGACAGCTGCCACGCGCTCATTCATGAGACATTCCTCGAGTGGTGGACATGACGCCAGTTACTCTTCAGCAAGATACTTTCGCACCACGCTGCCTTTCAAACCCATCCCGAGCAACTGAAAGCGAATCAGGGCATCGGAGAACTGCTTCTTGCTGACCCCGTAACCGACCGGCGACTTCTCCGGCAGCTGGAATGCTTGCACCGCAAGGGACAATTGGATGCGCATCCACGCAACGGCAAGCGCAGGCTGCGGTGCGCTCTCATCCAGGTCGCCATTGGCCGACGCTCTCTCCAGGCACGACGCAAAGAAGGTGGCGACCTTCTCGTCGAGGTCGCTCAGCATCAGCGTGGCAAATTCCCCGTCTTCGCAAAGGCTGCGCAGCAGCATACGAATGACCGTGTCGCGGCTCTCACGATCCGAGCTTTTGGGCGTCATCGTGATTTGGCGGGTCACCACCTGAACCGCGTGTACCAGGGCCTTTGTTGAAGGCTCAGTGGGAAGCAGTTCCTGAAGCGAAGCAAAGAAGGTGGTCTGGCGGCAGGCGTCCAGCGATGCGGCCAACAAGTCTTCCTTCGTGGGAAAGTACTTGAGCAGCAGCGCCTCGGACACATCTGCCCCAACCGCGATAGCCTTGAGCGTGGTCGCGTGAAACCCCTTCTCCGCAAAGAGTTTTGCGGCTGCCCGAGCGATAAGCACCTTTCGCTCCTCACTTGGCATTTTTGTGGCGCGAACCTTGAGCGCTGGCAGCTTGGACATGGGCGGATCCGGTTGTTATGTGCCGAAAATTCTAGCGAGCATTGGGGCAGCGTCTCCGCGCCCCCAAAATGCACTCCAAATGGTACCATATACGGTGAACACTCACCATATTAGCAAGGGCGCCGCGTGACATCTGATGTTGAACCGCTGGTCGAGGTTTTCAAACCCATTCACGTCGGCCCGGTAGTGGTCAGGAACAGGATTTTCGTATCCGCTCACCTGACCAACTACGCCCGGGATGGGCTTTCGACTTCCCGGTTGACCGACTACTATGCCGCCCGCGCCATGGGCGGCGCCGGTCTTATATTTTCCGAGTCAGTGTCGATCCACCCGTCTTCACGGCATTCCGTCAACTGCATCGATCTATGGTGGGACGAGGCGTGCGCCGGCCTGCAGGAGATTTGCGCGGCCGTTCATGCGCACGGAGCGCGTTTCTTTGTTCAGTTGCTTCACACCGGACGGCAGCAGGACATGGTGAATTCAGTGTCGGGTCCGATGGGTCCGTCCGCCACGCGCGATCCCGCCCATGACGTCGTGCCGCACGAAATGAGCCAGCAGGAGATTCGAACCATCGTGTCGGCTTTTGCCGATGCTGCTGAGCGCGCCGTCGCCGCGGGGGCCGACGGCATAGAGATTCACTGCACGAACGGATATCTGCTGCAGCAGTTTCTCTCGCCCTGGAGCAATCTTCGCAAGGACGAGTACGGGGGCGATTTCGCCGGCCGGCTACGCATCGTGGGCGAGATTATTGAGGTGACACGCCAGCGCATCGGCAGCACGGCGGCGATAGGCGCCCGCATTGCCGCTGATGAATACGTGGACAATGGCATTGACGAGGATCTCGGCCTTGAGATTGGAGCCGCGATCGGCAGCCTGGGCGTGGATTTCCTGTCGGTTGCGTCGGGCGTTCACTCCAACATCCACACGTCGATCCCGCCTATGGGCACGCCTGCCGCGCCCTTGCGCGAATTCTGCGGCCGCCTGAAAACCCGGACCTCGGTTCCCGTGTTGACATCACACCGGATCAAGACTCTGCAGCTGGCGGAAGAGATACTGCAATGCGGCCAGGCGGACATGGTCAACATGGCGCGCGCCCACATCGCCGATCCGTTCATTGTCGCGAAGGCCATGAGAGGCGCGGAGAGCGACATTCGTCCCTGCATAGGCTGCATGCAAGGATGCGTCGGACGTGCGGCCTGGGGCATGACCTGCCTGGTCAACCCAGCGGTCGGCACGGCCGCGGAGGTCGCGATGGAGCCTACGACAGTGCCGCTGCGGATTGCCGTGGTGGGAGGAGGGCCGGCGGGCATGCAGGCCGCACTGACGCTGGCGCGACGCGGGCACGCCACGACATTGTTCGAGGCGCAGGCCGAGCTGGGCGGAGCGCTGCGCCTCGCCGCCTCGCTGCCGGGCAGGCACGAGTTCCAGGAGCTCGTCGAGTGGCAGAAGTTGCAGCTTTCGCGTGACGTCGCGGTTCGCCTCAATACGCGATTCGAGACGGAAATGTCGGGTCAATTCGACACGATCGTCGTCGCGTCCGGTGCCCACGAGCGTGTGGCGTCGTCGTCATTTCCGTGCGACTCGCCCGTCTATGGCCTTCAGGATGCGATGACGCTCGAGGGGCTTGAGGGGAAGGGCGTCCTCATCGTCGATTCCGCGGACCACCGCATGAAGGCCTTTGCACTGGCCGACAAGATGCTGCTTGCAGGTGCCAAGCCCATCATCGTGGCCATGGGTGCATCGGTGGGAGCCCACCTTGACCCGGTCAATCGGAGCGCCTGGAAGGCGCGGCCCGATGCGCGGCGCGTCAGAACCGTCTCATTCGGGAAAGTTGACCGCGTTGCAGGCGGTGTGGCGCACATGTCGCACGAAGGCTGGCAGATCGACGTGGACGGTATCGGTGCGGTGGTTTTGATCGAGCCCCAGATCTCGGACGATCTGGGGCTACGCCTTGCTCAGTGCGTTCGCCTGCCGATCCACGTGATCGGCGATGCGTTCGCCCCGCGCACCGCACTTGAAGCGATGCATCATGCGCACGAAGTGGCTATGAAGATCTGACCCCGATCAGCTGCTCATTCGCGCGATCCATTTGCGCAAAGCCAGCATCTGGTCGCCGACGAACTTCTTCGTCACTTCATCGGTGACGGCACCGTCCGTGAATTTCGTGTGGGCGGCGCCGACGAAGACTTCCGGCTTGATCAGCACCTGTGCATTGAGAAACAGCATGGTCTTGCGCAGGTCATACTGGACCCGGGCGCCGCCCAGAGGTCCCATGCTCGCGCTGAGTATGGCGACGGGCTTGTCATTGAACGGCTGCTCAGGCGTGCGCGACACCCAGTCGATGGCGTTCTTCAAAACCCCTGGGATCGAGAAGTTGTATTCCGGCGTGGCGATGAGAACCGCATCCGCCGCTCTGATTTCGGCGGCCAAGGCCAGCACGCCGTCGGGCAACTGCTTGTCGAACTCGTCCTGGTTGAAGAGCGGTATTCCGCTGAAGTCGGCAATGCTGAGGGTCATGTCCTCGGGCATCGAGTCGCCCGCCAACTTGAGAACGGACATGTTCAGCGATTTTTTTCTGAGGCTGCCGCAGATTCCGAGAACCTTGTATTGACGTCCATCCATGTTGACTATTTCCTTCGTGAAATGAAGTAACTGAAACAAGAGGAGGGTGGTCGACAAGTCGACGCCCTGGTAGTATGGTGAACACACACTATACTACGGCCAGCAAAAAAATGCTTGCGCTCGAAGATTCCCAGGCGGTCGCCTACCCGGGACTGTCCGCCACTCACAGGAGTACCTCTATGCAAGCCTCCAAGGGGCACATGCGGGCCGTGCTGGCGTCGAAGTTGTGTCCTCCAAGCGCGATCGCGTCGAACGTCGTCCGTTCCACCCTGTGTGAGATTGCCTGCACGTCTCAGGCCGCGAAGCTGGTGTTGGTCCGGGCCCCTTCGGGCTTCGGAAAGACCACGGCATTGGCCCAGTTTCATGAGCGTCTCGAACAGATGTCCGTCGTAGCGGCGTGGCTGACACTCGACGCCGCGGACAATGACATCTCGCGATTCCTCACGGGCCTGGAGGAGGCAACGGCATGTTTGCAGGGCATCAACTTTACCGATTCGGCCAGCGGCGAAAGCCGGACAGTCGGGGATCGGGCTCTGGATCTCATAGCCCGGCTCTCGCAAGACGAAAGCCCCTATGCGCTGTTTCTCGATGACCTTGAAACCATTCAGGACGCAGGCGTTCTGGCCCTGATCCGCGAAATCATCGCGAGTCTGCCTCGTCGTGGTCGGCTGTTCATCGGCTCGCGGACCATGCCTGACTTGGGCTTGGGGCGCTTGCGGGCCCGGGGGCAACTCGTGGAGATCGATTCGGGCAAGTTGCGATTCTCCACCGACGAGACAGCCAAGTACTTCGGTCTTGGCGGCAAGCCGGCGTTGGCCGCTGAAGATCTTCTCAAACTGCAGCGAAAAACCGAAGGCTGGGTCGCAGCGCTCTGGCTGGCGTCTCTGGCCCTCGAACGGCACCATGCGCGCTCCGAGTTCATCGCCAAGTTTTCAGGGTCCGACCAATCAATGGCCGACTACCTGGTCGAGGACGTGCTGGCCGGCCAAACCGAGGCGGTGCGCAACTTCCTTCTATCGACCAGTATCCTGAAGAACCTGAGCCCGCCGCTGTGCGATGCCCTGCTAGGCAGAACCGACAGCGCAAACATGCTCAGGCGGCTGGCATCACAAAACGTCCTTTTGACCCCCATCGACGGCACCGGCGATTCGTACCGCTATCACAGCCTTTTCGCCGGGTTTCTCAGGAGTCAATTGGCCAGGGAATCTCCAGATGAGTTGCGGCGCTTGCACCGCGCGGCATCCGCATGGTACGAATCACAAGGCCGCCCTGTACCGGCAATTGACCATGCCATTGCTGCCACCGACTTCGTGCACGCCGTGTCCATGTTGAGGCATCACGCACCAGGTCTTCTTTCCGAAGGCCGGATGCGACTCTTGTCGGAATGGTTTGATTCGCTTCCAAATTCCGCCTGGCGCGAGGAGCCAGAACTCGAGATTGTCCGGATCTGGGCGACCTGTTTCACGCGTGGGCCATGGCAGGCGATGGAGATGCTGGAAGCACACGAGCTGCAGCGCTCAATGGATCCCCAGTTAGTGGCGCACGTGCTGGCGCTCAAGCCGGTGCTGCTCGCGATGATGGACCGCTATGACGAAGCCCACGCCGCGAGTCGAGAAAGCGTAGCCAAACTGCCAACAGGCTCTCCATTCGCCGATGCTGTCATGGCGAATGCCGTCGCGAACATCTTTTCCGTGATGGGCGATCATGGCGAGGCACGCCGGCTGCTCGACATCGCGCGAATCGCGCAGAGCGGGGAATCCGGAACATTCAACCTGATGTATTCGGAGACCGTCGAAGGGATCATCGATCTTCAAGAGGCAAGGATGCGGCAGGCCACCGCCCGCTTTCGAGTGGCGGTGACTGCCACCCATGCGGAATCTTTCAGGCATACCAGCGGCAACGCCTGGGCGGGCATGCTGTATGCGGGCGCCGTGTACGAGGGCAACGACTTGCAACAGGCCAAGCAGCTGCTGCACGTGTACGGACCGCTCGTGCGAGAGGTTGGGTTGCCCGATCACATGATCACCGGATACGTCATGCAATCCCGGATTGCTTTCGACCAGGGTGAGGTGGACCACGCATTTCATGCGCTGACCGAACTCGAATACATTGGACACAGGCGAAAACTTCCTCGTGTGGTGGCGAGCGCACAACTGGAGCGTTCGAGGTTGCTGCTGCTGCAGGGCCACACGCAGGCGGCGAAGGCCGAGTTGGACCGCGCGGAGGACCCGGACCTATGGCAACGGGTTTCGAGGCAGTGGCTGTTCGGCAATGACCTGGAGTACTTGCAACTGTGCCGGCTGCGCTGGGAGGTTGTTGCGGGAGATGCGGGGGCGGCCGTTGCCCGCCTTGAGACAGAGATCGCACAGGCCGTCGCCTCCGCTCGTCATCGTCGGGCGCTCAAGCTCCGCATCATTCACAGCATGGGGCTATGCCGCAGCGGGGAATCGCCGCGAGCGTTTCAAGGGCTAAGCGACGTCATGCGTGCCGCCAGTGCGGAAGGTTTCGTTCGGCTTTGGGTTGACGAGGGCCCGGCTTGCGGTGCGTTACTGCAGCAATTCGATTCGCATCGCCGTGCCGATTCGTTCGGGAAGGAAGATCCGATCTTCCTGGAATACCTGCACCGGCTGCTGGGGGCCTTCGGGTCGGGTCTGCCACCCCTTGAACAGCAAGGAGCGCCAGTCGCCACGTCCCTCACTGAACCCTTGTCGCCGAAGGAGCTCCGCGTCTTGTTGCTGCTGGCGGAAGGCTATTCGAACACCGCCATGGCGGAAAAGCTCTTTGTGTCCAACAGCACGATCCGTACGCACTTGCGCAACATCAACTCCAAACTGGACAGTCACAACCGCACTCAAGCCGTGGCAGTCGCGCGTCGATTTGGGCTGATTCGCTAGTGCACAACGAACCGACGAGTTCGCGCTATAGCGCCCTGGAAATAACTTCCTTCATGACCTCGTTCGCGCCGCCATAGATGCGCTGTACCCTGGAGTCCACGTACATGCGACCGATCAGATACTCGTTCATGTATCCGTAGCCGCCAAACAATTGCAGGCACTCGTCGATGACTTTGCATTGGAGTTCCGACCCCCAGAGCTTCGCCATGGACGCTGTTGTCGTGTCGAGACGGCCGGCGACAAACGCCTCGACACAGTGGTCGATGAATACTCTCGCGACCTTGATGTCGGTGGCAATCTCGGCCAGCTTGAATTTTGTGTTCTGGAATTCGGCCAGGGGTTTGCCAAATGCCTGGCGTTCCCGCACATAAGCCAACGTAGCTTCGTACGCGCCTTCCATCGTCGCCACGGCGTTGACGCCGATCACCGCGCGTTCATAGGGCAAGTCGGCCATGAGCTGGAAGAAACCCTCGCCTTCCTTGCCGCCCAGAAGACAATCAGCCGAGACGCTCACATTGTCAAAAAACAGTTCAGCGGTGTCCTGGGCCTTCATTCCGATCTTGTCGAGCAGAGGCCCTACACGATATCCCGCGCACCCTTCTGTCTCCACGATGAAGATGGAAATGCCCCTTGCTCTTTCCGCGGGGTTTGTCTTGGCGACGACCAGTACCAGACCAGCCAGGTACCCGTTCGAAATGAAAGTCTTGGAACCGTTGATGACATAGCCGCCCTCGCGCCGCTCCGCCCGAGTGCGGATAGCCTGCAAGTCCGACCCGGCTCCGGGCTCTGTCATGGCGATCGCGCCGACGAGTTCCCCTGTTGCCAGCCTGGGCAGGTACTTTTGCTTCTGCGCCTGCGTTCCGTGATTTACCAGGTAATGAGCCACGATGCTGTGGACGGCCGCATTCATCCCTGTCAGGCCGCGGCGGGCCATCTCCTCGTAAAGAATGGCCATGTGGCGAAAGTCGCCGTCCGCGCCCCCGTACTCCGAAGAAATGTCGGCGCACAGCAAGCCCAGGCTCCCCGCCTTCAGCCACAGGTCGTGGCCGACATGACCCTGCGCACGTGCGGCGCGGTCTCGCGGAAGCATTTCGGTCTCTAGGTACCGAACCACCGTGTCTCTGTACGTTCCAAGGTCGCTGTCAGTCCACGAAGGAGTGAAGTCAATAGCCATGGCTAGTTCACCCCGCGCTTCCGGCCAGCCCAGAACGGTTCGCGCAGCTGGTATTTCAGCAGCTTCCCCGCTGCGGAGAGGGGGAGCTCGTCTCGAAATTCGACTGTGCGCGGGCATTTGTAGCCCGCGATGAGCTTACGGCAATGTGCAATCACCGCGTCTTGGTCAAGCGTCTCGCCAGGTCGCACAACAACAACCGCGTGCACCCGTTCGCCCCAGTTGTCATCAGGCACTCCAACAACCGCGCAAAGCAGCACCTGAGGCAATTGGGCGATTGCGTTCTCCACTTCGGCCGAATAGACGTTCTCTCCGCCCGAGATGATCATGTCCTTGAGCCGGTCGACCACGTAGACAAAGCCCTCACTGTCCATGTAGCCACCATCACCGGTATGCATCCAGCCACCTCTCAGGGCCTCCTGCGTAGCAGCTTGCTTGTTCCAGTATCCGGCCATGACCATGGGCCCCCGAGCGACAATTTCTCCAACGGCTCCACAGGGCAGGCTTCTGTCTTGGTCATCCACGATCCGAACCTCGGCAATAGGCACGGGACGGCCCGCCGATCGGAGTCTCCCTGCGTTTTCGCTGACCGTCGGGTCGTGCTGCGCCGCGCCGAGAATGGTGATCACCGGTGACAGCTCGGTCATCCCGTAGACCTGACAGAAACTCGCGGAAGGAAGCGCTTTCATGCTCCGGGCAAGCAATGCACTGTCTATGGGGGCCGCGCCGTAGAGTATCAACTGGAGGCTCGACACATCATGCCGCTGCAAGGCAGGTGATTCGACAACGCGCTTGAGCATTGTCGGGACCAGGAAAATTTCAGATCCTCGCTCCGCCTCGATCACCTTGATCAGGGCATCTTCATGGAATGCCGCGACGACAACCAGCTTGCATCGGCGATGCATGAGTTGCAGCATCAGTCCGATTCCACCGACGTGAAACAGCGGTGCCACGAGGATTCCGGTTGGGTTTTCCGGTCTCGGTTCCGCGGCCAGAACACTCAACGCGTTGAGGTACAGGCTCGAATGCGTCAGCATCACGCCTTTGGGTTGGCCAGTGGTGCCGCCCGTATACATGACAGCGGCAAGATCGTCACCGGATCTTTCTACCTGCTCCATGGGGGTGGCGTCGCCCAGGAGCGTCTCATAGTCCAGCTCCCACTCTTCGCTGGCACCGGTGCCGCCACCGCTGTTGATTCGGATCACAGTTTCGATCGACTTCGACAATGAAAGTCTGCGCAGCTCGCTCGCTACGGGCGCAGACGCCTCATCAACAATCAGGATGCAGGTGTGGCAATCGTCCAGCGAATACGCCACCTCAGCAGCGCTCCATCGCGTGTTCACCGGGTTGATCACGGCGCCGCACCACCATGCGGCGTACAGGTACTCGAGGTAGCGGTCCGAATTCGTACCCATCATGGCAATGCGGTCGCCAGGCGCCGCACCGAGGGCCCTGAAAACGGAAGCAAGCCTGGACACGCGATCGACGAATGTAGTGAAGGTGAGCCGGCGATCTCCGAATACCACAGCAATGTCGTCGGGATGGTCGGTGAGTGCGTTGCGAAGGGGCCAGATCAGATTCATGTGGGCTCGATGTGCTGTCTTGCGCCGGATTCTCGCGCGCACGGCACTCTGACGCATCGTCCCAAGAGACGAATCCACCGACAAAGCAGCCCCTTGGCCAATCGTCGTTTCGGCTGAATACTTCTTGATGAGACCGCGCTATGGTTGTTCTTGAATGTCGCTGCGGGCGCGATGCTCTCACGGTTGGAATCGCATCCCTTCTATGCTTAATCACACGCACATCGGCCACGAGTTCGCGCCTTACACCGTCGAGGTGGAGAAAGGGCGGCTGCGCTTCTTCGCCAAGGCGACGCGCCAAAGCGATCCGGCGTACCTGGACGAAGCGGCCGCTCGGTGGGCGGGTTACCGTTCCCTGCCGGCGCCACCCACCTTCCTGGGCTGCCTCGAAATGGAATCGCCTGGAAGTCGGCAACTCTGCGCCCTCATGGACTTGGACATCGGCCAATTGCTTCACGGGGAGCAGCATTTTGACTTCCGCGCCGTCGCTGTAGCGGGCGACAGCCTGACCTTCTACAGCCGGATCACCGACATTTACGAGAAGAAAGGCGGCGCCTTGGGGTTCATTGCAATCGAGACCCGTGTGACCGATCAGCACGGCATGAGAGTGGCCGATTTGCGGCGACTCGTGGTCGTGCGCTTGCGTGGCGGGCATCGCACCCGAATAAGCCCACCGCGCTTTGCCCGCGTCCCGTCGGGATGCGAGCTGCCCTGGTTTACTGGCGACCCGGTCTCCCGGTTGGGGCTGGCACTGTACGCGGTCGCTTCGGGCGACCACAACCCGATCCACATCGACCTCGACTTCGCCCGGCGTGCCGGCATGTCGGATGTTTTCGCGCACGGCATGCTGGGCATGGCCCATCTGGGGCATGTATTGACGAAGTGGTCGCCGCAAGCCGCGCTGCGCAGCTATGGGGTGCGGTTCGTCGCGATCACTCACTTGGGCGACGCCTTGACTTTCGGCGGGCGTGTAACGGATGAGTTCGAGGCCGAAGGCGAGCGTAGGGTTCGTGTGCACCTTTCCGCGGCCAATGCTGCCGGCGAGATCAAGTTGAACGGCGAGGCCGTGATCGCCCTGGCCTAAAAGGCGCCCAACATCGGACTGCTAGCGGCCGAAAGCTGCGGAGATCGTCCGATTCGACGATGCATGCGCTGTGTCGAATTACTAGACTACTTTTCTGTGCTGGCATTGGGCCGGTTTGAGGAGATGGCTCTGTTTCAAGGTGAAAGTATTTGGGTCCGGCGCCTGGACGATGGATTCGTCGAGCTGTGTTTCGACCGTCGAGGCGATGCCATCAACAAGTTCGATGCTCGCACTGTCGATGAATTTCGCCGGGCGATCGAGCAAATTTCTGCTGCACCAGGCGTGGCTGGTGTGCTGGTTACAAGTGCCAAGGATGCTTTCATCGTCGGCGCGGACATCACCGAGTTCAAGGCCAGTTTTGAACGGCCGGCCGACGTCATCGCTGAAGGCGTGTTGCGCAGCAACCAGGTTTTCGTGGACTTCGAGGACCTGCCCATCCCCAGCGTCGTGGCGATCAATGGATTCGCTTTGGGCGGCGGCCTCGAATTTGCCTTGGCGGCCAGCGCTCGCGTCATGTCCGAGCAGGCTCAAATAGGGCTGCCCGAGGTCAAGTTGGGCCTATTCCCCGGGTTTGGCGGAACTGTCCGTCTCTCGCGTCTGGCGGGCCCGGGCCTCGCGATCGACTGGATCGCCGGTGGCAAGCCTGCAAGAGCGGCTGCCGCGCTGGCAGGTGGTGTGGTCGATGAGGTCGCCGCGCCCGAGTCGCTGCGCTCTACTGCCATTGCGCTGCTACGCAAGGCGGCGGCCGGCGAGTTCGACTGGCAGGCAAGGCAGGCGCGCAAGCGCTCGCCGGTTGCCCTGTCGGCGCAGGAGTTGTGCACGCTCTTCGACGCGGCCCGTACTGGCATCGCTGCTCGCAGCCCCAAGCACCAGCCCGCGGCAATGGTCGCGGTGGACATGATGGAACAGGCGGCCGTGTGTGATCGGGCTGCAGCGCTTGAACTCGAGGCGCAAGCCTTCGGCCGGATCGCCAGGAGCCAGGCGGCGGCGTCACTGGTTCAAGCCTTTCTCAACGAGCAGGCACTGAAAAAGCTCTTCAAACGCCATGCCCGCGACGCCCGTCCCGTGAAGCAATCGGCCGTGCTCGGCGCCGGGATCATGGGAGGCGGCATCGCCTATACGAGCGCGTTGCGCGGTACGCCGGTTCGTATGAAGGATATCTCCGCTGGTCAGCTCGACCTCGGACTCGCAGAGGCCGTCAGGCAGCTGGACAGGCAGGTCAAGACCGGCCGTCTGGCCCGTGCGAAGGCTGACGCTGTGCTGGCGTCGATCACGCCGCAAACCGATGACGCGGGCTTCATGGAGATCGACGTCGTGGTCGAGGCCGTGGTCGAGAATCTCCAGGTGAAGCACACGGTTCTGTCGGCTCTCGAGAACGCGGTGAGACCGGACACGGTGATCGCGTCCAACACGTCCAGCCTGCGCATCGACGACATCGCCCAGCCGTTGCAGCGGCCGGAGAATTTTGTGGGCATGCATTTCTTCAATCCGGTGCCGGTGATGGCGCTGGTTGAAGTGATCCGCGGCACAAAGACCAGCGACACCGCCGTGTCCACCGCCGTCGGCTATGCCGTGGCGATGGGAAAAACGCCTATCGTGGTCAAGGACTGCCCGGGCTTCCTGGTCAACCGCATCCTGACGGCTTACATCATTGCGTTCCTGAAACTCCTGGCCGATGGCGGGGATTTCGAGCAGGTCGACCGAGTCATGGAGGCCTTCGGCTGGCCGATGGGCCCGGCCTATCTCCAGGACGTCATCGGCATGGATACCGCCGCGCATGTCGTCGATGTCATTGCCGCCGGCTATCCCGAACGAATGCAGGTGGTGCAGGAAAATGCATTGAAGTCGATGGTCGCCAGCAAGCGCCTCGGCCAAAAAACGGGCGATGGCTTCTATCACCACGAGGCTGACTCCGGCGGGCGGCTGCGCAAGTCGGCATCGCCGCAGGCGCGGGCGCTTGTTGCGACGCTGCAGTCCAGCGGCCCGCACGATCTTGCCGACGAGGACATCGTCGAACGCCTGATGCTTGCGATGATCGTCGAAGCCGCGCATGCCGTGGAAGAGGGTGTTGTGGCGACTCCGGCCGAGCTCGACATGGCGCTGCTGCTCGGCATCGGGTTTCCTGCCTACGCCGGAGGCCCGCTCAAGTACGCGGACTGGCTGGGTTTGGAGCGAGTGACCGCACTCTGCGACAAACATTCGGCGCTGGGCCCGCAATACAGCGCCACAGCGCGCATGCGCGAAATGGCGAGGCAGGGCGCTCGCTTCTACCCGGTCTGAATCTCTGAAATCTCCAAAGGAACATCCGAATGAAACTCGATGCATCGATCTCCGCCGTCATCACCGGCGGCGCTTCCGGCCTGGGTGCCGCGACCGCCCGACGGCTGGCAGCCCATAACGTCAAGGTGGCCCTGTTCGATCTCAACGCGGAGCAGGGCGAAGCTCTCGCGCGCGAGCTCGGCGGTGTCTTCTGCAAGGTTGACGTCACATCCGACGCCGACGTGGATGCCGCGTTTGCCAAGAGTCGTGCCGCCATCGGGCAGGAGCGCGTGCTCGTCAACTGCGCCGGAACGGGCAATGCGGTGAAGACCGCCAGCCGTGACAAGACATCCGGTGAAATCAAGCATTTCCCCCTGCTCAATTTCGACCGCATCATCCAGATCAACCTGGTGGGCACTTTCCGCTGCATCGCCAAGTCGGCGGCCGGCATGCTCACACTCGATCCGCTGCAAGACGGCGAACGAGGCGCGATCGTCAATACCGCTTCAGTCGCGGCGCAGGATGGCCAGATGGGCCAGGCCGCCTATACGGCCTCCAAGGCCGGAATCGTCGGCATGACGCTGCCGATCGCTCGCGACCTCATGGGCGAGGGCATTCGCGTCAACACGATCCTACCGGGCATCTTCAATACACCGCTGTTGCAAGGCGCGCCCGAGAACGTCAAAGCCGCGCTGGCGGCATCGGTGCCCTTTCCGAAGCGTCTGGGGGACCCCGCCGAATACGCAGCCCTGGCGGAGTCGATGATCACCAACGGATACTTCAACGGCGAGAGTGTTCGGCTGGACGGTGCCATCCGCATGAGTCCCCGATAGCGTGAAGGATTCGCCATGACCAGCGCCTGTATCCGCCTTGAGCGCGAAGGCGACATCGCGCTCGCGATTTTCGACAACCCGGCCCGCCTGAATCCCTTGACGGAAGAGCTCCAGAGCGGCTTGCGCGATGTACTGGCGCAAGTGCGCGCAGACCGCTCGATGCGTGCGCTGGTGCTAACCGGCGAAGGCAAGGGCTTCTGCGTTGGTGCTGACCTGTCCAGCATGCGGCCGGAGGCTGGCGACGACCTCAGCCTTGGCCAGCGCACAGGGGACACGATGGAGCGGTTGTCCAACCGGCTTATTACCGACCTGCAGGAGCTGCCGGTGCCCGTCGTGACTGCTGTAAACGGTCCCACCGCAGGAGCCGGCGTGGGCCTGGCGCTGGCGGCCGATGTCGTCATTGCGGCACGCTCCGCATACTTTTACCTGCCCTTCATCCCTCGCTTGGGCATTCTTCCCGACTTGGGGACGACCTGGTTTCTGGAACGGCGCATTGGCCATGCGCGTGCCATGGCGCTGACCTTGTTGGGAGAGCGGCTGTCGGGCGAGCAAGCCGTCCAATGGGGGCTGGCCTGGGCCTGTGTGGACGATGCCGCGCTGCGACAGGAGGCGACAAGGGTCGCCCACCGGCTTGCGCTGTTGCCAGCGCATGGTGTGCTTGAAGTTCGGCGGGCTTACGCGGCTGCCGGCGCCAATACCCTGCAGGCTCAACTCGCCTATGAGCGCGAGCGCCAGCGCGAGTTGATCGACCGGCCAGAATTTGCGGAAGGCGTGCGCGCATTCCTTGAGAAGCGCGACCCCGTGTTTCCGGACCGCTGACGCTTGGGCTCGCACGCCGTGCAGGTCCGAATATCGTCCGGAATCGTCCCTTCTGACGATGCAGACGTGGCGACCTTCATCAAGAATCAAGCATCAAGACATGCCGTTGCATGAACAATTTACCAAGAAGGACTGAGAATGGCTGAAGCCTATATCGTCGCCGCCGCGCGAACTGCCGGCGGGCGTCGCGGCGGCCGGATGGCTGGGTGGCATCCCACCGATCTGGGCGGAAAACTGCTCGACGCGCTTGTCGAGCGCAGCCGCATCGACCCAGCACTGATCGATGACGTGATCATGGGGTGTGTGAGCCAGGCCGGCGAGCAGTCCAACAATGTGGCACGCAATGCGGTGCTCGCGTCGAAACTGCCGGAGTCGGTTCCGGGAACTTCGCTGGATCGCCAATGCGGCTCCTCACAGCAGGCCCTGCATTTCGCCGCCCAGGCCGTCATGTCGGGCACGATGGACGTGGTGATTGCCGCCGGTGTGGAAAGCATGTCGCGGGTTCCGATGAACATGCCCAGCTCGCTGCCACGCAAGAACGAATTCGGCTACTACATGGGGCCCGCCATTCAAGCGCGCTATCCGAACGTCGAGTTCAGCCAGTTCATGGGCGCTGAAATGATGGTCAAGAAGTATGGCCTGCAGAAGCAAGCTCTTGACCAATTCGCTTACGAAAGCCATCAACGCGCGATCGCAGCCACCCGGGCCGGCCTGTTCAAGGAAGAGATCGTGCCGCTGGAAATGCGCGGTACCGTTGGCGCCCGTGCCGGCGAGCTGCACGAGGTGGATGAGGGCATTCGCTTCGATGTCACGCTAGACGGAATCGCTGGCGTGAAGCCGATCCAGGAAGGCGGCTGCGTGACCGCGGCGATCGCCAGCCAGATCTGCGATGGCGCCAGCGGCGTGATGGTCGTGAGCGAAAAGGGCTTGAAGCAGCTCGGCGTCGCGCCGATCGCGCGCATTCACCACTTGTCGGTGATCGGCCATGACCCGGTCATCATGCTCGAGGCGCCGATTCCGGCCACCCTGAGCGCGCTGAAGAAGGCGGGCATGAAGATTGACGATATCGACCTGTTCGAGGTCAACGAGGCCTTCGCGCCTGTCCCTCTGGCCTGGCTCCAGGTGACGGGGGCCGACCCGGCTCGCTTGAACGTCAATGGCGGTGCCATCGCATTGGGGCATCCATTGGGTGCGTCCGGTACCAAGCTGGCGACGACACTGCTTTACGCGCTCAAGCAGCGCAACAAGCGCTTTGGCCTGCAGACCATGTGCGAAGGTGGCGGCATGGCCAACGTCACCATCGTCGAGCGGCTGTAACGGTATCGATTTTTCTGACGAAGCGGAACTGATATGGCCGGACCTCTGCAGGGACTGAAGGTTGTCGAAATGGTCGGCATCGGGCCGGCCCCGTTCTGTGCCATGCTGTTCGCGGACATGGGTGCGGAGGTCATCAGGATCGACCGGCCCGTGGATCACGGGCGCATCGTCGGCCATTCCAGCCCCCGCTTTGACGTCGCTGCCCGCGGCCGGCGTTCGTTGGCGATAGACCTGAAGAAGGCCGGTGCCGCCGAGACCGTTTTGCAATTGATCGACCGGGCTGACGTTCTGATCGAGGGGTTTCGTCCGGGTGTGATGGAGCGCCTCGGGCTCGGACCCGATGTGTGCCTGCCGCGCAACCAGAAGCTGGTCTATGGCCGGATGACCGGTTGGGGGCAAGAGGGGCCGCTTGCGGGCGCCGCGGGCCATGACATCAACTACATCGCCATCACAGGCGCACTGCATGCGATCGGCCGAGCCGGCGAGCCACCTGCCGTGCCGTTGAACTACGTCGGGGACTTTGGCGGCGGCGCCATGCTGCTAGCGTTCGGCATCTTGTGCGCACTGACGAAAGCGCGCACCAATGGCGAAGGGCAGGTGGTTGACGCGGCCATGACGGACGGTGCCGCGCTACTGTCCGCCATGATGTACGGGATGAAAGCCGCGAACACATGGAGCAACCAGCGCGGCGAAAATCTGTTGGACGGCGGGGCGCATTTCTATGGCAGCTATGCGTGCGCCGACGGCAAGTATGTGGCGGTCGGTTCCATCGAGCCGCAGTTTTATGCATTGTTGCTGCAGTTGGCTGGGATCGAGGATCCTGCGTTCAATGACCAGATGGACGTGCACGCCTGGCCGCTGCTGAAGTGCCGGCTGGCCGACGTGTTTCTGACGAAGACCCGCGCCGAATGGTGCGAATTGCTGGAAGGAACCGACGCCTGCTTCGCCCCGGTGCTGAATTGGGACGAGGCTCCGCAGCATCGGCATAACCTGGCGCGAGGCACCTTCATTGACATCGGCGGTGTCACGCAGCCCGCTCCAGCTCCCCGCTTCAGCCGGACCCCGGCCGTTGTACCGGCTGCGCCGGCGGCGCCAGGCGAGCATAGCGAAGCGATCCTCAATGACTGGGGTGTTCCCGCGGACGCGATAGCGCGTCTGAAGGAAGACAAAGCGATCTGATCTGATTGGCGCTTGGTGCCCGCATTCGGCCGGGCGCATAGGGACACATTGATGCAATTCACCCACGAACACCTCGAAATCCAAAAGACGCTCAAGCGATTCATCGATGATGAAATCAATCCCCATGTCGACGAATGGGAGGCGGCGGAAATTTTCCCCGCGCACCAGGTATTCAAGCGGCTGGGAGAGCTGGGCCTGCTGGGTCTGACCAAGCCCGAGGAATACGGCGGCGCGGGCCTGGACTTTTCCTACGCGATGGCGATGGCGGAGGCCCTGGGCCATATGGACTGCGGTGGCGTGCAAATGGCCATCGGTGCGCAGACCGACATGGCAACGCCTGCGCTTGCGCGTTTCGGCAGCGATGAATTGAAGCGCGATTTCCTGGCGCCGGCGATAGCGGGCGAGGCGGTGGCCTGCATCGGCGTGAGCGAGGCCGGGGCCGGCAGCGACGTGGCGGGCATCAAGAGCCGCGCGGTGAAGGACGGTGACGACTACGTCATCACCGGGCAAAAGATGTGGATCACCAACAGCCTGCAGGCCGACTGGATGTGCATGCTGGTCAACACCGGCGAGGCGAATGGCAATCAGCACAAGAACAAGTCGCTGGTGATCGTGCCAATGCGCGACGGGCCGAACGGCAAGCTCACCAAAGGGATCGAGGTGGCGAGCAAGATTCGCAAGGTCGGAATGAATTCATCCGACACGGGGCTCATCTATTTCGACCAGGTCCGCGTGCCGCAGCGCTACCGTATCGGCATCGAGGGCCATGGCTTCATCTACCAGATGCAGCAGTTTCAGGAAGAGCGCTTGTGGATCGCGGCCAATTGCCTTCAGTCACTGACTAACTGCATCGCCTGGACGATCGAGTGGGCGAAGGAGCGAAAACTGTTCGGCGCCACGTTGGCCGACCAGCAATACGTCCAGTTCAAGCTCGCCGAACTCAAGACCGAGGTCGAGTGCTTGCGCGCGCTCACCTACCGGGCGTGTGAGCTCCATGTGGACGGACAGGATGCGCTGGAACTGGCGACGATGGCCAAGCTCAAGGCCGGCCGCCTGAATCGGATCGTGACGGACGCCTGCCTGCAGTTCTGGGGCGGCATGGGCTACACCTGGGAGAACAAGGTCTCGCGTATGTACCGCGACGGGCGGCTGGCGTCCATCGCCGGCGGCGCCGACGAAGTGATGCTGAGCATCCTGGCGAAGGCCATGGGTATCGCCACGCGGCCAAAGACGCGATGAAATTGATGCCAGAAGCAGCATGCTCGAAATTGCCGCGCGCGCTCCAGAACCTTTCCGTCCCGGTCATCGGATCGCCGCTGTTCATCATCAGCAATCCCAAGTTGGTGATCGAGCAGTGCAAGGCCGGCATTGTCGGCGCCATGCCGGCGCTCAACGCCAGGCCCGCGTCCCAACTGCAAGAGTGGCTGCGCGAGATCATTGAGACGCTGGCAGCCCACGACCGTGCGCACCCCGACGCACCGTCGGCGCCTTTCGCCATCAACCTGATCGTGCACAAGAGCAATGACCGGCTCGAGCGCGACATGGAACTGATGGTCAAGTACAGGGTGCCCGTCATCATCACGTCGCTGGGCGCGCGCTCCGACGTGAACGACGCGATCCACAGCTATGGCGGCGTGGTGCTGCACGACGTCATCAACAACAAGTTCGCCCGCAAGGCGATCGAGAAGGGCGCCGACGGCTTGATCGCGGTGGCGGCAGGCGCGGGCGGGCATGCGGGCACCAAGAGCCCCTTTGCGCTGGTCCAGGAGATCCGCCAATGGTTCGACGGCCCGCTCGCATTGTCAGGCGCGATCTGTACCGGCGGCGCGGTGCTCGCGGCGCAGGCCATGGGCGCCGATTTCGCCTATATCGGTTCGGCCTTCATTGCCACCACCGAGGCGCGCGCCAGCGACGCTTACAAGCAAGCGATCGTCGAAGGCTCTTCAGACGACATCGTGTATTCCAGTCTCTTCACCGGAGTGCACGGAAACTACCTGGCGCCGTCGATACGCGCGGCCGGGTTCGATCCGGACAACCTGCCTGAAGCCGACGGCAAGACCTTGAACTTTTCGGGCGGTGAAGGCGGTAGCAGCAAGGCGTGGAAGGACATTTGGGGAAGCGGGCAGGGCATAGGCGCAGTGAATGAAGTGGTGAACGCGTCCGCGTTGGTGGCGCGACTGCAACGCGAGTATCGAGAGGCGCGGCAACGGTTGTTGCCTGAAAGGGTTTGAGCATCATGACGGAAATCGATCATTCGAACGATGGCCGGGATCTGGCACGGATCGTAGGACGTTTTGTCCGAGACGTCGTCGCGCCTTACGAGAAGGACCCTCGTGCCGGTGCGCACGGGCCTTCCGAGGAACTGGTCAAGGAACTCAGGGAGAAGGCGCGCGAAGCGGGGCTGATGACGCCCCATATTCGTCCCGGTGGCTCGCACCTTTCCCAGGTAGCGACAGCGCGAGTCCTGAAGCAGTCCGGGCTATCGCCATTGGGTCCGGTCGCCCTGAATACCGCGGCACCTGACGAGGGGAACATGTACCTCCTGGGCAAGGTCGGCACGCCAGCGCAACGCGAACGATTTTTGAGGCCGCTCGTATCGGGCCACGCCCGGTCCGCGTTCTTCATGACGGAACCCGCGCAAGACGGGGGCGCCGGTTCCGATCCGTCGATGCTTCGGACGAGCGCGGAACGCGACGGCGACGCCTGGGTGATCAATGGCACCAAAGCCTTCATCACGGGCGCTCAAGGTGCCTCGGTGGGCATCATCATGGCCAAGACCGGTTCCGGCGAGCGCGTCGAGGCGACCATGTTTCTGGTGGACCTCCCGCATCCCGCTGTCCGGATCGTGAAACTGATCGACACGCTGGACAGCTCGATGCCGGGCGGGCACGCCCTGGTTCGCATCGACGGACTGCGCGTGCCGCACGACCAGGTCCTCGGCGTTGTGGGAGAGGGCTTTGCCTATGCGCAGGTTCGCCTTTCGCCCGCGCGCTTGTCGCACTGCATGCGATGGTTCGGAGCGGCCACCAGGGCGCAGGAAATCGCCAGCGCCTATGCGGTCACCCGAAAGGCCTTTGGCAAGCTCCTGATCGATCACGAGGGCGTCGGATTCATGCTGGCCCAGAACGCCATCGACCTTCAGCAAGCCGAGCTGATGATCGATTGGTGCGCCTCGGTGCTCGACAGCGGCTCGCTGGGGTTGTCGGAGAGTTCGATGACGAAAGTGGCCGTGTCCGAGACACTTTTTGGGATCGCGGATCGCTGTGTCCAGGTCATGGGCGGCTCCGGCGTGTCCCGCGACAGCATCGTGGAGCAGGTCTTTCGCGAGCTGCGCGCCTTCCGGATCTACGACGGTCCGACCGAAGTGCACAAGTGGTCGTTGGCCAGGAAAATCAAGCAGGAAACCCTCGCGAGGCTCGCATCATGACGATCCCTCCCTCGAGCGCCGTCCAAACGATGCCGATACGCGAAGTCCACCGCATTGACGAGACAAGGCTGAAAGCCTGGATGCAAGCGTCGGTTGACGGGTTCGAGGGCCCGCTGAGTGTTGTGCAGTTTCGGGGTGGCCAGTCAAACCCGACCTATCTGCTGGAGACGCCTGGCGCCTCGTACGTGCTGCGCAAGAAACCACCGGGGCAGGTGATCAAGGGCGCGCATGCTGTCGAGCGAGAGGCGGCGGTGATCGGCGCGCTGGCCGGCACGAACGTCCCCGTGCCCCGCGTTCATGGGCTCTGCGTGGACGATACGGTCATCGGCAGCTGGTTCTACGTCATGGACTATGTCAGAGGCCGTGTGTTCTGGGATTCCCGATTTCCTGAAGTGGCTCCGCATGAAAGGTTTGCCTATCAGGACGCGATGAACGAGGCCCTCGCGGCGCTTCATCAGGTGGACGCAACGCAGGTGGGGCTCGCCGGCTATGGCAAGCCCAGCCAATACGTGAACCGGCAGATCGCCCGGTGGTCCAAGCAGTACCTGGACGATGAGCTCGCCGGTCGTAATAGCGACATGGATCGGCTGCTCGAGTGGCTGCCCCGGCATGCGCCCGAGGACGATGAAAGTTCGATCGTGCATGGGGACTTTCGCGCCGATAACATGATCTTCCATCCCGAAGAGCCGAAGATCCTGGCCATCCTCGACTGGGAGCTGTCAACACTCGGGCACCCGTTGGCGGACTTTGCCTACCACGCCATGATGTACCGGATGCCGCCGGATATTCTCGGAGGGATTGCGGGCAGCGACTACAAGGCCCTTGGTCTTGCGACGGAAGCCGAGTACGTGGCTGCGTACTGCCGTCGAACGCAGCGCGCGGGCATTCCCGACCTCGACTTCTATGTGACGTTCAACATGTTCAGGTTCGCCGCCATCCTGCATGGTATCCGGGGGCGGTTGGCGCGGGGAACGGCGGCCAGCGCGGATGCCGAGGCGATGTCGGCGCAGTTTGACAGTGTCGCACGGCTGGCGTGGGAGCAGGCGGCGATAGCCATATGACGCAAGCCGCTTCGGCCCGAGGCGCGTAGATTCCGTCACGAGAGATCAGTTCGTCCGTCTTTGTTGGATCACATGTCCGTCTAGAGGGCCGAACCGCGTGGCAGGCAGCATCTAGGAGCGGAAATGAGTCTGGTGAGCTATCGGGTAATTGACGGCGTCTGTGTGGTGGAGATGAATGATCCACCCGTCAACAGTTTGCGTATGGCCTTGCGTGGGGCCCTGGTCGAAGCGCTCGACCGCGCCCAGGCCGACACGGCGGTGCAGGCCATCGTGCTGGCCGGGAACGACAAGGCTTTTTCGGGCGGTGGCGACATCCGCGAATTCACCGAAGGCGGGGTCGATACCGAGCCCACCTTGCCCAGCGTGATCGAGGTGCTCGACAACTGCCGCAAGCCGGTGGTCGCGGCGGTGTCCGGCCTGTGCCTGGGCGGCGGGCTGGAGCTGGCGCTGGGTTGTCATTTCCGCGTGGCCGCGCGCGATGCCCAGGTGGGCCTGCCGGAGGTCAAGCTGGGCTTGCTGCCGGGGGCAGGGGGCACACAGCGCCTGCCGCGCCTGATCGGCCCGGAGGCGGCACTGAACCTCATCGTGTCCGGCGGGCAGCAGCGTGCGGATGCGTTCGAAGGCACGCCGCTGTTCGATGCCTACGCCGAGGGCAGCCCCGTGGCGGCCGCGGTGGACTTTGCCCGCGCCGTGGTGGCCGAGCGGCGGCCGCTGCAGCGCGTGCGCGACCTGCGCGTCGAATTTCCGAATCACGAGGCCTTCTTCCAATTCGCCCGCAACACCATCAAGGCGGTGGCCAAGCAGTACCCCGCGCCACTGCAGTGCGTGGAGGCGGTGGCGGCAGCGGTGACGAAGCCTTTCGGTGCCGGCCTGGCGATCGAAACCGCGGCCTTCATGCACCTGATCGCCACGCCCGAATCCAAGGCCTTGCGCCACGCGTTTTTCGCCGAGCGTGCCTCGGGCAAGCTGGCCGATGTGCCCGAGGACACGCCGCGGCGCACCATCGGCTCGGTGGCAGTCATCGGCGCCGGCACCATGGGTGGCGGCATCGCCATGACCTTCGCCAATGCCGGCATTCCGGTGCTGTTGCTGGAGCAGCGCGCCGAGGCGCTCGAGAAGGGCCTGGCCACCATCCGCAAGCACTACGAATCGAGCGCGAAGAAGGGCAAGCTCTCGCCCGAGAAGCTGCAGGCGCGGCTGGCGTTGGTGCGCGGCACGCTGAAGTACGAAGACCTTGCCGATGCCGATCTGGTGATCGAGGCGGTGTTTGAGGACATGCAGGTCAAGCAGGCGGTGTTCGGGGCGCTCGACGGGGTGATGAAACCCGGTGCGATCCTGGCCACCAACACCTCGACGCTGGATGTTGACCGGATCGCCGGCTTCACCCGCCGCCCGCAAGACGTGGTGGGCCTGCACTTCTTCAGTCCGGCCAACGTGATGCCCTTGCTGGAAATCGTGCGTGGCAAGGCCACAGCCAAGGACGTGCTGGCCACCGTGCTGGCGCTGGCCCGCAAGATCCGCAAGACGCCAGTGGTCTCGGGCGTGTGCTACGGCTTCATCGGCAACCGCATGATGTCGCGCTACCAGGAGCAGGCCGTGGCGATGCTGGAAGAGGGCGCGCTGCCGCAGCAGATCGACCGTGCGCTTGAAAAATGGGGCATGGCCATGGGCCCGTTGCGCATGAGTGACCTGTCCGGCAACGACGTGAGCTGGCTGATCCGCAAGCACCACTTTGCCGACCGGCCCGAGGAGGCCGCGAACTGGCGGCTGGCCGACCTGCTGTGCGAGCGTGGCCGCTTTGGCCAGAAGACCGGTGCCGGCTGGTACCGCTATGAAAGCGGCAAGCGCGAACCGCAGCCCGATGCCGAGGTTGAGCAGCTGATCACCGAGTACAGCCAGTCGCTGGGCCTGAAGCGGCGCAAGTTCAGTGACGAAGAAATCGTGCGGCGCTGCATCCTGGCGCTGGTCAATGAAGGCGCGCGCATTTTGGAGGAGGGCATCGCTCAGCGGGCCTCCGACCTGGACCTGGTCTATCTCACGGGCTACGGCTTCCCGGCCTTCCGCGGCGGCCCGATGCTGTGGGCCGACGGCCTGGGCCTGTTCAATGTGGCGCGCCTGATGCGTGGCTATGCCGCCGCGGCGCGCACCGCAACCGTGGCCCAGGCCTGGCAGCCCGCCCCGCTGGTGCAGCGCCTGGTGGCCGAAGGCAAGTCCTTCAACTGAGCTCGCCCCAAGCGGCCGCAACGAATCAAGGATCAAGAAATGAATGAAGCAGTGATCGTCTCCACCGCCCGCACCGCGATGACCAAATCGTGGCGCGGCGGCTTCAACATGACCCATGGCGCCACGCTGGGTGGCGCCGTCATTGCCGCCGCGGTCGCGCGCGCTGGCATCGAACCCGCCGAAGTGGAGGACGTGCTGATGGGGGCAACCTTCGGCGAGGGCGCCACCGGCATGAACATCGCCCGCCAGGCGGCGCTGCGTGCCGGCCTGCCGGTGAGCGCCGCCGGCACCACCATCAACCGCTTCTGCTCGTCGGGCCTGCAAGCCATCGCGATGGCGGCCCAGCGCGTGATCGTCGACCGGGTGCCGGTGGCCGTGGCCGGCGGCCTGGAATCCATTTCCTGCGTGCAGGCCGAGATGAACATGCACATGCTTCAGGACCCCTGGCTGGCGCAGCACAAGCCCGAGATGTACTGGCCCATGCTGCAGACCGCCGAGACCGTGGCGCAGCGCTACGGCGTAGGCCGCGAGGCGCAGGATGCCTACGGCCTGCGCAGCCAGCAGCGCTGCGCGCAGGCGCAGGCTGAAGGGCGTTTTGCCGACGAGATCGTGCCGGTGGATACCGTCATGGGCGTGGCCGACAAAGCCACGGGTGCGCTGTCGACCAGGAAGGTCACGATCAGTGTCGACGAGGGCGTGCGCCCCGACACCACGCTGGACGGCCTGGCCTCGCTGCGTGCGGTGCTGCCCGGCGGCAGCGTCACGGCGGGCAATGCCAGCCAGTTCTCCGACGGGGCTTCGGCCTGCGTGGTGATGGACGCGCGCCTGGCCGAGCAGCGCAACCTGCGGCCGTTGGGCACCTACCGGGGCTTCGTGGCGGCCGGCTGCGAGCCCGACGAAATGGGCATCGGCCCGGTGTTTGCCATCCCCCGCCTGCTGGCGCGCAACGGGCTGTCGGTGGACGACATCGGCCTGTGGGAGCTTAACGAGGCTTTCGCCGTGCAGGTGCTGTACTGCCGCGACAAGCTGGGCATCCCGGACGAGCGGCTCAACGTCAACGGCGGGGCCATCGCGCTGGGACATCCCTACGGCATGTCCGGCGCGCGCCTGGTGGGCCATGCGCTGCTGGAAGGCCGCCGGCGCGGCGTGAAGTACGTCGTGGTCACCATGTGCGTGGGCGGCGGCATGGGTGCGGCCGGTCTGTTCGAAGTGGCGTGAGCCTGGGGCGCATATGAGTGACTGCATCTTCACGCAGCAAGCCGATGGCGTGTTGCAGATCGAGATTCGCCGCCCCGACAAGAAAAACGCGCTGACTTCGCCCATGTACACGGCACTGGCCGCAGCGGTGAGTGCGGGCCAGGCCGACCCGGCCGTGCGCGTGTTGCTGCTGCGTGGCCTGCCCGACGTATTCAGCGCCGGCAACGACATGCAGGATTTCCTGCAAGCGTCGGCCGCCGCCGCGCCGGTGGCGCCCGAAGACAGCCAGGCGCTGGCCTTCATGCGCGCGCTCAGCCAGCTCGACAAGCCGGTGCTGGCTGCCGTCAACGGCTTGGCCATTGGCGTGGGCACCACCTTGTTGCTGCATTGCGACCAGGTGTATGCGTCGGCCAGCGCGCGTTTCCAGCTGCCCTTCGTCAGCCTGGGGCTGTGCCCGGAATTTGGTGCCAGCCTGCTGCTGGCGCAACGGGCTGGCTACCAGCGCGCGGCTCGGCTGCTGATGTTCGCCGAGCCCTTCGATGCGGCCATAGCGCGTGAATGCGGCCTGGTCAGCGAGGTGCTCGAAGACGGCGGCGCCGATTCGCGCGCGCTGGCGCGTGCCTACCACCTGGCCAAATTGCCGCCGGCGGCGCTGCGGCTGACCAAGCAGTTGCTCAAGCAATCGGACGGGCCGGCGCTGCAGGCGCGTCTGGTGGAGGAAATGAGCTGCCTGGTGGAGCGCGCGCGTTCGCCCGAAGCCAAAGAGGCCTTCACCGCCTTCGTGCAAAAGCGCCCCCCGGACTTTTCTCGCTTTCATTGAGACATGCGTCATTCGAGGCGCGGTGACAGCCAGTTGGCGCAAGCCGATGCACAGGACTGATTGCACAGTCTGAAGGCCCGCAGCGTAGTTCGCAGAGCAGGGCATTGAGATCAAGGAGACGAAGATGAGCAGAAAATGGAATTTCACAGCGCCCGCACGCCAGGGCGCCGTGTCGCGCCAGGCCCATGTGGCGACACCCGCCGGGACCTTCGAGCGTGAGTTGGGCCGTGATGGTTTCTATGGCGCGGCCACCCAGATGTATCACCGCAACCCGCCGGTGGCGTGGTCGGGGATCGAGGGTCCTTTGCGGCCGCGAGCCATCAATCCTGCCGCGGTGGCGCAGCCCACCGACTCGCCTTGGCAGGCGTTGGAGACCATGCACAACGCCAACCTGCGCATCCGCTTCTGGCGCACGCAGACCTCCATGAACCACCTGGTTCGCAACAGCGATGGCGACGAATTGCTGTTCGTGCACCAGGGCTCCGGCGTGCTGTTTTGCGACTGGGGCCGCCTGCCGTACGAGGCCGGCGACTACATCGTCCTGCCGCGCGGCGCCATGTGGCGCATCGAGACGTCAGTTCTCACGGACATGCTGCTGGTCGAATCGACCGGCGCACCCTACAGCCTGCCCGACCGCGGCCCGCTGGGCAAGTACGTCCCCTTCGACGTCGGCATCATGGAGCACCCGCAGATCGATGAGGCTTTCCTCGCCCAGCAGGGCCACGGGACCTGGCAGGTGCGGGTCAAGCGCCGCCAGCAGATCAGTGTCGTCACCTACCCCTTCAACCCGCTCGACGCCGTGGGCTGGCAGGGCGATCTTCACCCGATGCGCCTGAATGTGCGTGACATCCGCTCGGTGTCGAATCACCGCCTGCACATGTCGCCACAAACCTACTCCACCTTCATGGGCAACCGCTTCATCGTGTGCACCTTCACGCCGCGCCTGATCGAGACCGACGCCGAAGCCATGAAGCTGCCCTTTTTCCACAACAACGACGACTACGAAGAAGTGCTGTTCTACCACCGCGGCCAGCTGGGTAGCCGTGGTTCGCTGATCGGCGAGGGGGCCATGACCTTGCATCCGTTGGGCCTGACCCATGGGCCGCATCCCGAGGCCATGCCTTACATGTTCAAGGTGCCCATTGCGATCGCGGATTTTTACACCGTCATGATCGACACGCTCGATCCGTTGGAGATGGCCGAGCTGCCGCCGGGCTGCGAGAACGACGAATACGTGAACAGCTGGCGCGGGCATATCGAACTGGCGCAGGACGCCCAATTGGGAAAGGCGGGCAAAGCATGAAACTCGCCACTTTGAAGGATGGCAGCCGCGACGGGCGGCTGCTGGTGGTTAGCCGGGATCTCAGTCGTGCCGTGGCCGCTGAAGACATCGCGCCCACGCTACAGGCCGCGCTGGATGACTGGGCGCGCACGAGCCCCTTGCTCGAAGCGCGCTATGCCCAGTTGCAGGCTGGGCAGGGCGCGTCGTTCGCGATCGATGTTTCGCAGCTGGCCGCGCCCTTGCCTCGCCCCTACGCGTGGATCGATTCCAGCGCCTACCTCAGCCACATGGAGCGTGCGCAGAAGCTGCGCGGTGCCACGCCGCCGGCCACGTACAAGGAGGACCCGCTGATGTACGACGGCCCGACCGGCCCGTTCCTGGCGGCGTGCGACCCGATTCCGCTGCCTGCCGGTGACCTGGGCATGGATCTGGAAGGCGAGCTGGCCGTGTTGCTGAGCGATGTGCCCCAGGGGACCTCGCCCGAACAGGCAGCGGGCTACATCCGGCTCTTCACATTGGTCAACGACGTGAGCCTGCGCACGGTAATTGCGCAGGCCATCGCGGGCGGGACGAACCCGCTCTACGACGGCAAGCCACCGTGTTCCATGGCGCCCGTGGCCGTGACGCCCGATGAGCTCGGTGCGGCCTGGGACGGCCGCCGGCTCAGCCTGCCACTGGTATGCACCATCAACGAGCGCGAGCTGGGCCATGCCAATGCGGGCGTGGACATGCATTTCGATTTCCCCACCATCCTGGCGCGCGCGGTGCGCACCCGGGCGCTGGCGGCCGGCACGGTGCTGGGCAGCGGAACCGCATCGAATCGGGACGCGTCCGTGGGTGTCGCTTGCATCGCCGAGCAGCGCATGCTCGAAGTGCTTGGCGGCGGGCAGCCGCAAACCCCTTACCTCCAGCCTGGCGACCGCGTGCGCATTGAGATGTGCACAGCGGACGGCCAGAGCGTGTTCGGCGCAATCGATCAGGTGGTCGCCGCCGTTACGAATTAAGAGCCATTCCATGCATTACACCCCGCTCCTTCAAGACCACAAACTGCCACACGACCCGATGCTTGCGCTGGTCGTGCCGCGCCCCATCGGCTGGATCAGCACCATCAGTGCCGATGGCGTGGTCAACCTCGCGCCCTACAGCTTCTTCAATCTGCTGTCGGGCCGGCCGCCCTACGTGATGTTCTCCAGCAATGGCCACAAGGATTCGCAACGCAATGCAGAAGCCACCGGTGAATTCGTCTGCAACGTGGCCACTTATGCATTGCGCGAGGCAGTTGACCTGAGCTCCGCTCCGGTTGAACCGCACCACAGCGAACCCAAACTGCTGGACCTGGAAATGGCCCCCTCGGTGAAGGTCAAGGTGCCGCGTGTGGCTCGTTCGCCCGGGGCGCTGGAGTGCCGCTATCTGCAGACGCTTGAACTGCCCGGCCTGGGCGGCAAGCACAACGCCGCGGTGGTGATCGGCGAGGTGGTCGGCGTCTTCGTCGACGATGAGATCCTGGTCGATGGCCGCGTGGATCTGAGCCGCGTGCGTCCGATCACCCGGCTTGGCTACCTCGACTACGGGGTGCTCGGCGACATCTGGAGTGCGCCGCGGCCCGACGCCCAGGCGCTCATCGCCAGAGGAGAAGCCCGTGCCGCCTCGCCGGAGCAGGCATGACAACTGCTCCGCTCTTTCGCACACTGGCCGACATCGAGGCTTTCGAGGCGGTCCCGCTCGAAACGCGCCTGGATGGCCTGCAGTGCACACGCGACCTGATCCTGCGCACCGCCCGGCGAGTGCCCGAAGCGACCGCGCTGGTGTTCATGCCGGACGGCCAGCCCGAACAGCCGGCTGTGGAGATCAGCTATGGCGAGCTCGCTCACAGCTTGACGCAGGCGGCCAATGCCTTCCATGCCTTGGGTGTGGGCGCCAGCGACGTGGTGTCCTACCTGCTGCCCAACCTGCCGCAGACCCACTACACGCTCTGGGGTGGGATGACCGCGGGCATCGTCAACCCGGTCAACCCCTTGCTGGAGTCCGAGCATCTGGTTCAGATCCTCAATGCCGCCGGCACCAAGGTGCTGGTCACGCTGGGCCGGGCGCATGCGCCGGAACTGTGGGCCAAGGCGGCCGCCTTGATGGGCCACGTTCCTACGCTGAACGCCGTGCTGTGCATTGGCGGCACCGATGGCGTCGAGGCTGGGGAGGGCGGGGCACGCGTGCTGTCCTTCGAAGCCGCGCTCGCGGCCCAGCCCGGCGATCGTCTGGTCAGCGGCCGCCGCATTCAAAGTCAGGACCTGGCGGCCTACTTCCACACCGGCGGTACCACCGGCATTCCGAAGATTGCGCAGCTCACGCACCTGAATCTGCTGGCCAATGCACTGGGCAGTAACGTGCTCCTGCCGAACGAGCAGCAGGAGACGCTGCTGTGCGGGTTGCCGCTGTTCCACGTCAACGCCATCATGATCACCGGGGCGATGGCCTTTGCCTCGGGCAACCGCGTGGTGCTGATGAGCCCCAGCGGCTACCGCAACAAGGCAGTGATCGAGAACATCTGGCGGATCGTCGAACGCTACCGCGCCGAATACATCTCGGGTGTGCCCACGCTGTACGCCGTCCTGCTCAATGTGCCGCGCGCGGGCGCCGACATCTCGTCGCTGCGTTTTGCGGTGTGTGGCGCCGCGCCGATGTCGCCCGAACTGATGCGCAGCTTCGAGCAAGTCGTCGGCGTGCCCGTCCTCGAAGGCTATGGCCTGACCGAGGGCACCTGCGCCAGCTCACTCAACCCGCGCGACGGCGAGCGCCGCAACGGCTCGATCGGCGTGCGCCTGCCCTACCAGCAGATGAAGGTGGCGCGCCGCGACGAGCAGGGAGCCTCGGCCGGTGATTGTGCCGTCGGCGAGATCGGCCATGTGCTCATCAAAGGACCCAATGTCTTTGCCGGTTACAAGCGCGATAGCGACAACCAGGGCGTGTGGCTGGAGGCAGGCTGGTTCGATACCGGCGACCTCGGCCGCCAGGACGCCGAGGGCTATTTCTGGCTCACCGGTCGGCAGAAGGAGTTGATCATCCGTGGCGGGCACAACCTCGACCCCGCGCTGATCGAGGATGCCCTCAACAAGCACCCCGCAGTGCAGATGGCCGCCGCGGTGGGCAAGCCCGACGCCCATGCAGGCGAGCTGCCTGTGGCCTACGTGGTGCTCAAGCCCGGCCAGCCGGCCAGCGCCGAGGATTTGCTGGCCTTTGCGCGCGAGGCGGTGACCGAGCGTGCGGCCGTGCCCGGCGAAATCTTCATCCTCGACAGCCTGCCCTTGACCGCGGTGGGAAAGGTGTTCAAGCCCACGCTGCGTTTCGACGCGGCACGGCGCGTGCTGGTCAAGGTGTTGCACCAAGCCTGCGACGGCCTGGCCCAGGTGGTCGTGGAAGTCAAGGCGCATTCGCTGCATGGCCAGTTCGCCACGCTGCGGGTCACGTCGGCACCGGGGGTGGAAGCGACCCGGGTGCAGGCCGCCATCGAAGCCGCCCTGGCTCCCTACAGCCTGCGCTACGCAACCGAATGGGTATGACCTCATATGGCCTTCATCGAATCCACCCTCTCCACAACCAGTGACAGCTTCC
This sequence comes from Burkholderiaceae bacterium, assembly GCA_035476635.1. Classification (GTDB taxonomy): domain Bacteria; phylum Pseudomonadota; class Gammaproteobacteria; order Burkholderiales; family Burkholderiaceae_C; genus DATILI01. The sequence continues at coordinate 114,239 of DATILI010000168.1, read as the reverse complement.
AGGCCAATCGCGAGGGCATGCTGGCGCTGCTTCAGCGCGTGCGTGCGTTGGAAGAGCGCACTCGCCTTACCTCGGCTGCCTCGAAGGCCCGCTTCGAGAAGCGCGGCCAGCTGCTCCCGCGCGAGCGCCTGGCCATCCTGCTCGACCCCGGCGCGCCCTTCCTGGAGTTGTCCACGCTGGCCGGCTACGGCCTGGACAAGGCCGACCCCGACACCAGCGTGCCCGGTGGCGGGCTGATTGCCGGCATCGGCTATGTCAGCGGCGTGCGCTGCATGGTGATCGCCGCCGACTCCGGCATCGACGCCGGCGCGCTGCAGCCGATGGGGCTGGACAAGACGCTGCGCGCGCAGGAACTGGCGCTGGACAACAAGCTGCCGCTGGTTCAGCTGATCGAAAGCGCAGGTGCCAACCTGATGGCCTACCGCGTTGAGGAGTTCGTGCGCGGCGGCAACATCTTTCGCAATTTGGCGCGCCTGTCGGCGGCCGGCCTGCCGGTGATCACCGTGACCCACGGCTCGTCCACTGCCGGCGGCGCCTACCAGACCGGCCTGGCCGACTACATCGTGATGGTGCGCGGCCGCTCGCGCGCCTTCCTGGCCGGCCCGCCGCTGCTCAAGGCCGCCACCGGCGAGGTGGCGACCGAAGAAGAACTTGGTGGTGCTGAAATGCATGCCACCATCTCCGGCCTGGGTGACTACATGGCCGAGGACGACCGCGATGCGCTGCGCATCGCCCGTGACCTCGTGGGCAAGCTGGGGTGGAACCGCGACCTGGTGCTGCCCGCTGCGCCCGCGGCCAAGCCACCGCGCTACAGCGCCGACGAGCTGCTGGGCATCATGCCGCTGGACCACCGCCGCCCGGTGGACATGCGCGAGGTCATCGCCCGCTTTGTCGACGACTCCGACTTCCTGGAGTTCAGCCCGTTGTACGGCTCGGCCACCGTGTGCGGCCACGCCACCATCGAGGGAATGCCGGTGGGCATCATCACCAACAACGGCCCGATCGATCCTTCCGGCGCCACCAAGGCCACCCACTTTATCCAGGCCTGCTGCCAGGCGCGTGTGCCGATCCTGTACCTCAACAACACGACCGGTTTCATGGTGGGCCGCCTATACGAAGAGGCCGGCATCATCAAGCACGGCTCGAAAATGATTCAGGCGGTGGCTAATGCAACCGTGCCGCAGATCACGCTGTACTGCGGCGCCTCGTTCGGCGCCGGAAACTATGGCATGTGCGGCCGCGGTTTCCATCCGCGCTTCTGCTTTGCCTGGCCCAACGGCAAGACCGCCGTGATGGGCGCCGAGCAGGCCGCCAAGACCATGGCCATCGTCACCGAGCAGGCCATGCAACGCAAAGGCGCCGTCGATACGGCGCAAATCGAGCGCCTGCAGCAGAAGATCGTCACCAATTTCGAGCGCCAGATGGACGTTTTCACGACCAGCGCGCACCTGCTGGACGACGGCGTGATCGACCCGCGCCAGACCCGCGCCACCCTGGCGTACGTGCTGGCGGTCTGCCGCGAAGCCGACGTTCGCCAAGTCCAGCCCATGCAGTTTGGCGTCGCACGCCCCTGAACGCCGCCCGGCACGCTACCCATCCGAGGAAAACCATGCACTTCACCCCCGAACACGAAGAACTGCGCCGCACCGTCGAGCGTTTCATCAACGAAGAGATCAACCCCCACGTCGAAGCCTGGGAAGACGCCGAGTGCTACCCGGCGCACGAGGTGTTCAAGAAGATGGGCAACCTTGGCCTGCTGGGCATCAACAAGCCGGAAGCGTTCGGCGGCCTGGGCCTGGACTACAGCTTCGGGCTGGTGCAGGCTGAAGCGCTGGGTGCGTGCCTGTGCGGTGGCGTGCCGATGTCCATCGGCGTGCAGACCGACATGGCCACCCCGGCGCTGGCCAAGCACGGCTCCGACGAGCTGCGGCGCGAGTTCCTGGCGCCCGCCATTGCCGGTGACTACGTGGCCTGCCTGGGCGTGTCGGAGGTGGGCAGCGGCTCGGATGTGGCCTCGATAAAGACCACCGCGCGCAAGGATGGCGACGACTACATCATCAATGGCGGCAAGATGTGGACGACCAACGGCACCCAGGCCGATTTCTGCGTCGTGCTGGCCAACACCGGCGACGGCCAGGCGCACCGCAACAAATCGCTGATCGTGGTGCCGATGAAAACCGCCGGTGTCGAGGTGACCAAGAAGCTGCGCAAGATCGGGATGCACGCCTCCGATACCGCGCAGCTCTTCTTCGACGACGTGCGCGTGCCGCAGCGCTACCGCATCGGTGACGAAGGCCGCGGCTTCATGTACCAGATGGAGCAGTTCCAGATCGAACGGCTGTGGGGCGCCGCCACCGCGTGTGCCGGGGTGTTCCGCGCCATCGACGAGACGGTGGCCTATACCCGCGAGCGCAAGGCCTTCGGCCGCAGCATCCTCGACAACCAATGGGTGCAGTTCAAGCTCGCCGAGTACAAGACCGAGGCCGAAGCTTTGCGCTCGATGGTCTACCGCGCCTACGACATTGTCATCGCCGGTGGCGACGCTTCCGAGCTGGCCTCCATGGCCAAGCTCAAGGCCGGACGCCTGAACCGCGAGGCCATGGATGGCTGCCTGCAGTTCTGGGGCGGCATGGGCTACACGCGCGAGGCAGCGGTATCGCGCCGCTTCTGCGATGGTCGCCTGTCATCGATCGGGGGTGGCGCTGACGAGGTGATGCTGCAGATCATCTCCAAGTACATGGGTACCTTTTCGGCCTGAGCGAGCGCGCGATGTTCCACAAGATCCTGATCGCCAACCGCGGCGAAATCGCCCTGCGCGTGATGCGCACCGCGCGGGCCATGGGCTACCGCACGGTCGCGGTGTATTCCACCGCCGATGCCCAGTCGCTGCACGTACGCCACGCCGATCAGGCGGTGTGCATCGGCGAGGCGCTACCGGCCGAGTCCTATTTGCACATCGAAGCCATCATCGACGCGGCACGGCGCAGCGGCGCCGATGCCGTGCATCCGGGTTACGGCTTCCTGGCCGAAAACGAAGACTTTGCCCAGGCCTGCCACGATGCCGGCTTGGTGTTCATCGGTCCGTCGCCGCAGGCCATCATCGCCATGGGCCACAAGGCCGGCGCCAAGCGGCTGATGATCGAAGCGGGGGTGCCCTGCATTCCCGGCTATCAAGGCGAAGACCAGGGCGAAGAAGCGCTGGCCGCGCAGGCCACGCGCGTGGGCTACCCGGTGATGATCAAGGCCACCGCAGGTGGCGGCGGCCGCGGCATGCGCCTGGTCAGTGGGCCTGAGCAGTTCCGCGACGCATTGCGCAGCGCCAAGTCCGAGGCCAAGGGCGCGTTTGGCGACGACGAAGTGATCCTCGAGCGCGCCATCGTCGAGCCGCGGCACATCGAGATTCAGGTGTTTGCCGATCGTCACGGCAATGCCATCCACCTTGGCGAGCGCGACTGCTCGGTGCAACGGCGCCACCAGAAGGTGGTGGAAGAAGCGCCATCGCCGGCCGTCGATGCCGACCTGCGCGCCCGCATGGGCGCCACGGCGGTGGCGGCGGTCAAGGCCATCGGCTACGAGGGGGCCGGCACGCTGGAGTTCCTGCTCGACCGCGAGGGCAACTACTACTTCATGGAGATGAACACGCGGTTGCAGGTGGAGCACCCGGTGACCGAGGCCATCACCGGCCTGGACCTGGTGGAGCTGCAGCTGCGCGTGGCCGCGGGCGAGCCGCTGCCGCTGCGCCAGGAGGACGTGCGCTTCCAGGGCCACGCCATCGAGGTGCGGCTGTGCGCCGAAAGCGTGGCGCAGGGCTTCATCCCGCAAAGCGGCCGCATGGCGCTGTGGCGGATGCCGCGCGACATCCGCGTCGAGCACGCGTTGGAGTCGGGCAGCGAGATATCACCCTACTATGACTCGATGATCGCCAAGCTGATCGCCCACGGGCGCAGCCGCGACGACGCAAGGCGCAAGCTCATGCGCGGCCTGGACGACGCGGTGGCTTTGGGGGTGCAGACCAACCAGGTGTTCCTGCGCCAGTGCCTGGCGCACCCGGTGTTCGCCGCTGGCGGTGCCACCACCGCCTTCATCGCCACGCACCGGGAGGCGCTGCTGCAGGGCGACGCGGAGACCGAAGCACGCGCGCAGGCGCTGGCGGCGATTCTGCTTTACGCCACGGCGGTGGCCGTCCATGGCGGGGGCAGCGGCATGAGCCACCGGCTGCCCATCATGTTCCGTTTCGAAGCCAACGGCCAGGCCTGCAGCGTCAGCGTGCAGCACCACGGCGACCGGCGCTACGCCGTGCAAGTGGGCGCGCGTGCATTCGATACGGCGCTGCTGTCGCTGGAACGCCACCACGTGCGTTTCGCCTGCGACGGCCTGGTCGAGCAGGCCGTGCTGCAGCGCGACGCCGGCGAGCTGCTGCTGCAGTACCGCGGCCAGCCTTACCGCATCGACGACCGTACCCACGCCGCGGCCGAGCGCCAGGGAGAGGCGGGCGGCGATGGCCGCATCCGCGCCTCGATGAACGGGCGTGTCATCGCGCTGCTGGCGGCGGTGGGCGATACGGTGGTTGTCGGCCAGGCCGTGCTCACGCTCGAGGCCATGAAGATGGAGCACGTGCACGCCGCCGCCGTGGCCGGGCGGGTGAAGGCCCTGCACGTGACATTGGGCGACCAGGTGGCGGCGCACCGCGTGGTGGCCGAGATCGAACGCGCCGATTGAAAACCACACATAGCAGGAGACACCATGTCCGAAATTCCCGCCGTGCTGCTTGAACAGCGCGGCAGCGCGTTCTGGATCACTATCAACCGCCCGGACAAGCGCAACGCGCTCAACGACGAGGTCGTGGCCGGCGTCATCGAGGGCTACCGGCGCGCCCATGCGCTGCCCGAAGTGCGGGCCATCGTGCTCACCGGTGCGGGCGACAAGGCCTTCTGCGCCGGGGCCGATCTACAGTCCGGCCGCGGTTTTCAGATGGACTTCGCCCAGCCCCGCGTGGGCTATGCCGACATGCTGCGCGTGGCCGCAGATGCCACGCTGCCGTGCCTGGTGCGGGTCAACGGGGCTTGCATGGCCGGCGGCATGGGCTTGCTGTGCATGGGCGACCTGGCGGTGGCCGCCGAGACCGCCAGCTTCGGCCTGCCCGAGGTGAAGGTGGGCGTGTTCCCGATGCAGGTGCTCAGCTTGCTGAAAGACCTGGTGCCTCAGCGCATGGTGCGCGAATGGTGCCTGACGGGCGAGCCTTTCAGCGCGCAAGCGGCGCTGGCGCATGGCTTGCTCAATCGCGTGGCCCCGGCAGGTGAGTTCGACGCCGCTGTCGATGCGCTGCTGGCCCGATTGACCGACAAGTCGCCCGCGGCGATCCGGCGTGGCAAGTACGCCATGCGGGCGATCGCCGCCATGTCTTTCGATCAGGCTATCGCCTTCATGGAGGGCCAGATCGCGCTGGTCGGCCAGACCGAAGACGCCCGCGAAGGTGTCACCGCTTTCCAGGAAAAGCGCAAGCCGGTATGGAGCGGGCGATGACGCCGGCTGCTGCCGAGAGCCATGTCGGCTGGGTTTGCCAGCAGCTGTCGCTGCAGGCGACGCGCTATTTCGACCAACGCGATTTCGAGCGGGCCGCCGCCCTGTTCACCGAGAACGGCGAGTTCGTCCGTCCGTCCACCTATCCCGGCGCAGCCTTGAAAGGCCGCGCCGGGATCATCGCTTTCGGGGCCACGCTGCCCAAGGGCTGGTCTGCCGGCTTCGGCGGCGTTTGATTTCCAAGGACCCTCCATGAACAACCGATTTTTCGCCGTCTTGGCCTGCGCCGTGGGCCTGGGCCTGAGCTTTGGGCCGATGTTCCTGAGCACGCTGCCCACGCTGCTCAAACCCATGGCCGCGGCCTATGGCTGGAGCCGCACCGAGGCGGCCTCCGGCATCGCCGTGGCGACGCTGTTTCTGGCGCTGGGCACGCCGCTGGTCGGGCGCCTGGTGGACCGCTTTGGCGTTCGACCTGTTGTGATCGTGTCGACCACGCTGTTTGCCGCCACGTTGTTTGCCTTCTCGCGCCTGCAAGGCTCGATGGCCCTGTACCTGGCGGCCGCAGCGGTGCTGGGCATCGCCGCCATCGGCACAACGCCTCTGACTTACATGACCGTGCTGGCCAAACGGTACGATGCGCGACTGGGCACTGCCATGGGAGTCGCCATGCTCGGCATGGGGCTGGGCTACGTGGCGATGCCGGTGCTGGCGGCACGCTGGTCTGAAAGCATGGGCTGGCGCGAGGCATTCGTGGGGCTGGCCGCGTTGGCGGCTGTCGGTGCGGTCAACGCCGTGTTCTGCGTGCACGAGCCGCGCCGCGCGCTGGGCGCCCAGGCGCAGGCGGCAGCTGCCATCGAGCTGCCGGGCATGAGCCTGGGCGAGGCGCTGCGTACGCGGGTGCTTTGGCTGCTGTCGGGCAGCGCCTTCATGGTCTCGCTGGCCGTCGCCGGCACGGCGGTGCACCTGGTATCGCTGATGAGTGACCGGGGCTACGCCATGACCGACGCCGCCACCGCCGGCGCCTTGATGGGGGTGTCGGTGCTGAGCGCTCGATTTTTCACTGGCATCCTGCTCGATCGCCTGCCGGTCACGGGCATCGCCGCTGTGGCCTTCGTGGCCGGCGGTGCCGGCATCGTGATGCTGTGGAGCGGCACAGGCGGCTTCGTTCCCTTTCTGGCCGCCTTCTGCATGGGCGTGGCCTCGGGTGCGGAGGGCGACATCCTGCCCTTTGCCTGCCGGCGCTACTTTGGCATGCGCGCCTATGGCCAGATCTACGGTGTGGTGGTGGCCTTCTACGCCCTCGGCGCGGTGGTCGGGCCGGTGCTGCTCGGGCTGGCATTCGACCGCAGCGGCAGCTATTCAACCATGCTGGTCGTCTTCGCGGGCCTGTGCTTGTGCGCCGCCATGGCGTCGCTGGCCCTGGGGCGTCCGCGCTATGGCCGGCCGGAGCTGGCCGAGACAACCCCGGCGTTTGTTTCTTCAGCGAGGAGTCATCAAGTATGAAGCGATTTACTTTGCCCACGCAGTTGTGGGCCGTTGTTGTGCATACGGGCTACTTGCCGCAAGACGCGGCACGTGCTTTGTTTCTACGCTTGAGCCAAGAGGATCGCGTCCTTGCGATCCCGTTTACAGGAGAAAAACATGAGTGATAAGGTAGTTATTACCTGCGCATTGACCGGGGTTCTCACGGACCCGGTACAGCATCCCGTCCCGGTGACGCCGGCTCAGATGGCCGCCGAGGCAAAGGCTGCGTACGACGCCGGCGCCTCGGTGATGCACATCCACTTGCGCCAGCAAACCCCGGGCCAGGGGCATCTGCCGAGCTGGGACAGCAAGCTGTCGGCGGAGGTGCAGCAAGCCATTCGCGAGGCTTGCCCGGGTGTGTTGATCAATCATTCCACCGGTGTGGTGGGCGCTGACATCGAAGGCGCCCTGTCCTGTATCCGCGACACGAAACCCGAAATCGGCGCCTGCAATGCCGGCTCGCTGAACTACCTGAAGACCAAGTCGGATGGCAGCTGGGCGTGGAAGCCGATGATGTTCGACAACCCGGTATCCAAGGTCCAGCAGTTCATTGACGTAATGAAGGAAGCCGGCACGTTACCCGAATTCGAATGTTTCGACGTCGGTATCGCGCGCTGCGTGGCCATGTTCGTCGAGGCAGGCATGTACAGTGGGCCGCTCGAATACAACTTCGTGATGGGTGTGGCATCGGGCATGCCCACGGACCCGGATCTGCTGCCCATCCTGCTCAAACTCAAGCGAAATCCGGCCAACTGGCAGGTGACCGCCATTGGCCGCGAAGAAATCTGGCCGCTGCATCGCCGCACGGCCGAACTGGGCGGATTCTTGCGCTCGGGCCTGGAAGATACCTTCTACCTGCCTGACGGAAGTCGCGCCCGCTCCAACGCGGAGTTGATCGCTCAATTGGCTCGCTACGCCCGCGACGTTGGTCGCGAAGTCGCCAGCCCAGCCGAAGCGCGCGCGCTGATGCACCTGAATTGAGGCGTGGAGGAGACAAACATGCAAACCACGAATCGTCGCGCCTTAATTGGCGGCCTCGCTGCCACGGCGATCCTCTGCGCCCATCCCACCATGGCCGGTGCCCAGGGGAGCAACGCTCCTTTGCGGATCATCGTTCCAGCAAGTGCCGGCTCCGCTCAGGACGTTGTGGTCCGGTCCGCTCAGAACGCGATGAGCAAGGCGCTGGGCCGCCCTGTCATAGTGGAGAACCTGCCCGGCTCCGGTGGGATCGTGGGCACGCAGCAGTTGGTCAAGGCGGCGCCGGACGGCAACACGATTGCGTTCGTCTCCAACAACCACTCCGTCAATCCGGCCGTCTACAAGAAGATGCCGTACGACAGCCTAAAGGACATCACGCCGATCACGATCGTCGGTGAGACGCCGTTCTTGCTTGTGGTCAATCCCCAAAGGCTACCGGTCAACAACGCCAAGGAAATGGTGGAGTTGATCAAGGCCAAACCGGACCACTACAACTTCGGCTCATCCGGCAACGGCACCATCCTTCACCTCGCCGCCGAAATGTTCGTCGACGGGGCGGGACTGAAGGCTCGCCACATCCCTTACAAGGGCGCCGGACAGATGATTACCGATTTGATAGGGGGCCAGGTCGATTTCGGGGTACTCGCGGTTCCTGCTGTACAGGCGCACCTCAAGGCCAGGACCTTGCGGGCGGTGGCGGCGACTGGCGCAACAAGGGTGCCCTCCTTGGCGAACATTCCGACGCTACAGGAGCAAGGAATCAACGTCAATGTGGGCGGCTGGCTCGCCGCAATCGGACCGGCCAAGCTCGCTCCGACAGAAGTCAAGCGCCTAAACGAGGCCATCGTCACTGCGTGGACTTCGCACGAGGTGAAGAAGGCGATGGCAGAACAAGAGAACATCATCAATCCCACCACGCCGGAAGCCGCAGTGTCGACCTTCAGCCGCGAACAAGCGCGCTATGGGGCGGTCGTCCGCAAAGTCGGCGTGACGCTGGACTAACGTTGCCAGCCACGAATCGAGTGGTCAAGCGCTCGGCGTCGGCCAGCGCGCCGCCCGAGAGCAGCAAAGCATGGCCCGAGCCTGTGACGCGTAAGGAGACATACACATGAACAGCAAATCATCTGGTGGAATCAAGCGCTTGACCTGGTGGGCACTGAGTGCCGCCCTGTGCCTGGGCGCGGGTTCGAACGTGGCCTTGGCGGCGCTGACGGCCGAGGAGGCGGCGCGCCTGGGCGGAAGCCTACAGAGGGCTGAGGCAGCTCCGCCGGACGCGTGTCATGAAAGCCGGGTTTCGGTGTCGCTGCAGGAAGGGGGCGCGAAGAATCAGTCGATCTTTGTGAAGCTCTGTATGCCGACCAACGCCAACCCCTCGGTCGTCCAACTGCTGCTGCACGGCGCCACGTACAACAACCGGTACTGGGATTTTCCCGACCCCCGGAATTCGAGTTCGCTGATCTACAACTATGTGGCGGCCGCGACCAAGGCCGGATATGCGACGCTGTCGATCGACCGCATCGGGATTGGCAAGAGCAGCCATCCGCTAAGCGCATGGGTTGACGGGAACGCCAACGCGTGGGTAGTTCATCAGCTCGTAGCGGCGCTGCGGTCCGGCGCCGCCATCGCTCGCCCGAACGGTGTGCGGCCGGCATTCAGCAAGGTCGTGCTCGTCGGTCACTCCTTTGGAAGCGTGACCGCCGAACTGGCGGCGTCGCGGTACAAGGACGTCGATGGCGTCGTCATCACTGGCATGACCCACTATCCGACGGTGACCCTCACCGATGCAACCAACGCGTGGCCCGTCACGCTGGATCCGAAGTTTGGCTTGCTCAGCTACGATCCTGGCTACCTGACAACCCGGCCTGGCGTCCGCTACGAGCTCCTTTACACGCCCGCGCCGGCCGATCCCGAGGTCGTGGCGCTCGACGAGCAGTGGAAGGAGACCACCACGGCGGCGGAAGGCGCCAGCCTCCTGCTCTTCCCCAACCAGCCACTCGACATCCGGGTCCCGGTGCTGATGGTGATGGGTGCGGTTGACAGGGGCTTCTGCGGCGAGGGCGTCTGTCAGTATTCCGATGCGCTGGTCGCCAAGGAAGCGCCACATCTGGGCCCGAATGTTCCGTCCGTTGAAGGTTACGTCTTACCGGGCGCCGGGCACATGCTGAATCTCGGTTTCAACGCTCAGGCATATTTCGATGTCGTTCAGGCGTGGGTACGGAGAAATTTTGGCCATTGAGAAGTCACATCGGACCAGTTGCGGACGCGCAGCAAAAAGCGCGCACCGCGTTACAGCGGCCGTTGATGTTGCTTAGGCCGTGATCAGAACCATGCGTCGCGCATGTCGAAAGGCACGGGGTTGACTTCGCGCAGGAGCTTGTGGGCAGGCACTGTCATCGGCAATTCCCACTCGATGTAATAGCGCGCGGCCTGCAGCTTGCCCTGGTAGTAGTTGAGGTCGTCTTCGTGTTGGGCCGCCGCCATGCGGCGCTCAGCTACCAGGGCCTGCCACAACCACAGCCAGGCCACCAGCACGCGGCCGAAGCAATCGAGGTACAGCGTGGCGTTGGCCAGGCCGCGGCTGGGGTCGCGGGCCACCACCGGCATCAGTGCCTGGGTGGTGGTCATGAGCTGTTCGAAGCTGTCCTTCACCTGAACGGCGAGATCGGCCAGGGCCGGTGCACCGGCGGCCTCTTCCGCCACGGCCAGCACTTGTTCGCGCAGCAACGCCAGCGCCGCGCCGCCATCGGCGCCCACCTTGCGGCCCAGCAGGTCCAGGCCGTGGATGCCTTCGGTACCCTCGTGAATGGGGTTCAGGCGCTGGTCGCGGTAGAGCTGCTCGACCGGAAACTCGCGCATGTAGCCCGAGCCGCCCAGCACCTGGATCGCCAGGTCGTTCGACTGGCAGCCGTATTTGGAGGGCCAGGACTTGACCATCGGGGTCAGCAGCGACAGCAGCGCACCGGCGCGCTGGCGCTGCTCGGGATCGGGATGGGTGTGCTCGTCCTCGAACAGGGAACTGGCGTAGAAACACAGCGCCAGCGCGCCCTCCACATAGGCCTTCTGCGCCAGCAGCATGCGGCGCACGTCGGCGTGCTCGACCAACAGCACCTGGGGAGACGCCGGATCCCGGTTGGACGGCTGGCGCCCCTGCGGGCGCTGACGCGCATAGGCCAGGGAGTGCTGCAGCCCGACGCTGGCTCCAGCGGTAGCGCCCAGGCCGACGCCAATGCGCGCTTCGTTCATCATCTGAAACATGCAGGCCAGGCCCTTGCCTTCTTCGCCCACCAGGTAGGCGATCGCGCCATCCTTCTCCCCGAAGTTGAGCGCCGTGGAGGTCGAGTTGCGCGTTCCCATCTTGTGCAGCAGGCCGGCCAGGGCCACGTCGTTGCGTGCGCCGAGCGAGCCATCGTCGTTGACCAGGTACTTGGGCACGATGAACAGCGAGATGCCCTTGACGCCCGGTGCGGAACCCTTCACCTTGGCCAGCACCATGTGCACGATGTTGTCGGTGAGATCGTGGTCGCCTGCGCTTATGAACATCTTCTGCCCGAACACCCGGTAGGTGCCGTCGGCCTGGGGCTCGGCGCGCGTGCGGATGTCGGCCAGCGCCGAGCCTTGCGCGGGCTCGGTGAGCGCCATGGTGCCGCTGAAGTCGCCGTCCATCAGCCGGCCCAGAAAGCGTTGCTTCTGGTCGGGTGTTCCGAAACTGCGAATCAACTCGATGACGCCCAGCGTCAGGAAGTAATAGGCACAGCTGCCGCCGTTGGCGGCGAGGAAATGACCCATAGACGCGCGCACGATGACTTCGGGAAGCTGCAGGCCCCCTTCGCTCGCATCCCCGCGTGTCTTCAAAAAACCCGCATCGCGCATCACGTCCCAGGCGACCTTGGTCTCGGGGATAAGGCGCACCCGTTCGCCGTCAAAGGTCGGTTCGTTGGCATCGCCCTTCTGATAGTGGTTTAGCAGGTATTTTTCCGCGATATCGCGGGCGGTTGCTATGGTGGCATCGAAGACTTCGCGCGAGTGGTCGGCGTAGCGCTCGCGCTTGAGCAAGGCCTCGGTGTCGAGCAATTCGTACAGCAAAAAGGAGATGTCGCGGTCTTTCAGCATGGGTCGCTATGTGGAGTTGGGCGTATGCGGTTAATTACCAGTCGCACCATACCGACGCAGGCGTGTGGGGTCTTGTGCCAGCTGGCTGAGTGGCAAGAAGCCGCCCATGTCTTGCGATGGGAAATTCCTATGTTCGTGCGGCCAGCCGAATTAAAATATCTACGCTGCCAAACACTCCATAGCGCCTAGCGCGTTCTGCCCATGTACCAAAAAAATGTATCGTCATCGTCCGAAAAGACGAATCTTGAGCATCTCGAGGTCGAGCGCGCAGGATTTCTTGCGATGGACGCCGACAGGGCTTTTTACGTCGGTTTGCTGGGCAAGCCGTCATGGCGTGAACTGGGCGCATACACAGTCTACGTGTCGCGTGGCCGGCCGTTCCTGCTGCGCTATATGGACGGGGCGTGGCAAAAGCACGGCGTGGCAGCAGTGCGCCCGTACGTTCCGCATCAAATTGCCTCGCCTGACAAGTCCATCGCTGTCGTCTTGACTGAACCCGAGAGCGTTGATCTTTCCCTGCTGCCGTGCAGGCAGGAGGGTATGCGTCGTTCTAACGGCCTGCCGATACTGGCTAGTCGCGTGCGTACGTCGGGGACCGGGTCCAGCGAAGGTGCGTCGAGTGACGAATTGTTTGGCCCCGCCCTGGAAGAGGCTCTCTACGGTGGTTCGCTCGGGCGCAAGCTACTGGATCCAAGAATCGCGCACATCGTGGAGCGCATCCGCAGCCAACCGGAAGCCCGCTATGGGGCCGAGGAGTGCGCCCGTGAAGTCAATCTTTCTTTTTCTCGATTCCTGCATCTGTTCAAGTCCGAAACCGGCACGCCGTTTCGCCGCTTCCAGGCCTGGAAACGCGCGCGCGGCGTGTTGCCGCAGTTGGTCAAAGGTGGCTCCAATCTGACCGAGGTCGCGCTTGACGCGGGGTACCCGGACTCGACGCACTTCAGCCATTCGATCAAACATATCTATGGACTTCGGCCTAGCGACATTCTGTCCGGTTCGCGCCGCCTCGAGCTGATCGACCATTAAAGATCAGACAGTGAACTCACTCCCGGGTAGGTGCTAGCGATCCGACAGCGGCTCTAGCAATGCCTCGGTGACGGCGACACTCCAGCCAGTCGCCGCAAGACAGAGCAGCGTGCCCCCGATAGGCTGAAGGCTTTTCACGCCACAACTGCAGCCCAACCTCCGGCATTCTCATTAGGAAACCCAACTCATGACAACGGTCACCATCCCCCTGTCGACCCTACGGGCGAGCATGACCCCGCTCGGCGACGGCGCAGCCCGTTGGCCTGTGGCCGAGGTCGAAGCGCTATTCGCATTGCCCTTTATGGACCTGATGTTCCGCGCACAAAAGGTGCACCGAGATCATTTCGATGCCTGCGAGGTGCAGCTTTCCACACTGCTGTCCATCAAGACCGGCGGCTGTTCCGAAGATTGCGGTTACTGCCCGCAGTCGGCGCATTTCGACACAGGCGTTGAGGCGACCAAGCTCATGGGCGTTGACAAGGTCGTCGAAGCCGCGCTGGCTGCCAAGGCCCAAGGGGCCACGCGCTTCTGCATGGGCGCGGCCTGGCGCAGCCCGAAGCAGCGGGATATGGAGAGGGTGGTCGAGATGGTGCGAGAGGTCCGGGCACTGGGCCTGGAAACCTGCATGACGCTGGGCATGCTCGACGCCGGGCAGGCCCACGAGTTGAAGGATGCGGGGCTGGATTACTACAACCACAACCTCGATAGCGCACCTGAGTTCTATGGCCAGATCATCAGCACGCGCACCTACCAGGACCGGCTCGACACACTGGGGCATGTGCGGGACGCGGGCATGAAGGTCTGCTGCGGCGGCATCGTCGGCCTGGGAGAGAGTCGCACGCAGCGCGCCGGGCTCATTGCCCAACTGGCCAATCTTGACCCGTATCCCGAGTCGGTCCCCATCAACAACCTGGTGGCGGTGGAAGGTACGCCCCTGGAGAAGGCCGACGCGATCGACCCCTTCGAGTTCGTGCGCACGATCGCGGTCGCGCGCATCACCATGCCGCGTACGATGGTACGGCTGTCGGCTGGCCGTGAACAGATGAACGAGGCACTGCAGGCGCTGTGTTTCCTGGCCGGCGCCAACTCCATCTTCTATGGGGATAGGCTGCTCACCACGTCCAACCCGCAGGCTCAGCGCGACCGCGCCTTGTTCGAGCGTCTGGGGCTGCGCGTGCAGGGCGAGCGCCCGAGCTTGCAAACCGCGCAAAGCTGACGAGCCTGGCGCCCAGCAGGGCAGCGTTGTCGCTGCCCTTCAGATCAGATCCAGAAATGGTTCAAGGCTCGACGAAGAGGTCGATGAGCGGCTCGACGCCCGGCGTGACGAGATAGCCTGAGAAATCGACCACACCGGCGGCGCGCAGCACCTGCTCGTCCAGCAGGAAGGCGCCGGTGCGCTCGCGGCTCGGCGTCGTCAGGATGTGCCAGGCGGCGTCGGCCATGATTGCCGGCGTGCGTGCCCTCTCCGCCAGACCGGGGGTGGCAATGCTCAGCGCACTGGTGCCGATGAGGGTACGCGGCCACAATGCATTGGCGGCTACGCCGTGTTCGCGCAACTCTTCGGACAGACCCAGGCTGATCATGCTCATTGCGAACTTCGAGGTGGTGTACGCGGCGTACTGCTTGAACCACTTCGGGTTCAGGTCTATCGGCGGCGACAGCGTCAGGATGTGCGGATTGGCCGACTTCAGCAGGTGCGGCAGGCAGGCCTGCGCGCACAGGTAGCTGCCGCGCACGTTGATGCCCATCATCAGGTCGTAGCGCTTCATGGGCAGTTCGCCCACGCCCGACAGGTTGATGGCGCTGGCGTTGTTGACGAGGATGTCGATGCCGCCGAAGCGCTCGACAGCCGCGGCCACCGCCTGCCGCACCTGGTCTTCCTCGCGCACGTCGACCACCAGGGGCAAGGCCTGGCCGCCCGCGGCCCGGATCTCCTCGGCCGCGCTGTGGATCGTGCCGGGCAGGCGCGGATCGGCGACCGCCGTCTTGGCGGCCACGACGATGTTGGCGCCGTCGCGCGCGGCGCGCAGCGCGATGGCCTTGCCGATGCCGCGGCTGGCACCGGTGATGAACAGGGTCTTGTCTTTGAGCGTGGTCATAGATGCATCGGGACGGAGTTACTGATGCCTGCGAGCATACGCAGCAACATCACGCCAATGCTTGCGGCAATTGGCTGAAGTCCGCGCGCATGGAGCGCGCTGGATCTCCCGGCAGCGCGTCAGCCTCAATCGCCCATCCGACGCAAGGCGCCCGGTGTGAAGTCACGAGCCTTCATGGTCCGGTTGAACTTCCAGGCCGATTCTTCATTGGCAAGGGCGGAGGCCACGTAGCGCTTGGCCACCAGGTCGTATTGCGTCAAACCTTCTACAACAACGTGCGGCTGCGTTAGGCGCTTGATTTCCTGTCACCGAACGCGCGCGAGGCCCGCGCCGATCCCTGGCGCTGCTATCGAACCAAGGTCCCTGAGCGGGAACGCAGACCGACGTCGACCCAGTCGGATCCGGAATCACGGCCCGGTACGAAACTCAGTCGAAATCCACCGATCTCCCAGGAATCTTGCGAGGCTAGGGTTTCCGCAAGGCGCTCTGGCGTGAACTTGGAGCCTGTGCGGCGCAAACCCTCCACAAGAAGACGGGCCGCCAGATAACCCTCCATGCCATCGAACGAAAAAGACAACGTACTGCCGTACTTGCCGGCGTCCAGTTCAAGATCGCGCGACAACTGGTAGGTAAGAATCTCGGGATTGGGCACCACTTGCGAGAAGCCGACTACCCGTCCCTTGAAATACGTCATGAGGGGCTGAAGGCTGCCGTTCGCCAAAGTGATCAGCACTCGCGGCCACTCTTCTCTTTCCGACATGCCTGCGTCCACAATGCTCTCGATGGATTTGACGTTCATGTTGAGCACCGCTGCGTGGTATCCGCCGCTTCCCAGCTTCTTCATCATTGCCGCGATCTCACTCTTCGAAGCCGTGCTCACGCGCACCAGATCTACCTTAATGCCTCGTTGACCCAATGCTTGGGCGATCACCGAGGTCGACTCTTGCTGATCGAGGGCATCCGTCACCAGGACGACATTCGTGCAGGCCAGCGAGGTTAGCTGGGCGGCGATTGCTGAGGCTTCCCGCGCGTAGCCCGGGCGAATCCTGAACACGAAGGCGTTTTTCTGTCTGGCGAGCGCACTGGATCCCGACAACGGGCCAACCAGCGGGACTTTCAGATCAGCCGCGACTTGGGCCGACATCTGGCACACATCGTCACTGGCGCACCCCAGCAAGGCAACCGCGCCGGTGTTCCTCGCGGTAGCCCGCAGGATCTCTGCGTGCTTGCTCACGTCCCCGGGAAACTCTGCCAGCACGACATGCAAGGGTCTGCCGTGAACGCCGCCTTGCGCGTTGATTCTTGCGAAATAGGCTTTGGCCCCAGCGGCGAAGCTGGAAGACCGCTGCGTGTTTGCGCCTCCTTCATAAGTCATGACCGCAGCAATCGGTTCGGCCATGGCTTCCTGCATCACACCCGGCGCACTTGCGACAAACGCGGCTGAAAAGACAATGGCGAAGACTCGACCCATCCACGCCGCCGGTTTTTCGCCGAACCGGCCCTTGGGAGTGATAGCCATGACGATGCCAATCTTTGCCGAGTTCATATGATGCTCCTTTGATGACTTCACTTCATGACGCGGATAGCGAATTGCAGCCGCCGCCTTGGTGCAATCCCGTGCACTGGCCGGGATATGTTCATACGCGGATTGACGATCCCGTGTATGAAGCAAGCTGGGCTGCGTCGAACTCGGCAAGCAGCGCGCTTCTCCTGGCAGCTGCCGTCGCCATCGCAGCCTGCTTGACATGGCCGAAGCCTCGCACGTCCTGGGGGAGAGATGCCAACGCCACGGCCTGGGCGTGGTTGTCCGGCCGCAATTGCCCGGCGATCCGCGTGAGCGTCTCCTCGTACTCCGCGACGAGAGCGCGCTCCGCGCGGCGTTCGGCCATGTAGCCGAAGAGATCGAGGCGCGTGCCACGCAGCCCTTTCAGGCGGGCAAGGACCGCCATCATTCGAAGCATCCAGCCGCCATATTCGCGCTTGCGCGGCAGGCCAGTCCCGGGGTCGCGGCCCGCGAACAGCGGTGGGGAAAGGTTGAAGGAAACGCGGAGATCGCCTTCGAACTCCGCGTGCAGCATCTTCATGAACTGTGGGCGACTGTAGAGCCGCGCGACCTCGTACTCATCCTTGTAGGCCATCAGCTTCGAGAAGTTCTCAGCCACCGCACGCGCCAGCGTGTTGCTTCCGGGCAGTGCCGCCTGTTCGGCATCGCCGACACGCTGCACCAAGCGTCGATATCGATCCGCATAGGTGGCGTTCTGGTAGTCCTCCAGAAGGGCTGAGCGCTGCGCCACCAGCTCGTCGAGCGGAAGGCGCGCCGCTTCGAGTGGTGTCGGTGCTGCGGCCGCCGCCAGGCACGTGGGGTCGAACACCCATACGCGCCCGGTGAGGAACGCGCGTTTGTTCAGGTCGACCTGTACGCCATTCAGCTCGATCGCCCGCTCGATCGCGGCGGTGCCGACCGGCAGCCATCCGCGCTGGGCGGCGACTCCGAGAAGCAGCATGTTCACGGCCACGGCGTCGCCAAATAGCGCTTGGGCGAGCCCTGCCGCATCCACCAACCCAGTCTGCGTGTCGTCCACCCTTTGTGCGATCTTGCGGACAAGGACGTCGCCGTCGATGCGTGCATCGCGGTCGGCGACGAAGGCCGCGGTTTCCTGCACGCGCCGGTTGCCGATGAAAGCCGTGCCCCGGCCGATCGTGCGGAACGATTCATCGCTCAAGGCAGCCACAAGATCAAATCCCATCACCAGCGATGCCTCGCCCTGTCCGACGCGCGGGGAGTGAATGTCTTGTGGATGCGCAGCGACCCGCAGGTGGCTGAAAACGGCACCGTTCTTCTGGGAGAGGCCGGTCATGTCGTACGTCGAAGCTGCCTTGTATTCGAGGTGCGCTGCCATCGCCAGCACCGCGCTGACGGTCACGACGCCGGTGCCGCCGATGCCCGCCATCAGTACGGAATAGTTGTTCTCTGGAATGACTGCGATGGGTGCAGGAGGCAGCCTGCGGAGCGTCGCAGCCGGGATATCGAATTGCGGTGCGCGCCGCTGCCGCGCACCGCGAACGGTGACGAAGGACGGGCAGAAGCCCTGGACACAGCTGTAATCCTTGTTGCAGCTGGACTGGTTGATGGCCCTTTTGCGGCCTAGTGGCGTCTGAAGCGGTTCGATGCTGACGCATCCGGACTTGGCCGAGCAGTCCCCGCAGCCTTCACAAACATCCGGATGGATAAACATGCGCTGGTCCGGGTCGGGGTAAGCGCCCTTCTTGCG
The DNA here is from genome assembly GCA_035476635.1 of Burkholderiaceae bacterium. Taxonomy (GTDB): domain Bacteria; phylum Pseudomonadota; class Gammaproteobacteria; order Burkholderiales; family Burkholderiaceae_C; genus DATILI01. The sequence goes on along the minus strand of DATILI010000168.1, from coordinate 95,710 downwards.
CCGACGCCGCTTCTCGGCGGCACAGGTCTGGTCGTAAATCAGAACCGTACAGCCTCGATGATCGCGCAGTTCCTTCTGGACGCGATCCAGCATTCCGCGCTCGAAGAGATCCACGCCTGGAGGCAGGCTGTTGGGCTTAGCGTACCGCAGAGGATCCTCAGTCAGGACCACGACGCGCGAAGCGCCTTCGGCGAGCACCTGATGTGCCAGCTGCACGACACTCAACTGGCCGTCGATGGGTTGGCCGCCGGTCATCGCAACCGCATCGTTGAACAGAATCTTGTAGGTGATGTTGGCACCGCTCGCGACCGCTGCGCGGATGGCAAGCGAACCGGAGTGGAAGTACGTGCCGTCGCCGAGGTTCTGGAACACATGGCGGGTGTTGCTGAACGCGTGAAGTCCGGCCCAATTTAATCCCTCGCCCCCCATCTGCGCGCTCAGATGCGTCCCGGGCTTTGCCCACATCGCCATGCCATGGCAACCGATGCCGGCAATCGCGTGGCTTCCTTCAGGTAGCTTCGTTGAAGTGTTGTGCGGGCAGCCGGAGCAGAAGTAGGGCATCCGCCGCTCGCTGACCGCAAGGACCGGCAGCAGGGCGCTTCGATACGAGCGCAGGCCGCGAACCCGCTCGGCCAACTCCGCGTCCGCCAGGCCCAGAGCCTCCAGTCTCGCCGCCAGGGTGAAGGCGATGTCAACGGGTTCCAACGACTTCTCCGAAGGCAGCAACGGCCGGCATTCGACGTCGCTTTTGCCGGTGATTGCCGGACGCTCCACTTGGTTGTAGAGCAGCGCGGCCGCCTGGGGCTCCATGAATGCTGCCTTCTCCTCCACGAAGAATAGCTCCTGGCGACGCGAGGCAAACGCCCTGAGTCCTACCGGTTCAAGGGGCCACACCAAGCCGACCTTGTAGACGGCCAGTCCCAGCGCACGTGCGCGCGCATCGTCGATGCCAAGCATTCGCAACGCTTGGCGCACGTCCTCATAGGCCTTGCCCGCGGTGACGATGCCCAAGGGGCCTTCAGCACCGAGTGCGATTGAGTCCAGGCAGTTCGCGCGTGCGAACCGGGCCACCAGCGGTAGCCGGTGCTGGTTGACGATTTCTTCGTCCCGCAGGGGGGCGTACACCCCGCGGAAATGGACGCCTTCCGGCGGCAGGAGACCTTCCGTGGCCGGCAACTCGGGGCGGAACTCGTCGACCGCCAGGTTCACGACCGCCGTCTGTTCGGCGGTCTCGTTGACCAGCTTCATGGCGACCCAGGAGCCGCTATAGCGCGACATGGCATAACCGAGCAGCCCGAATCGGGCGATGTCCTGCACGTTGGACGGATACAGCACCGGGATGGCGTTCGCGGCCATGGCCTGCTCGCTGTGGTGGGCGACGGTAGAGGACTTGCCCGGGTGGTCATCCCCGAACACGGCCAACACCCCTCCGCGAGGATGCGTGCCCGCGACGTTCGCGTGCTTGAGGGCATCACCCGCGCGGTCGACGCCAGGGCCCTTGCCGTACCACATCCCGAATACACCCTCCACGCGCGCCGGGCCATAGGCATCGAGCTGCTGGGTTCCGCCCACTGCCGAAGCTGCGAGTTCCTCGTTGAGGCCGGGCTGGAAAACGATGCCGCAGGCCTCGAGTTGTTTTGCGGCCTTCCACAGCCCCATGTCGAGGCCCCCCAGAGGCGAGCCGCGGTATCCCGACACGTACCCGCCCGTGTTCAGGCCCGCCCGCTTGTCCAATTCCCTCTGGGCCAGCAGCACACGCACGAGGGCCTGAGATCCGCTAAGGAGAACCTCCTGCTCGTTGACGTCGTAGCGGGCGACCAAGTCCTGCACGCGCAAGGCCGTGCCTTCCTGTTTTGTTTCAGCCATGACCTAACGCCCGGAGCCGAGCCGATCGGCGATGGCCTGCGCCATCTCCCGTGTGCCGACGCTGCCGTCACCACCGAGATCGCGGGTCCGGTGGCCGCTTTGCAGGACGTCGTCCACGGTGCGCTGCAGCGTTGCAGCGAGGTCCGGCGCGTCCAGCGAATGCTCCAGCGCCATGGCGAGGCTGAGCACGGTGCCGATGGGATTCGCCAGGTTCTTGCCGGCAATGTCTGGCGCGGAGCCGTGGATCGGCTCGTAGAGACCGCGCCGCCGGCCCTCAGTGTCGAAGCCCGAGAGGGACGCGGAGGGCAGCATGCCGATGGAGCCCGAGATCATTGCCGCGCAGTCGGACAGGATGTCCCCGAAGGTATTCTCCGTAACGACCACGTCGAACTGCGTCGGCTCTCGCACGAGTTGCATCGCGCAGTTGTCCACGTACATGTGGCTGAGCGCAACATCGGGGTACTCGTTCCGCCCGATCGTGCTGACGATGTCGCGCCAGAGTGCGCCGGTCGCCAACACATTGGCCTTGTCCACGGAGCACAGCTTTGCACGCCGGGTGCGCGCGAGCTCGAATGCTGCGCGGGCCACGCGTTCGATCTGATCGGAGAAGTACGCCAGGGTGTCGATGCCGCGGCGGCGGCCATCGGCCAGGGCCTCCACGCCGCGAGGCGTGCCGAAATACAGGCCGCCCAGCAGCTCCCGCACGATGACGAGATCGGCGCCTTCGACGACTTCGCGCTTGAGCGGCGAGTGCTCCAGGAGGCCCGGCGCGATGCGGATCGGCCGCAGATTGGCGAACACCTTCATGCTCAGCCGCAGCTCCCGCAGCGCGGCTGGGGGCCGGTCCGCCGGAAGCATCGAGGAAAACGCTTCGGTGTCTTCCGATCCGAACAGCACGGCATCGGCTTGCAGAGCGTGTTGCAGAACGGGTCCTGTAAGGGTGGTTCCCGACTCGCGGTACGAGCTGTAGCCCGCGAGGGCCCTTTCGATTTCCAGCCCGGGATGCGAGGCCTGCGCCCAGGCGATGACCGGCGCCATCGCGTGAAAGATCTCGGGTCCGACGCCGTCTCCCGGCAGCAGGAGCAGTCGTTTGTGTGCCAATGTCATCTCCTCGAATGAAGCGGTTCAGAGTGGTCCGGGCTACCAGACATGCGTCGGCCGCGCGAACCACGGCGGCGACTGCAGCGGGTTTTTCCCCGCATAAATGTCATGGTATCAGAACATTATGCAGGCATGTCAAATAAAGGGGCTCTGGCGCGACTCTGCTCCACACCCGTCGCGAGTTCCCATGGTCTTGCCGGGACACCGCTACGCCATCATTGCCGCCTCAGCGTCTCGGGCTGGGACTCGCGTCGCGCCTCTCTTCTTCTATACGATGCCCGCCCTCATCAAGCCAATAACGGCTGGACGCGGACTCAGGTTTTCGGAAGCCCGGCCTGCTCCTGGTTGGGGAGCGGATGGGGTGGGGTGGCGCCGTTCGTGGCAAGTGCTTGCATGGGTCTGGCGTCGGGGGGGCGAAGCGGACAATCTCCGTTTTGCCGCCAGGCGGGCCTTAGAATCCGCCACATCGGCATGATCTACGGCGTGTCGTCCATGCTGATCGCCTTCGCCTTCGCCTTCGCCTTCGCCTTCGCCTTCGCCTTCGCCTTCGCCTTCGCCTTCGCCTTCGCCTTCGCCTTCGCCTTCGCCTTCGCCTTCGCCTTCGCCTTCGCCTTCGCCTTCGCCTCCGTGCTCGGGCCGCTTGCGCTTGCGTACAGTTTCGACCGGACGGGCGGCTATCAAGTGGCGCTGCTTGTCTGCGCCGGCATGTGCGCGCTGGCCGCCATGGCCGTGCTTGCGATGGGCGCTCCACACTACGTGCCGAAGGACCGCTCGCCGAAAGCCAACGGCGCCCGGCCCGCCAGGCCGCTGGAGCGCAGGCGGCTGCTGAAGTGGCCGGCTTGCCGGCGTGCCGCTTTGCACTCCGTGGCGCGCATACGGGTTTCCCCGATCCTAAAAGTTATGTATATATGACATCATGAGTACATGTCAAATGCCCAAGCAGTCATAGAGGCAAACGGGGAGTGGTCTGCAACCGAAATTTCAGCCTGGCGGCCCCGAAGGGGGCGCAGTGTGTGGCGCAAGGAGATGATGTGATTCAGAACAAATGGAACGCCACGCCGTGTGCGTCGGCCGCAGCGCTCGTCGCCACGGCAGTCACGCTGGCCTGCGTGGCGCCCGCCCATGCGGTGGAGCTTCAAACAGACAACCCCGACCTGTCGGTCCGGCTGGACAATACCGTGCGCTTGAACTACGGCGTGCGGGTAGAAAAGCGCGATGACCGGATCGGGAACAGCGCGTTGTCCGATGAAGGTGACTACAGCTTCGATCGCGGCGATGCGGTCGCGAAGCGGTTGGACCTCCTGACGGAGTTCGACGTCACCTACCGGAAGAAGTACGGTTTGCGCGTCAGTGCTGCCGGCTGGGCGGACGCGGCATACGGCAGCCGCGGCAAAAGCAATCCGGCCCTTGCCGCGCTGGCGAGCTATCCCAACAACGAGTACAGCGACTATACGAAGCGGTTCTACCGGGGGGCTTCCGGCGAGGTGCTGGACGCGTTCGTGTTCGGCGGCTTCGACATCGGCGACGTGCCGGTGCAAGCGAAGCTCGGCCGGCACACGCTCTACTGGGGCGAATCCCTGTTTCTGGGCGGCAACCTGCATAGCGTCGCGTACGCGCAGAATCCGCTGGATCTCCAGAAGGGCTCCGCGACACCGGGCGTCGAGGCCAAGGAGATTTTCCGGCCACTCAACCAGATCTCGGCGCAGGCCCAGCTGAGCGATACCTTGTCCGTTTCCGCACAGTACCTTCTCGAGTGGGAGTCGTTCCGCTATCCCGAGGGCGGCACCTATCTCGGGCCCGTGGACCTCCTGTTCAATGGTCCGAATCGCCAGTTCCTGTCCGCCGCGCTTGGCTTCGTCCGCAATGGCGGTGGGCTCGAACCGAAGCAGCATGGCGAGTGGGGTGTTGCGGCTCGCTGGAGCCCTGCATGGCTCGACGGGACGGTCGGCGCCTACTATCGCGACTTCGCGGACAAGCTCCCGCAAGTGTTCCTGACGCAGGCTGCGCCAAACAACAGCGTCTACAACCTCATCTACGCGGACAAAATCCAGCTCTTTGGTCTCAGCCTGGCCAAGAACGTGGGTGGCGTCAGCGCCGGCGCGGAACTCTCGTACCGGCGCAACACGCCATTGACGAGCCAGACTCTCGGAATCGCGCCAGGGCGGCCAGCAGAGGGGGAAACGTCGGGCCCGCGCGGCGACACCGCCCACGCGCTCGTGAACGCGGTGGGCGTGATTGGCAGGACGGGTCTATGGGACACCGCAAGCTGGGCGACTGAGTTGACCTGGTCGCATTGGACGAAGGTTCGCAGCGGCGCGAGGCTGTTCAATGCCATCGGGTTTGCACCCTGCGTCGGCCGCGACAAGTGGGACGGCTGCGTGACGCGAAACTTCGTCGGCTTCGGTGCCAGCTTCAGCCCTACCTGGTTCCAGGTGTTTCCCGGCGTCGACCTGTCACTTCCCATCACGTATTCGCGAGGCCTCTACGGCAACGCGGCGACGACCGTGGCCGGCAACCAGGCGAGCGGAAGCTACAGCATCGGCGTGGGCGCTGACGTTTTCCAGAAGTACCGCTTCGACCTGAAGTTCGTGGACAGCTTCGGCCGCTACCGCACGAATGCGGCCGGCACCACCGTTGCGACCCAGAACGGCACGTCGGCCCTGCTCGGCGACCGCGGGTTCGTGAGCCTGACGTTCAAGACCACTTTCTAATCGGAGCCAGCCATGCAGCATTTTATTAAAGCCCTCGCGGCGGCGGTTGTCCTCGGAGCAACGCTCGGGCACGCGGCCGTTACCCCCGAAGAAGTCCGGCAGCTCGGCACCTCGCTGACGGAAACCGGCGCCGAGAAGTCCGGCAACAGGGAGGGCACGATCCCTGCCTATACGGGTGGGCTCACCAAGCCCCCGGCCGGATTCAAGCAGGGAAGCGGGATCCGGCCCAATCCCTTCGCCGATGAGAAGCCTAAGTTCTCGATTGACGCGAAGAACATGGCGCAGTACGCTGCCCAACTGAGCGAGGGATCTCAGTCGCTGCTGCAGAAGTACCCTAGCTACCGGATCGACGTGTACCCGACGCATCGCACGGTCGCGTACCCAAAATTCGTCACGGACAATACCGTCAAGAACGCCGGCAAAGCGAAGACCACGAACGAAGGCCGCTCGATCACCGGTGCGCACGCGGCCATTCCTTTCCCGATCCCGAAGGACGGCTACGAGGTCATGTGGAACCATCTTCTGCACTTCAACGGGCGCATGGTGGTGTCCAAGTACCGCAACGTGAACGTCGATGCGAGCGGTCGGGCAACGGTCGCCTCCGAAGGCATCGCGGAGCTCGACTATCCTTACTGGGACACGGAAAGGGTGAGCGACGTCTATTCCCGCACCCGCGTCCGCTACAGCGGGCCTGCACGGCGTGCCGGCGAAGCGTTGCTGCTGGTCGACCCGCTCAATTCGGGTGCGCAGGACAGACGCGGATGGGGCTACCTGCCCGGGCAGCGCCGCGTCAGGCTCGCGCCCGACTACGCCCACGACACGCCTAACCCGGGTACCGCGGGCGCCACGACGTTCGACGACACCTTCGTCTTCAACGGCTCCATGGACCGTTTCAACTTCAAGCTTCTCGGCAAAAAGGAGATGTTCGTGCCGTACAACGCCTACGCCGCGGTGTATCAGACCAGGCAGGACGACCTGTTCAAGCCGAACCACCTGAACCCCGACGTTCTGCGCTGGGAGCTGCACCGCGTCTGGGTCGTCGAGGCCACGCTTCGCGAGGGGAAGCGCCATGTCTACAGCAAGCGCAGGTTCTACATCAATGAGGACTCCTGGGGCGCGGTGCTGTCCGATGAATTCGACGCACGTGGAAAGATCTATCGCGCGGGTTTCGCCCTCCAGGCGCCGAGCTATGACCAACCCGCTCCGGCTGATGGTGTGTGGGGCGCGTACGATCTCGCTACTGGCGTATACACCGTCGGCGGCTATGCGGCCGAAACCGGTGGCTTGACCTATGCCAAGCCGCTGTCGGAACGCGAGTGGACCGCGGACGCGCTCGCCGGCACTGGCGTACGCTGATCGGGAAGGGCGAAGCAGAGCCGTGTCATCGCGCAAACTCCTGACCGCGTTCGTTGCGGCGTCCCTGCTCGTCGCGCTGGCAATAGGTGCCACGTCGGCGGGTACCGCATGGCGGGATGTGACCGACACGCCGGCCGTGAAGAGTCCGCTCGCCGGACGCGGCCTGTTCAACGGACTTGCGCTTGCTGGAACGCGTGTCGTCGCGGTCGGGCAGCGGGGACACATTCTCTATTCCGATCGTCGAGGGGAGCATTGGCAGCAGGCGGACGTGCCGGTCAGCTCCGATCTCGTCGCGGTATCGTTTGCGGCGCCGGACGTGGGCTGGGCCGTTGGCCACGATGGCATTGTCCTCAAGACTGCCGACCGTGGCGCAACATGGCAGCGCCAGCTCGACGGCGACCAGGTCGCACAACTTGTGGCGCGCTACTATGCCGCGCGGCCGCTCGCCAACCCAGCGGTGGCCGACCAGGTTAGGCATATTGCCGCCAACGGGGGCAATAATCCCTTGCTCGATGTGTGGTTCGCCGACGCATCCAACGGGTTCATCGTCGGGGCCTTCGGGCTGATCCTGCGTACTTCCGACGGTGGCGCTACGTGGGAGCCCTGGATCCACGCCGTAGACAACCCAAAGGAGCTGCATCTCTACTCGGTGCGGGGAGTCGGCGCCGACGTGTACGTCGTCGGCGAGCAAGGTCTTGCCCTCAGACTGGATTCGCAAACCCAGCGGTTCCGAAAGCTCAATGTCCCTTACGAGGGGACCCTGTTCGGCATCGTCGGGAACAAGGACGCGGTCGTCGTGCACGGGCTGCGCGGCAGCTTGCTTCGTTCGGTAGACGGCGGCCAGACGTGGCAGCCCATTCCCTCGAGCATCCAGGTCGGCTTGACGGCGAGCACGGTGGCGTCCGATGGGGCCCTGCTGGTGGCAAGCCAGGCAGGCCATCTGCTCACAAGCCGCGACGGCGGCGCCACGTTCACCCTCGCTGCCCCGCAGCAGATGCTGCCTGCCGCCGCGCTCGTCTCGGCTGGCGGTGATTCCGTGGTGATCGGAGGTCCACGAGGCCTTCGTGTCCAGCCGCTGCGCTAAAGCGCAGCCAAAGGTTATTCAATGTCAACGTGTTCCTCCGGGATCGCCGCAGGCGACCTGTTCCAGCAACCCATTGAACGGTTCGATCCAGGGTCCGGCTCCCGCCTGGAACGGCTCGTCTTCAATCACCGCGGGGCGCTCCTCGTCATCTGCGCATTGCTCACGCTGCTGTTCGCGGCCATCGCCAGCCAAAAGCTGAGGCTGAACGCGAGCTTCGAGAAGATGATTCCCCGCAGCCATCCCTACATCCAGAATTATCTCGCCAACAGTGCCGACCTGCGCGGGTTGGGGAGTTCGCTGCGGATCGTCGTCGAGAACCCGCGCGGCGACATCTACGATCCGGCTTATGTGGCGGCGCTGCGAAGCCTGCACGATGAACTTTTTCTCACGCCGGGCGTAGACCGGGCCTGGCTGAAATCGCTCTGGGCTCCGGGGGTGCGCTGGTCGGAAGTGACCGAAGAAGGATTCCGCGGCGGTCCGGTGATGCCGGACAACTTCGACGGATCCGCAAAAGCCACGGAACAGCTAAGGGCCAACATCGCTCGGTCCGGGTTGATCGGCAACCTTGTAGGGGCCGATTTTCGCTCCAGCATGGTGGTTGTTCCGCTGCTCGACAAGGATCCCACCACCGCTAAGCGGCTGGACTACCGCGACCTCTCCGACCACATCGACAAGCTTCGCAACCGTTACGAGCATCCTGCCGCCGGACAGCCGCCTGCCGTGCGCATGCACGTCATCGGATTTGCCAAGCTGGTCGGGGATCTCATCAACGGCCTCGTGCAGGTCACGGCGTACTTCGGACTCGCGGCATGCATTGCCGCCGCCTTCATCTACGGCTACACGCGCTGCATCCGTTCAACGATTCTTGTGATCGGCTGTTCACTCATCGCGGTGCTGTGGCAACTGGGCGCGGTCGCGGGATTGGATTTCGAGCTGGACCCGTATTCCATCCTCGTGCCATTTCTCGTGTTTGGAATCGGCGTGTCGCACGGTGCCCAGAAGATGAATGGGATCATGCAGGACGTGGGTCGCGGCCAGCACCGTCTTGCAGCCGCTCGAAATACGTTCCGGCGGCTGTTCCTCGCAGGGATCACCGCGCTGGGGGCCGATGCCGTGGGCTTCGCGGTCCTGATGGCCATCGACATTCCGGTCATCCGCGACCTCGCGCTCACTGCGAGCATCGGCGTCGCCGTGCTGGTGATCACGAACCTCATTTTGCTGCCAGTGCTGCTCTCCTATGTCGGTGTCAGCCAGGCAGGCGCCGAGCGCGCGCTGCGCATGGAGACGGCCGCGCCAACTGCGGGTCTGCTGGGCCGCGCATGGGCGTGGCCGAACCGCTTCGTCGAGCGCCGTTGGGCGTCAGGGGCGGTGGCCGTGGCGGCGATGCTCGCGGTGCTGGCCTATCTCGTCAGCCTGAACCTGCGGATCGGCGATCTTGACCCCGGCGCCCCCGAGCTGCGTCCGGACTCTGATTACAACAAGTCGAATACCTATATCACTGCCCACTACTCACTGTCCAGCGACACGTTCGCCGTCATGGTGAAGACGGGGAAGGAGGGATGCCTGCATTACCGGACCCTCATCGAGGCGGACAGGCTCGCCTGGGAGCTTCAGCAAGTTCCTGGCGTGCAAGCCACCGTGGCACTGACCGATGCGGTTCGCCGCATCACCGCAGGGAGCAACGAGGGAAGCCCGAAATGGCTCACCATCTCACGAAGCCAGGACGTGCTGAACTATGCAGCGCAACAGGCGAGCGTGAACAACCCGGAGCTGTTCAACACGGATTGCTCCCTCATGCCGGTGATTGCGTACCTGTCCGACCACCGCGCCGAAACGCTCGACCGCGTCGTGCAAGTGAGCGAAGCCTTCGCGTCCGCCCATGCTGCCAGCGACCGCCAGTTCCTGCTCGCGGCCGGCTCGGCCGGCATCGAGGCGGCCACGAACATCGTGGTGCGAAAGGCCTGGCATGAAATGCTGTTCCTGGTGTATGCCGCCGTGATCGTGCTGTGTTTCATCACCTTCCGCAGCTGGCGCGCCGTGACCGTGGCCGTGGTGCCCCTGGCCCTAACCTCGCTCCTGTGTGAGGCGCTGATGGTCGTCCTCGGAATGGGAGTGAAGGTCGCCACGCTGCCCGCCATCGCGCTCGGCGTCGGCATCGGCGTCGACTACGCGCTGTATCTGCTGTCCGTCCAACTGGCCATGCAACGCGCCGGCATGAGCCTACGCGAAGCCTACGGGCATGCGCTCAAGTTCACGGGGAGGGTCGTCGTCCTGATCGGCTTCACGCTCGCAGCGGGCGTGATCACCTGGGCCGCTTCTCCGATCAAGTTCCAGGCCGATATGGGAATTCTGCTGGCATTCATGTTCCTGTGGAACATGGTGGGAGCGGTGATCCTGATTCCGGCGCTCTCCCACTTTCTGCTGCAACCCCGCGCAAAACAGGTGGCCCGGGGTCTGCACACCGCTACAGGCTGAGTTCGCCTCCACCTTCGTACGACACCCGGATGTCGTACCGGTCCGGCGGAGCGACGCCGGTGAGGTATTCGATCGGCTTTCCCGTCTTGTCGAATGACAGCCGCTTGAGCCCGATCAGCGGCGAGCCGATCAGGATGCCAAACGATTTCGCGGTGACGGGGTCGGTCAGCATCGCTGTGCAGTGCAGTTCAATGCGGCCGTACGCCTGCTTCTCGCGCGCCATGAGCGACTGGAGGCTACAGCTGGCGAAGTCATGGGCCGAAAAGCGCCTCCCGATTCTTTCCGGAAGATAGACCGCGGTTTGCACGACCGGGATTTGCGCGTTGCTGCGCATCCTTTCGACGCGCAGCACGTGCGTCGAAGGCCCCACGCGAAGGGCCGCCTGCACTTCTTCCGAGGGCGCGACGAAGCCGAAAGAGGTCACCTCAACCTCGGTGAGGGCAGCCAGTGCTGCGGCCGCCGACTGGTGATTGGGAATCGATGCCTTCAGGGCCATCGTGGTGACAGGCTTCGAGGATCGGACGAAAGTCCCCAAGCCTCTGCGCCGTTGGATCAGGCCGTCTTCCAGCAGCGTCTGCATCGCACGCCGGATCGTGATCCGTGAAACCGAGAATTGCTCGCACAGTTCCATCTCCGGCGGCAGCATATGCCCGACAGGAAACCGTTCCTTCATGATGCCGTCGCGAATGACCGAGGCCACCTGGTGGTGAAGAAGCCCACCGAAGCTGCGGTGCAGCTCTTGCCTGCCGTCTTCGGCCCGCGCTGCCGGGCTGGAGACTGCGGCTTTGTGTTTTCTTTTGACATCCTGCATACAGGACATTATGTGACAAAGGAAGGAAGAGGGCATCGTAACTAGAGTTTTGCGGGTTAACCCCGATGTGATTGTTATGTAAGCATGACATATTAGAAGCCTCACAAACACGTCGCGCGGAGTACTCCCCGCGCGGTCCAGAAAAGGCCGAAAAACATGTCGCGCTACAGACTCTTCGTCGACCCTGAACGTCGGTTGCCGAACTTCCACAACAGCTATCTCACCCGGGACGAGTTGCCGGCCGGGACCACGCAAGAGGTCATCGGCATCACGGCCTCCGACGGCGCGGCGAGCGTAGGCGTCCTGCACCGGCCAGCGGGCGGTTCGCGCCTCTGCGCGATGTACATGCACCCGAGGACCAACCAAACGCGGCCCTATCTCGCGCCCGCGCTGCTGAATTCGGGCATCGCGGTATGGGGGCAGATGAGCCGCTACGTTAACAACGACATCGACATGACGCACGAGGAAGTCCTGCTCGATTACGCTGCGGGCATGCGATGGCTTCGTGCTCAGGGATTCGAGACCATCGTCGCGATCGGCAACAGCGGTGGCTCGTCGCTTGCGGCGTACTACCAGTCTCAAGCTTCGCAAGAGCCCTCGAAACGGCAGAAGCTTTCGCCCGCGGGAGAGCTCACCGGCTTCGAACAAGAGGAGATGCCGCCCTTCGATCTGTACGTCGCGCTGGCCCTGCACCTGGGTGAGGGTACCGTCCTGTTGAGAGGGCTAGACCCCGCGGTTATCGACGAACACGACCCGGTCGCGACTGACCCGGCGCTGGACATGTACGACCGCCGCAACGGCTACCGTGACCTGCCGGAGGAAAGCGCGTACGACCCTCAGTGGCTTGCAGCGTATCGAAAGGCCCAGATCGAGCGCTGCCGCCACCTCGACAAGGTGGCGCAGAGCGTGCTCGCCGACTACCATGAGGCGCGGCAGGCCGCAGACCCGCAGCGGCTCGATTCGCCGCTCGCACGTAGGGCCATGTATGCGCGGCTGATGGTCGTGCACAGGACCTGGGCCAATCCGGCGGACCTCGACCTTTCCATCGAGCCGAACCGGCGTCCGATCGGCATCATCGGCGGGGAGCACCCGATCCGCGCGAACCTCGGCCTCCACGGCCTCGCCCGCGTGCTGACACCTCGCGCATGGCTGAGCACATGGAGCGGCCTGTCGTCGAAAGCGGAGCTGCTGGAAACCATCCGCGAGGTCCGCGTGCCGACTCTGCTGCTCTGGCCCGACGGCGACATCGCGACGCCCGAAGGGGACGCAAAAGCCGTGCTGGAGGCTGCGGGCGCTGAGTCCAAGACGCTGCACGTCGTGGAGTGGTCTACCCACTATCTCACGCCGACGCCCGGCATGCCGAAGGATCTCGCTTCGCCCAAGCAACGCGCCGGAGAGGCCGCGGTGCAATGGATTCAGTCCCAGTTGGGGCTCGCACGCCGGTAAGAGCCGGTCCACAAGGAAAAGGAGAAAAATCAATGGCACGCAACTGGAATTTCGCCGTCCCCCGCGTCGAGGGAGTAGCCCCGCGTCAGGCTGGCGTCGCCGTCCCTAAGGAGTTATGGGAGCGCGAGTTGAGTCGCGAGGGATTCTCCGGCGCTGCCGTAGAGTTCTATCACCGTAACCCGCCTACCGCCTTTTCGGACATCGATCAGGAACTTCGTCCCCACCTTTTCGACGTTGACCGGCTGACTGACCCCGTCGAATCGCCGTGGCAAGCCGCGGTGCTCCTGCACAACGCCGATACCCGGATCCGGTTCTGGCGCACCCAGCAACCCATGAACCACCTGGTGCGCAATGCGGATGGCGACGACCTGCTCTTCGTCCATCGCGGCGGTGGCGACATTTACTGCGATTTCGGCCACATCGAATTGCGCGAAGGCGATTACTTCGTCATTCCCCGCGGCTGCTCGTGGCGCCTCGAGCCTGCGCAGGCAACGCAGATGCTGATGATCGAAGCGACAGGCGGAAGCTTCTCGCGCCCCGACAACGCCGCTAACCTGGGGCGCTACGCGCCCTTCGACCCAGGTGTGTTCGGCGTTCCCTCGATCGACGAAGCGTTCAAGTCGCAGCAGCGCGATAAACCGTGGGCGATTCATGTGAAGCGCGGCGGCAAGGTCGGGTGCATCACGTATCCGTACAACCCCCTCGACGCCGAGGCGTGGAAGGGCGACCTCTACCCGATCCGGCTCAACGTTGCGGACATCCGGCCGGTGATGAGTCACCGCATCCACCTGGCTCCCTCCGCCAACTCCACCTTCGTGAGTGACCGGTTCGTCGTGTGCACCTTTGTGCCGAAGCCGGGCGAGACCGACCCCGAAGCTGGCAAGCTACCCCCTTTCCACGACAACGTGGATTTCGATGAAGTTATGTTCCTGCACGAGGGAAGCAAGACCCCGCACCGGGTCACGGCGTTCAAGGAGGGCATGCTCACCTTCCATCCCGCCGGCGTCACGCACGGTCCGCATCCCGGCGCCTTCGCCGTGAAGGACGCGACGGAGCCGATCCCTCTCGAAAGCACCTTCGTGATGATCGATACGCGCAATCCGCTTTCCGTGCACGAGGACGCCGCGGCCGCTGATATTGCCGGCTACGAAAAGAGCTGGACGGCGTCCATCGGTTACGCGCCGGACGCGAGGAAGGGCCGGTAATGCAGCTGGATCTGGACCTTTGCGGGCAACATGTGCCGGTCTTCGGCGGCACGTCCGGCATCACGGGGCGGTGATTCCGTGCGACGGCGGCGGCGCGCTGGAAAGCGTCAAGCCGGCGCTCGAGTCCGTGGCGCTTTCCCGGTTCCAAACTGCATGCTCGAAGTGCCTCAGATTCCGTACACGCTCACGGGCAAAAAGATGGAGGTTCCCGTGCGAAAAATCCTCATGGGCGCGCCGGCGGCATCCATCGCCAGCCGCGATGCCATGGCTAACCCCGAATCCCTCGACTGGTTCGTCCAGTTCGCATCGACTCCCCACTGATGTTTCCCCCATGACACGTCCCCAAATCGCAATCATCATCGGCTCCACCCGCCAGGGCCGCTTCGGCGACCGGCCCGCAACATGGCTGCATGCCCTCGGCACGCAACGCCCGGACCTCGGTTTCGAAATCGTCGATTTGCGCAATTACCCGCTGCCGTTCTTCGACGAGGTCACCGCGCCGGCTGCGGCGCCGCCGAACAACGAAGTGGCGCTGCGCTGGGCCGCTAAACTGGCCACATGCGACGGTTTCATCTTCGTCACGGCGGAGTACAACCATGGCGTGCCGGCCGTTCTCAAGAATGCGCTGGACTACGCCTACAAGGAATTCAATCGCAAGCCGGCGGCTTTCGTGGGCTACGGGGGTGTCGGGGCCGCGCGTGCAGTGCAGCAGTTGCGCCTCACGGCGGCGGGGCTGCAGATGGTACCCCTTGCGAGGGCAGTCCACATCAACATGCCCGAGTACGTCGGCGTGCTACAGCAAGGCAAGGCTTTCGATGAATTTCCGCACCTCGTCAGCGCCGCCGCGGCCATGCTTGACGATCTGCAATGGTGGGCGACGGCCTTGAAAGGGGCCCGGGAGCCGCGCCATGAAACCTGACGCGCCTACGCAGGAACAGGCGCCGACGATGCTGCTGCTGCGCATCGCCCACGAGATCGCCGCGCCCGCCGATCGTGCCTGGGACATCGCCGGCGACTTCGAACGGGTGGACCGCTGGATCCCGGAGGTCAAGTGCACCGTGGAGGGCCGGGGCATTGGGGCACGGCGGACCCTGACGTACCCGGACGGCCGCTGGGTCTGCGAGCGCTTCGACCGGTTCGAGCCCGTGGCCATGCTGATTGGTTACAGCATCGTGGGCGGTGGAGTCATGCCGCTGCAGGACCTGCGCGTGGTTCTCCAACTCAGGCAGGGCCATCGAGACGGGGTGACAGTCGTCGACTGCGTCGCCACGGCACGCGCGCAGGAGCACCCGGCGCTGCCTCAGATCATTTCCGGGTTTGCCGCGCGCGCGCTCGGGGGGATCGAGCAGCTGAGGATCAGGGCGAGCACATGACAAATCCGAACTCTTCTGTTCCAGGCGGAGCCCTAGCCACTGTAAAACCCAAGGCGCTGTTCGACAAGGTGTGGGATAGCCATGTCGTGGCGGACCGGGGATCGGACGCCGTGCTCTTGCATGTCGACAGGCACCTGCTCCACGACGGCGGGGGCGGCGAGGGACTGCGCCAGCTGAAGGCGCGCGGTCTCAGGGTCCGCAACCCGGAACTGACCATCGCCACACCCGACCACGGCGTTTCGACGACGCCCGGCAGGCTCGATACCATTCCGATCGGGCAGCAACTGCTCAGCGATTTCCGCGTGCTCACGCGTGGTGCGGGCATCCGCTTGTTCGACCTCGGCGAGCCCGAGCAAGGTATTGTGCATGTCATTGGCCCCGAACTCGGCTTGAGCCTGCCAGGATCCACCATTGTTTGTACAGACAGCCACACTTGCACGCACGGCGCCATGGGTGCGCTGGCGTTCGGCATTGGCACCAGCGAGATGGAGCATGTGCTGGCGACCCAGACGCTTGTGCAGCGGCGGCCGAAGAAGATGCGCGTGCGGTTCGACGGCCGCCCGGCATTCGGCGTTACGGCGAAGGACATGGCGCTTCATCTGATCGGTTCGATCGGCGCGGCGGCAGGAACCGGATACGCCGTCGAGTACGCCGGCGAGGCGATCCGCGCGCTTCCGATCGAAGGGCGCCTGACCGTCTGCAATCTCTCCATCGAGCTCGGCGCCAAATGCGGCATGATCGCGCCCGACGACGCGACCTTCGAATACTTGGCGGGCCGCCCGTTCGCGCCGAAGGGAAAGTCGTGGGACGAGGCCATTGCGGCCTGGCGGCTCCTTCCGAGTGACGACGGTGCCGCATTCGATCGTGAAGTGATTCTGGATGTTTCGCACGTCGAGCCGCAGGTCACCTGGGGAACGAGCCCGCAGGACGTGATCGGCATCGGCGAAACGGTGCCCGACCCCTCTGTCGAGCCGGATGCCAAGCGCCGGCTGGCCATGCAGGCCGCACTCGACTACATGGGGCTGCAGCCAGGGCAGCGCATCGCGGGAACACCGATCGACGTCGTGTTCATAGGCTCTTGCACCAACGGCCGGCTGTCCGACCTGCAGGAGGCGGCGCAGGTCATTCGCGGCCGAAAGGTGGCGCCTACCGTGAAGGCCTGGATCGTCCCGGGTTCAGAAACCGTGAAGCGCGACGCGCAGGCCATGGGGTTGCACCGCATTTTCCTCGAAGCAGGCTTCGAATGGCGCGAGCCGGGATGCTCCATGTGTCTCGCGTTTAACGGGGAGACGGTCGGCGCGAAGCAGCGAAGCATGTCCACATCCAACCGCAACTTCGTGGGCCGGCAAGGGCCCCAGGCGCGAACCCACCTGGCCAGCCCGGCGATGGCGGCGGCCGCTGCCATCGCGGGCTGCATCACGGACGTACGGGCAGGAACCTAATCTCATGGAGAAGTTCAAAATTGTTTCAGCGCAGGCTGCAGTCCTGCTGCGGCCCAACATCAATACGGACGTGATCATCCGCATCAATCGCGCCGCTTTGCCCCGATCGGAACTGGGGCGCTACGCGTTCGAAGCCTGGCGGTTCCGCAGCGATGGCGGTGAGGAGCCCGAGTTCGTGCTGAACATGCCGGTCTACCGTGGGGCGAAGATCCTGCTGGCGGGCCCGAATTTCGGTTGCGGCAGTTCCCGCGAACACGCGGTATGGGCATTGCAAGGCGCAGGCATTCGATGTGTGATCGCGCCAAGCTTCGGCGACATCTTCTTCGGCAACTGCTTCCAAAACGGCGTGTTGCCGGTGATCCTTCCGGCGGAGTCCGTGATGGAGCTGGCCGCGGCGGTGGAGTCCACCGCGCCGTGCATGACGACGGTGGATCTTGAGCAGCAGGTCGTGATCGCTCCGAACGCGGCTCGCTACCACTTCCATGTCGAACCCCTGCGCCGCACGCAGTTGCTCGACGGGCTGGACGAAATCGCGCTCACGTTGCGTGACGGTGCGACGGTCGATCGGTTCCAGTCGGCCGATCGCCTGCGGCGCCCCTGGATTTATTGATACCAGTTAGTCATTGCTATTGTCATGCCACTCTCCAAGATCATTGGCACCAAAACCGAAGACGTACAAGCCAAGCGCAAGCGCCGCAAGGAAGCGCGTCCCGGCGAGTTGCTCGACGCCGCCATTGACCTGTTCGTCGAAAAAGGTTTTGCGGCGACGCGGGCGGAGGAAGTGGCCGCGCGCGCCGGCGTGTCCAAGGGCACGCTGTTCCTGTATTTCCCGAGCAAAGAAGAACTGTTCAAGGCGGCGGTGCGCGAGAACATCTCGGCTCTCTCCGACGAATGGAACAAGGAGTTCCAGACTTCCGACGGTTCCACGGCCGACATGATGCGCTATTGCATGAAAGTGTGGTGGGCTCGGGTGAGAGCGACCAAGGCGTCTGGCATCACCAAGCTCATCCTCAGCGAAGCACGCAATTTTCCCGAACTGGCCGCTTTCTATCAGCAGGAAGTGATCAAGCCCGGCCAGGACCTGATCTGCAACATCCTGAAGCGCGGTATCGATCGCGGCGAATTCCACATCGCTGACCTGGAGTACGCGAGCTTCAGCCTCACGGCGCCAATGGTGTTCCTCGTCATGATGAAGCATTCGCTAGGCGCCTGGATTCCACACGACTATCCGATTGACCCCGACCGCTACGTCGCCTCGCAGGTCGAGACACTGCTGCACGGCTTTTGCGTGCGGCCGCACGACAAGCAAGACGGATTGGGCAAGAAATGTAAGCGGCTAAGCATCCTACCTTGACGAGGCGGGAGGGCGCTGCCATTGATGGATCAGCCCGCTGGTGCGGAGCCTCCGTGGTTTTCCCACTATTTGCAAAGAACCCGGTCCCCATTGACGACAGGATGCTCGCAGAAGAGACTTGTCAGCACGCCACGAATCACCGCGGCGATAAAGGTTTCGAATGCTTGTGAAGAAACTCCACCACGTCGCGTACCGCTGCAAGGACGCGCAGGAGACCGCGGACTTCTATTCACGCGTGCTGCACATGCCGCTGTGGCATGCCATCGTCGGAACGCGCGCGCACGGCAAGGATTGCCCCTTCATCCACATCTTCCATCTCCTCGAAGACGGCAGCTCGCTGGCGTTCTTCGAACTGCCCGAGTCACCGCAGCAAGAGATGGACCCGAACACGCCTTCATGGGTGCAGCACATCGCGTTTGAGGTTGACAGTATCGAAGCGCTGCACGCTGCGCAGCTCCACCTCGAGTCGGTAGGCGTCGAAGTTCTGGGTCCCAAGGAAGGGAACTCCACGCTGCAGTCGATCTACTTCTTCGACCCCAACGGCCATCGCCTGGAGCTTTGCGTCAATCGCGGGCTCGACCCCACATCAACGACGTCGGAGGCGACCGAAATGCTCCGGAGATGGAATGCGTCGAAGGCGCCAGTGGCCCGCGCGGCGAGCTCCATGCCGGCCAGCAACTGAGGGAGCCCACATGAACAAGCACCGCCTGTTTATCGATCCCGAGCGCCGGACTCCCAATTTCAACAACTCCTACAGCTCGCTAGACGACCTTCCGCCGGGCACGGTGCAGCAGGTCATCGGCTTGCACACGAGCGACGGCGCAGCAACTGTCGGCGTGCTGCACCGCCCGGCGGGCGGGACTCGTACCTGTGCTGTGTACATGCATCCCCGCACCAACCAGACCCGGCCGTATCTTGCACCAGCATTGCTGCAGTCAGGAATCGCGGTCTGGGGGCAGATGAGCCGGCATGTCAACAACGATTCGGACATGACCCATGAGGAGGTGTTGCTTGATCTCGCAGCCGGCATGCGGTGGCTGCGCGCGCAGGGCTTCGAGCGAATCATCGCCATCGGCAACAGCGGCGGTTCGTCGCTCGCGGCCTACTACCAGTCTCAGGCTTCGCAAGCGCGCGGCGCGCGGCTGAAGACCTCCCCTGCAGGCGAGCCGACAGGCTTTGACACAGAGGAGATGCCCGAGTTCGACCTCTACATCGCACTTGCATTGCATATCGGCGAGGGTGCCATCCTCCTGCGGCTTCTCGACCCAGCTGTTGTCGATGAGGGGAACCCGATTGCCACGGACAAGTCGCTCGACATGTTCAGCGCGGCCAACGGATACAGGGCCCTGCCGGAGCCGAGCCAGTACGACGCCGACTGGGTGGCCACATACCGGAGTGCGCAGGTCGCGCGTTGCAAGAGGCTCGATGCGATCGCGCGCGGCCTGCTGGATGACTACAGGGAGGCGCGTCAATTTGCGCGCGCGGACTTGCTGGACACGGCAACCGCGCGTCGCGCGATGTTCGCGCGCGTGATGACGGTCCATCGCACTTGCGCGGATCCCAAGCTGCTCGACCCCGGGATCGATCCAAACCGGCGCCCCCTCGGCCATCACAACGGCGAGCACCCGATCCGCGTCAACCTCGGCTTCGGCGGCCACGCACGCGTCATTACGCCGCGTGCTTGGCTCAGCACTTGGAGTGGACTGTCGTCGAATGCAGCGCTCGCGCAGACGATCCGGAATGTCACGATTCCCAGCCTGTTCATTTACCCGGACGCCGATCACTCCTGCACGCCGCAGGACCTGGAGGACGTCGTGCGGGTATCAGGTGCAAGGGACAAGCAGGCCGCGGTGGTGGAGTGGGGCCTGCACTACCTGTCTGCCGCGCCGGGAATGCCTGAGGGCCTGGCTAGCCCGAAAGTGCGCGCGGGTGACCTTGCCGTGCGCTGGATAAAGGAACGCATCTAGGTTCCGCGCTGCTTCAATCAACGAAATCACACAGAGACGGAGACAAACATGCAAAAGAAGTTCGCCTTCCTTGTGCTCGCATCCATCGCGAGCCAGGGTGCCTATTGCCAGAGCTCGGTCACGCTCTTCGGAGTGGTGGACTCGAGCGTTTCGTACACGACCGGCAGCCTGTCACATAAAGTCATGCTCAATCCCACCGGCGGCGGCCTTTTTGCCAGCCGCATCGGTTTCCGCGGGGAGGAGGATCTCGGCAGCGGCGCGCGCGCCACGTTCTGGCTTGAGGCAAGCCTCCAGCCGGACAGCGGCATCGGCGCAGCGAGCAACACGAACAACCAGTCGAGTGGCGCGGCGACGACCGCGCTCAACGGGGGCCAGGGGTTGGTGTTCAACCGGCGCGCGACGGTCAGCCTGGCGGGCCCATGGGGAGAGGTTCGTTTGGGGCGCGCGAACACGCCGGCCTACCTCAATATCGGGGTCGCCGATCCGTACTTCCATACCGGCCTCGGGGCCAGCCAAACACTGCAGGGAACCAGTGTGCTGGGACCGGCCTATGTCAGGGCTTCGAACCTCGTCTACTACATCTCGCCGCGGGTTGGCGGGCTGTTCGGTGAGGCGGCGTACTTTCTCGGGGAAAACGCAAGCAACGCAACCAACCGAAGTGACGGCAGCGGAAGCAGCTTCAGATTCGGCTATGAAACCCCCGATGTGACCCTGTCTGCCGGCTACCAACGCGCACGATTCGTCACCGGCGACACGGTCAACCGCAGTGTCCTCGGCATCTTGAAGCTGCCCGTGGTGAAACTGTCGGCCGGCTACCAGTGGGATACAGTGCGTGGCCCGGCTCCGGACGCGCGTGGCTGGACGGTGGGTGCGGTGGTCCCGCTCAACGCATGGGAATTCCGCGCAGTGCTGTCGCAGTACCAGCTAACCGGACCCGGCAACCCGCGTAGCCGCAAGCTTGTCCTCGGCAGCAACTACGCGCTTTCCAAGCGCACGACGCTCTACGCAACGGCGGCCCAGATCAACAACGGCGGCACTGCTTCGCAGGCCCTCGCAGGCAGCACGACCCGCCCAGGCGATTCATCTTCGGGCGTGGAGCTCGGGATCAACCACCGCTTCTAGGAGAAGAGTGTCGTGAAGACTTGCGCTTTCACCCGGTCGCTATCGTGGGCCGTGCTTGCAGTATCGATCCTCCTGAGCCCGCAGCTCGCCCGGTCACAGGCGAAGTTCCCTGCGGGCCCGGTGCAGATAGTGGTCCCATTCGCGCCCGGGGCGGGGGCCGATGCATTGGCGCGACTGCTCGCGCCAGAGCTCTCGCGAATCTTCGGCGTGCCGGTTGTCGTCGAAAACAAGCCGGGTGCCGCGGGGAATATCGGCACGGAGTACGTCATCCGGTCGAAGCCCGACGGACAGACGCTCCTGCTCTCGGGTATCTGGGTCGCGGTGAACCGCAGCATCGTGAAGAACATGCGCACGGATCCAATCAACCAGCTGGCGCCCGTCGCGCTTATGGCGCGGCAGTCCCTTGTCCTAGTGGTAAACCCCGAGGTGAAAGCCGCGAACGTCAGGGATCTGCTTCAACTTGCGAAGGCGAGACCCAACTTCCTTACTTATGCGCACGCGGGCGCGGGCAATCAGCCCTTCCTGCTCGCCGAACTGCTGAAGATGACCACCGATACCAAGATCACCGGCATTCCGTTCACCGGAAGCGGGCCTGCGCTCACGGCGGTGATTGCTGGTCACGTGCACATGATTTTTCTCGGAACTAGCTCCACTCTCGCGCATATTCATTCGGGAAAACTGCGCGCGCTGGCGGTGACCGGCCGCGCCCGTTCGTTCTTGCTGCCGGACGTTCCCACTCTCAGCGAAGCCGGCCTCGGCGCACGCGAGTTCACCAACGGCTCCTGGTGGGGCATCTCGGCACCGGAGGGCACGCCGCAGCCTGTGATCGAACGGCTCAACGCTGCGCTGCGAGAGGTCGCTGCGGACCCGCGCTTCCGCGAAAGAGCCATGGCTCTCGGTATCGAGGCGCAGACGAGTACACCGCAGGAATACGACCAGCTGATACGCGTAGAGGCAGCCACTTGGCAACGCCTCATCAAGGCAACAGGCATCGAGGCCGAGTGATCATGCGGCCCACACCCCAACAGGAGTTCAACAGGATGTTAAAGAAACTGACCGCGATGGTGTCCGCGCTGATGCTCGCAATCTGCTGCGCAACTGCAGCCGCCCAGACCGACTCGTACCCGAACGGGCCGATCAAGATCGTCGTGCCATATCCACCTGGCGCGACGATCGATACGATGGCACGGTTGCTCGCCGAGAAGTGGACGCAGACGCTAGGCAAGGCGGTGATCGTCGAGAACAAGTCAGGTGCGGGCGGCGTGATCGCGATGCAGTCCGTCGCTCGCGCCGCACCTGACGGACTCGTGCTTATTGCGTTCAACACCGACTTGGTAGGCAGCATGCCCGCCATGCACCACCCCGCGCCGTATGACCCGATCAAGGACTTCGCACCTATCGGCACAATCGTGCGAGGGAACCCCTTTGTGCTTGCCGTCAACCCGGCGCTTCCGATCCGCAATTTCGCCGACTTCGTTGCACTGGCAAAGAGCCCGCGCGGGGAAATCAATTTCGGCACCTACGGCATCGGCAGCCTTCCGCACCTAGGCTTTGCCTACCTCCAGACGGAGCTGGGACTCAACATGGTTCACGTGCCTTACAAGGGCGGCGCGCAAAGTTACCTGGCCGCGATGAGCGGTGAAGTGCAGGTGGTGGCGGGCACCAGCTTCGTCGACCTAATCAAGTCGGGAAAGCTTCGCGGCATTGCCATCGGCGGCCACAAGCGTTCCCCGAACTATCCGGACATTCCGACGTTTGCGGAGCTCGGCATCAACATGCCGGTGATGGGCGAGACCTACGTTGGCCTCGCCGCGCCTGGCGGCACGCCGAAGGCGGTGATCGATCGCCTCAACAACGAACTCAAGGCGTTCTCGACCATGCCGGACGTCATCGAGCGTGTCGGAAAGTTCTACAGCACCGCACACATCGGCCCTGAAGAGCTGGCAACGATGATGCGACGCGACGTGACTGTTTACGGGCCTATTGTCAGGAAGCTGGGACTTACCGCAAAATGAGGCATGTACAGCACGCTCTTGACCGGGCTGACCGTCCTGGACCACCTTGCTGAAAGCGAGCATCCCTGCGGCGTGACGGAGGTGGCGGCGAGCCTGCACATTTCCAAGAGCAGCGCACACCGCATCCTGCAAACCCTCATGCGCGCCGGCTACGTGAAGCAGTCCGAGGGCAGCAACTACCAGTGCACACTCAAGATGTGGCACTCGGCCTCGCGCATCATGCAGAGGGTCGACGTTTTCGCCGAGGCCAGAATCCAGATGAAGGCCCTTTCCGAGGCCACAGGCGAAACTATCCTGCTCGCCATCCTCGAGAACGGCTACGTCACTTATGTTGACCGCATCGAATCGCGCCTTCCCCTCCACGTCCACGGCGAACCCGGGGAGCGATACCCGGCGCATTGCGTGGCAACCGGCAAGCTCCTGCTTTCCTTTGCCAGCGACAAGGCGCTGGCGGCCGCGACGCGCCGCATGCGCAAGTTCACGAGCCGCACAATCGTCGATGCCACTACCTTGTGCCGCGAGCTGGTGCGCATTAAAGCAGACCGGTTCGTGATCAACCGAGGGGAACACCGTGAAGGAATCTCGGGTTTGGCGGTTCCCATCTTCGACGCGTCGGGGACAGTCATCGCTGCCATTGGCCTAGCGGGCCCTTCGGAGAGGCTGACAGACAAGGTCATTCGCAACCACGCGACGCTTGCACTGAAAGGCGCACAGCGAGTTTCGGAATCTCTGGGATACAACGCCATCAAACGCGTCATACGCGGGCGTTGAGTTGTTGCGCGCGGCATTAGCCGCGAATGGGGAGCCCAACCAGCGCCTCGAGCTCCGTGCGCCCCAAGCCGTCCACCACATCGAGCAGCCGCAGGCCCTGCGATCCGCACTCGAAAGTGCCGAGATCGGTGTACACGCGCTTCACGCAGCCGATCGCGGTAAGAGGGTAAGAGCAGCGTTCCACCAGCTTGCTCGTGCCTTCACGCGTGAGCAAGTCCATCATCACCCATGTCTGCCGGGCTCCCACGGCGAGATCCATCGCACCGCCCACGCCCGGCACCGCATCCGGCGCGCCGGTGTGCCAGTTGGCGAGATCGCCGGTCGCTGAAACCTGGAAGGCGCCGAGAACCGACACGTCCAGGTGGCCGCCTCGAATCATGGCGAAACTATCAGCGTGGTGAACGTACGCGCCGCCGGCCAGCAGCGTAACCGGGTCCTTGCCCGCATTCGTGAGGTCGTAGTCTTCCTCATCGGCGAGTGGCGGTGGCCCCATGCCCAGGATTCCGTTTTCGCTCTGCAGGACGATCTCGATGCCCGCCGGTATATGGTTCGCGACCAGCGTCGGAATCCCTATGCCGAGGTTCACGCAGGCGCCGTCGCGGATGTCGCGCGCAACGCAGCTTGCCATCTCATCCCTGGACCTTCGCTTGTGCTTCATGCTGCGCGGCTCGGAAGGGAGTCACTCGCACAGCTCGCCAGCCGCGGGATCTTCACGACACAGTCGACGAAGATGCCTGGGGTGACGATGCCTTCGGGATCGAGTGCGCCAAGTGGCACGAGTTCGTGAACGCTCGCGATGGTCCTGGCCGCGGCCGTCGCCATGATCGGCCCGAAGTTGCGCGCGGCCTTGCGGTAGGTGAGATTGCCCCACCGGTCACCCGCTTCCGCCTTCACCAGGGCGATGTCGCCATGGATCGCTTCTTCGAAAACATGCATGCGGCCGCGGATCTCGCGTACCTCCCTGTCGGCGGCAAGCTGGGTACCGTAGCCCGTTGGAGTGAAGAACCCGCCGATGCCTGCACCCGCGGCGCGGATGCGCTCAGCCAGGCTGCCCTGCGGCACGAGCTCGAGATCGATCCGGCCTGCGCGATACAGCTCGTCGAACACCCAGCTGTCGGGCTGCCGCGGAAAGCTGCAGATGATCTTGCGCACCCTGCCCGTCTTCAGGAGTGCAGCCAGTGCGTTGTCGGCGTTGCCCGCGCTGTTGCTGACCACCGTGAGCTCACAGGCACCCTGTTCGATCAGCGCGCCGACAAGCTCGAGCGGGACGCCCGAAGTGCCGAACCCGCCTATCATCACAGTCGAGCCGTCGCGGATTCCAGCGACGGCCTCGGGCAGCGACGCGGCAATCTTGTCGATCATCCCCGCGCTCCTTTCGCACCTGCCGGTTGCACCGAATGCAATTGCTGCAGTTCGCGCCATAGGATCTTTCCAGCGCTGGACTTCGGCAAGGAGTCAACGAACTCGACGAAACGCGGCGCCTTATAGACAGCCATGTGGTCGCGGCACCACGCGATGACGTCTTCTTCGCTCGTGCAACCTTGATGCTCGGGCTTGAGCACGAGCAAAGCCTTCACGGTTTCACCGCGCTTCACGTCGGGGACGCCGATGACGCAAGCCTCGAGAACAGCCGGATGGTCATACATGGCGTTCTCCACTTCCGAGGGCCAGACCTTGAACCCGGACGCATTGATCATGCGTTTGAGACGGTCACGCATGAAGAAGTAGCCCTCGTTGTCCTGGAGCACGAGGTCGCCGGTGCGCAGGAAGCGGCTGCCCTCGATCTCCATGAACCCGTGGATGTTCGCCTCCGGATGCCGCCAATAGCCCTGCATCACCTGGGCCCCCGCGACAACCAATTCCCCTGTCTCGCCCGCGGCGAGTTCGCGTCCTGTTTCGGGATCCACAACCCGCGCATCGACACCTTGGGTCGCAATGCCCAGGCATTGCCTCTTGCCGCGACTGGGTGGATTCGAAATCAGGAAAGATGCGGTCTCGGTGAGGCCGTACGACTCGTTGTATTCAATGCCGTATTGCCGCGAGAGCATGTCACCCACCGCCTCCGGCATCGCGGCGCCGCCTCCGGACAGGAGGCAGAGGCTGGAGAGATCGTATTGCGCGGCTTCCGGGCGAGAGAACAGGTCGATCACCATCGCCGGCGGCGCCGACCATGCAGTGACGCGGTGCCTTTCGATCTGCCTCGCCGCCTCGAGCGGATTCCACCTGGGCATCAGCACCGACGTAGCGCCGAGCGTGATGGGGATATTCATCCCGTTCTGCAGACCGAGCATGTGAAAAAGCGGCGCTACCGCGAGTGACACCGTCTCCACGCTGAGGCGCTTCCAGACGCTGGACGCGACAGCCGCTGCAAGCAGCGTTGCATGCGTGTGCATGCAGCCCTTTGGATTACCGGTGGTGCCAGAGGTGTACGGCAGCAGCGCGATGTCATGCACGGTGGCGCCCGCAGGCTCCGGAACCAACCCCGCCCGGATCGCATCCTCGAACCCATGGAGCGCCGGCGAATCAAGTGGCGACGCGGGGGCGGCAACCCAATCGGGCACGTCAGCGCCTCCCGTTTCGCCGGGAAGGGCATCCGCGTAGCGGAAGACCACCGCCGCGGCCAGACAGCCCGCGTCGTCACCACCCACGGGGATTTCGGAGAGGAGCTCCTGCGCGAGGATCGCGAGCCTCGCGCCGCTGTCGCTGGCGTAGAAGCGCACCTCTTTCATGCGGCTCATGGGGTTGACCGGAACCACGACACCGCCTGCCGCAAGGATGGCGTAGAAGGCCGTGACGAACTGTGGGCAGTTCTGTCCCGAGAGGAGCACACGGTCACCCTTGCGCAGGCCAAGCTGCGCTTGCAGGAAGCCGGCCAGCGCATCAACGCGCTCATGCAGGCGAAAATAGGTTGTGATTGCGTCGCAATACACCAGCGCCGGCTTGTCCGGGTAGCGCCTCGCGGCGGTCTGGAGATAGTCGGTCAGCGGCACCTGCGGCACGCAGATCTGCCGGGAGACACCCTGGGGCCAAGGCCGGCTTATGGCGGCGACCATTTACTGCCGCTCCATGGAGCGCGCGACGAGTTCCTTCATGACCTCGTTCGCGCCACCGTAGATGCGCCCGACCCGGACGTCGGCGTACATCACCGCGATGGGGTACTCGTTCATGAACCCGTAGCCGCCATGCAGCTGTAGGCACTCGTCGACGACGCGGCAGCACGTATCGGTCGCCCACCACTTCGCCATCGCCGCAGCGGCGACGTCCAGCTCACCCGCAAGCAGCCGCGCGATGCACTCATCGACAAATGCGCGGGTCACCTGGTACTGCGTTTCGCACTCGGCGAGCTTGAAGCGCGTGTTCTGCAAAGCAAGCAGGGAGGCCCCGAAGACCTGCCGCTCGCGAACGTACCGCAGCGTCTCGTCAAGCGCCCGCCTCATAGAAGCAACGGCGCCCACTGCTATCAGCAACCGCTCTCGCGGGAGCTGCTCCATCAGCTGCGCGAAGCCGCGGCCCTCTGTCTCCCCGAGCAGGTTGTCGGCGGGGATCCGCACGTCGTCGAAAAAGATCTCACAGGTGTCTTGGCTGCGCTGGCCTAGCTTGTCGAGCGCGGGGCCGCGCCTAAAGCCAGCAGTGCCGTTCGTTTCGACCATGAAGAGCGAAATGCTCCGGGCCCCGCCCTGCTGGTCTGTCTTCGCGGCGACACAAACGAGCCCCGCATGCAGGCCGTTGGTGATGAACGTCTTGCTGCCGCGGATGCGCCATGCGTCGCCTTCGCGCGTGGCCATCGTCCGGATCCGCTGCAGGTCGGTGCCGGCGCCCGGCTCCGTCATCGCGATTGCCGCAACCAGCTCCCCCGTGGCCATGCGGGGAAGCCAGCGGTGCTTCTGCGGTTCGGAGCCATATGCCAGCAGGTAGTGCGCGACGATCCCGCTATGGACATTGTTGCTGAAGCACTGGGCGAGCGAACTCGTCTGCTCTTCGCAGATCACGGCCTCATGCAGGAAATTGCCTCCGCCGCCGCCGTATTCCTCGGGCATGCTCGCACACAAGATGCCGGCCGCTCCTGCGCGAGTCCAAATGTCGCGGTCGGCGAAATGCTGCCCCCTCCACTTCGCAAGATGGGGCACGCATTCGCGCTCGAAAAAGCGTCGAGCGTTTTCGCGAAAGAGGTCGAGCTCCTCGCTTGCCCAGACGCGCGCACGCCGGATCACGGCCGACCCCCGCCGCACACGAGGACTTGGCCGCTGACGTGATCCGACTCCGGGATGCAGAACAGGTAAACGGCTCCCGCCGCTTCCTCTGGCGTTCCGGCGCGCCCCAGGGGAATGAGCGTCTCGGCGTTGCGAAAGGTCTGCGGATTCACACCGACCTTGATCTCGTGGCCCTCAATCTCGATGGTGGCGCCCGCGGTTGCGTCGACCTCGGTCAGGCGCGTCCTGATGAGGCCGAACGCCACGCTGTTGACGTTCACCTTGTAGCGCCCCCATTCCTTCGCGAGCGCCTTGGTAAGTCCGTTGACGCCAGATTTGGCCGCAGCGTAGTTCAACTGCCCGGCGTTGCCGTAGACGCCGGATGTGGACGATATGTTCACTACCTTGCGGAAAACTTCGCGGCCCTCCTGCGCCTCCTTCTTGGCGGCGTCTCGAATGAAACCCGACGCCGCCCGAAGGATCCTGAACGGCGCCGTCAGGTGGACGGCGAGAATCTTCTCCCACTGCTCGTCGGTCATCTTCTGCACCACGCTGTCCCATGTGTAGCCGGCGTTGTTGACGATGATGTCGAGCCCGCCGTAGGTCTCCACGGCGGTACGCACAAATTTGTCAGCGAAGCCGCTGTCCGTCACGTTGCCGATGCAAGTGGAGGCCGCGCCCCCTGCGGCGCGGATGTCGGCCGCGGTCTGCCGCGCCGGAGCCTCGTCCAGGTCGTTCAGTACCACGCGCGCTCCTTCGCCCGCGAGCTTTAGAGCGATCTCTCGCCCGATGCCGCGACCCGAGCCCGATACAAGTGCAACTTTCCCGTCGAGTTTTGCCATGACTTAGGTCCTCTATTGAATTTCGGCCACCGCAGTGCCAGAGAGCTTCTGCATTCCGTGTTCGTTTCGCGTCTCGAGCTGCAGCTTCACCAGGCGGCGTCCGTCCTGCTCGAATTTGCTGTCGACGCGGCCGGTACAGGAGATGAGCTCCCCGACATGCGTGATCGTCAGGAAGCGCACGTCGAAGGAGTCGAGCGCCGCCTGCGGCAGCCAGCGTGTCACCAGCCTTGCCATCCACGCGGCAGAGAGCATGCCGTGCGCGAAGACATCCTTTATGCCGGCATCCCGCGCGAAGTCCGCATCGACATGCACGGGGTTGTGATCGCCAGAGGCGCCGCAATACAGCGCGAGCATCAGCCGCGTGACGCGGATGGGAGGCAGCGGGGGCAGCTCCTCACCAGGCTGGACGCGATCCCACTCAATCCCGTACGTATTCATGCTGGCACACTCCCGAGCACCTTCACGACCGTGACACAGCGAAGCTCGGCGACGAGCTCCGCATGCTGGTTCGTAACGCGCGTATGGCGAACGACGAATTCCAGCGCGCCCGCCTTGCGCTCGTAGATGTCATGGAGGCGCTGCGAAAACGTCAGCGTGTCGCCCGCAAAAGCCATCGCGTGGTAGCTGAACCCTTGTTCGCCGTGAAGGATTTTCCGGTAGTCGATGCCGAGCAGGTCGCGAATCGCGGCTGGATGCGATCCCTCCATCTCAAGGCAATACAGGAAGGTGGGCGGTACGGGCAGGCTCCCGTAGCCGGCCGCGGCTGCGATCGTCTCGTCGGTGTACACCAAATTGGTCTCGCCCGTGGCCTCGGCAAAGAAGCGCAGCCGCCTTTTCTCCACTTCGACGCGGAACGGTTCGAAGCTGTGGCCGATGTGCCGCCGGTCGATCACGCGCTCGTCGCCTGGTACATCGTCACCACACACACACCACCGAGACCCAAGTTGTGTTGAAGCGCGACCCTCGCGCCCTCGACCTGTCGATGGCCGGCTTCGCCGCGCAATTGCCACACGAGCTCGGCGCACTGGGCAAGTCCCGTGGCACCGAGCGGATGCCCCTTGGACAACAGGCCGCCAGACGGGTTGGTCACGACCTTGCCTCCGTAAGTATTGTCGCCGTCCATGATGAACCGTTCGGCCGTGCCGGGTTCGGTGAGGCCAAGTGCCTCATACGTGATCAGCTCGTTTGCCGTGAAGCAGTCGTGCAGCTCGACCACATCCAGGTCTTCCGGCCCCGTCCCGCTCGCCTCGTAGACCTGGTGGGCCGCCGCGGCGCTCATGTCGTAGCCCACCAGCTTCCGCATGTCCTTCGTGTCGAACGTCGAAGGCATGTCGGACTTCATCGCCTGCGCCACGATGGCAACGTCGGTCCGCAGCCCATACTTGCGAGCGAACTCCGCCGAGCACAGCACGGCGGCCGCCGCCCCGCACGTCGGTGGGCAGCACTGGAGCCGCGTGAGGGGGTCGAAGACAGCCGGAGACGCCATGACCTCTTCGAGCGTGGTGGTCTGCCTAAACACCGCCAGTGGGTTGCGTGCCGCATGCTGGCGCGATTTGACCGAGATACGGCCAAACGTATCGGGCCGAATCCCGTATTCACGGATGTAGTCGCGGGCTGCGCCACCGAAGAACTGCGCGGCCCGAGGTGCATCGGTGCTGAAGCCCTGCCTCTGCGTCATCACCTCCACGAACTGCGCCATTGGCGTGGGGCGGTCGCTGAAGGTTCCTTTAAGTGGGCCGGGCTGCATCTGCTCGAAGCCCAGCGCAATTGCGCATTCTGAGGTTCCACTTTCGACCGCTTGCCTCGCAAGAAACAGCGCCGAAGAGCCGGTCGCACAGTTGTTGTTGACGTTGAAAACGGGGATGCCGGTCAGCCCGACGCCGTAGATCGCAGCCTGCCCAGCCGTGGAGTCGCCATACACATATCCCACATAGGCTTGTTCCACGTCCGCGTAGTCGACCCCTGCGTCCTGCAGTGCCAGCGCTGCGGCTCGCGCGCCCATCACGTGATAGGCATCGCTGGCCCCGGGCTTGGTGAAAGGGATCATACCGACGCCGATGACATGGACAGGACGCTGCGTTGCGGGCATCTCGAATCTTTCGTGAGTGAAGCGCTGGAGTGTCGGCAAAGTTCGCCGCCGCGCCAATCGCATCCCGTGACATTCCGCTTGGCAAAACCGCCCAACGCGTGTTCAACGTGCCCTTTCCGCACGGTAGGTGCCGGGTGCAACGCCGGTCCAGTGCTTGAAGGCGCGATGGAACGTGCTGAGATCAAAGAAGCCGACGCGCGTGGCGACTTCCTGGAGCGGCAGCATGGTCTGTGTCAGGAACTCAACCGCAGCGTCCCTGCGGATCTCGTCCTTCATCGCACGGAACACACGGCCCTCCTCGCGCAACCTGCGGCGCAGTGTCTGCGGCGTCATCGCGAGCGACTTCGCGACTTCCTCAACGGTCGGCAGGTCGCCGCCGATCCGCCTGCACAAAAGCTGCCCCACGCGGTCACTCACCTTGCGGCTGTCGCGGTACTTCACTATCAGGTTCGCCGGCGCCCGCTGAAGGAATTCGCGCAGGCTCTCCGGCGATTGCACGACGGGTAGCGTGAGCCACCGCGCCTCGAATGCGAAGCCAACATGTGGCTGGCCGTAGCGGATGGGTACCTGGTAAACGCGCGACATGTCGGCGCTTCCCTGCTCTGCGGTGTAGTCCACGCCGAGCAACGGTATGCGCCTTGCGACGAGCCACGATGCTGCATTGAATGTGAAGAGCGCAAACGCCTTCGCACCGAAATGGAGCCGCATGTCTTCCTGCCCACGCTGGACGATCTGAACTTTGGCGATGCCGTTCGCCACGCTCAGTCGCGGCACAAGGCTAGCTTGCTGCAGGTGGTAGAAAGAAAACGCTTCGCGCATCGCCTCGCGCAGGGTAGCGCATCCGGTCGCCCTGCGCATGCACTGACCGAACGTGCCGGGACGAAGCGGCGACGAAAGCAGGCCCCATAACTCGTCGCGCATCTTGCGCCGCAGGACGAGTACAAGTTTGGCGTACTGCCGCTGGGATACACGCGCGAGGGGCGACTCCAGCAGTGCACTCTGAATACCGGCGTCGTCGAGCAAGGGATCGATGGCCAAGCCAGTATGACGTGCGCCGAGCAGGATGCCGTGCACCTGCTGGATGGAAACAGTGTGCTGCGGCGGGCTACTCAATTGTTCTCGACGAATCGCTTGAACAATGCGAGTTGCTTACCCACGATCTCGCGCGTGGCCTCGTCCTGCAGCTTGCCCGCGGCGAACTTCAGTGCGGCTGCCGATACCATCACCTCGGGGCGGTTGAACACGCGCGCCTCAAGGAAAACCAGCACCTGTCGGAGGTGGTATTGCGCACGTGCACCGCCAAGCGCTCCGGTGGAGACCGACTGGATGAGAACCGGCTTGTCCTTGAACGGTTGCTGCGGCAGGCGCGAAATCCAGTCGATTGCGTTCTTCAGGACGCCCGGAATCGAGTAGTTGTACTCAGGCGTCACGATGACGACGGCAGCAGCATTGCGCAGCGAGGTGCCAAGCCGCTCGACTTCGGCCGGGATCGCGACGGCCTGGGTATCCGCGCTGTAGTGAGCCAGGCCGCCGATGTCCGGTGCAATGACGAAGTTCATGTCCGCCGGCGCAAGTTCGCCGAGCGAGTCGGCGAGAGCCCTGTTGTAAGACCCCGAGCGAAGACTTCCGCAGAGGACCGCGATTTCCATGAACTCTCCTTGAAGGGCTGTGCACAAGCCGGTGCACCGAATCTAACGAAACCTTAGGCGAAACGCCCGCGCAAAGCTACCTGTTGCTGCCAATGGGATTTGGCCATCCGGCTCGGCGCCGGCGCCGACGCCGACACAAATTGCGCCAGCGCCTTCGACTTCAATCGAGGGCGAGTTCCGGTTCGAGAATTCCATCAGCAGCAACAACTGGCCAGTTGTGCAGCTATGACTAGGGAGTCATGTAAATTGCCACGCGCACTGATTTTTCCGGACTGTAGCCGAAATTCGAGGATGTCCATCCAGATGGAAAACGTACCCCATAACAACAGCTTCAAAGTGCCTCCGCTAAAGGGAATCTTGGTCGTCGACTTGTCTCGCCTGCTTCCCGGTCCCTTGGCGACCCAGCACCTCGCCGACCTAGGCGCTGACGTGATCAAGGTGGAAGACACCGGCGCCGGCGACTACGCAAGTCCGGGACTGAGGGCGGCTGTCAATCGGGGCAAGCGCAGTATCCGTCTGAACCTGAAGACCGCTGCTGGGCGCGACATCCTCCTTCATTTGTGCAGTCGTGCGCACGTTCTCGTAGAGGGCTTCCGACCGGGCGTGATGGCGCGTCTTGGCGCGGGTTATGAGGATGTGGTTCGTGTAAATCCATCAATCGTGTACTGCAGCGTCAGTGGCTTTGGGCAGGACGGGCCGCTGCACCAGCTCCCAGGTCACGACATCAACTACATCGCACTCAGCGGCGTCGCTGACCAGTGCGCAGGAACTGATGGCCCAGCGCTCAGCAACCTTCCTATCTCCGACCTGCTGGGCGGCACATCGACTACGACTATGGGAGTCCTTGCCGCCCTTTTCGATGCGGCACGCACGGGGTCGGGCCGCCACATAGACGTTTCGATTGCGGATGGGGTGCTTGCGCACGCGGTCCTGCCGCTGGCCCTACTACGGCAGAACGGACGCAATCCGCAGTTCGGGGAAACAGCGTTGACGGGCGGACTGGCGTGCTATGCGTTCTACAGGACTTCCGATGGGCGTTATGTGGCCGTTGGTGCGCTCGAGAGGAAATTTTGGGTGTCGATGTGCCGGGTGCTGGACCGGCCCGACCTTGAGCCGCTGCACCGAACAGGCAATCCGCAAACCGAGCAGTACGTGCGCTCGCAGCTCGCTGAGGTGTTCCAAGCGCGCGCAATGCAACACTGGGCGCAAGTTTTCCAAGATTCCGAAGCCTGCGTGACCCCTGTGTTGCGATTCGATGAAGCTCTCGCCCATCCCCATTTCGTCCATCGTGGCGTGGTCTCGCGGAACGACGACGGTGCACCATCACTCGGCGGCGCACTCAAGTTTGGTCATGAGCGATGCACTGCACACCGATCGGCATCCACACCGGGAGCAGACACGGCTGAGGTTCTTCTCGAAGCTGGCATCACCGCTGACGAACTGGCGACGCTTATCCAGAACGGCAACGTCAGCTGATGGCGATCCGAGACTCCAGGAAATTGCCACGCGTGATGGGACTTTCCGAGTCGAGCACGTTCCATCGGGCCTTCGGGGCGTGGGCCGGCGTGCTCCTGGCACTGGCGTCGGCGCAGGGGAACATCGTCGAAATGATGGCCCATGTGTCGCCCGTACCGCGGGCGTCATCGGGCTGCCGATGTGGATCAGCCCGACAACTCCTCTTCAATGATGTGCTGAATGATGCGGTCTATGGCAATCATCCGGACTACGCGAAAAGTCCACGACGCGATACACTGAACATCAGCGATTTCGTGTTTCGGCCTCGGAGGTTGAGGGCTTCACCTTCGATCGATCGGGCTCACACGTCGCCAGTCTTGATCTCTTAGTGGATGTAAGCGGCTCGCAATGACCGCCGCGAATGCAAATTCCCACGATCGCATGGTGGTCAACAAAAAATTGTTAGCTATTCCTAGACGGAGACTTTGGTGAATCAGAAACAACACAAACACGTGGATGCTCAAATCGTGATCTATGGCGGCGGTGTGGGCGGGGCGCAACTCGCGAAAAGGCTGAGCGGTAAGGCCAAGGTGACTTTGGTCGATCCGCTCGATTATTTCGAAGTACCCATGGCCGCCCCGCGAAACCTCGTGCAGCCCGATTTCGCGGAGCGCGCGATCATGTCGTTTGCCGACGCTCTGCCGGAAGTCGAGCATGTGCGCGCAAGACTCGTTGAACTGCAACCCGATGGCGGCTTGATCGAAACGTCGAGCGGACAGCAGTCACTGATCTCGGGCGACATCACCGTACTCGCCACAGGCAGTCGGTTCGCCAGCGAACTGGTGCGTGCTGTCGAGGGGTCTGGCGGCGAGCGCAAGGATTTTTATGCGCGCTTCCACGAGCGATTGAACGCCACGAAACGTGTATTGATCGTCGGCGGTGGGCCCATCGGCGTGGAAATTGCCGGTGAGATCAGCGAAACCTGGCCCGGCAAGGCCATCACCCTGATCGAAGCGGGGCCCCGGCTGTTGGCCGGCACGTCAGAGAAGGCGGCCGCGCACGCTGCGTCCGTGTTGGCGGCTCGTGGGGTCACCATCATTACTGGCGATCGATTGGAAGGCCATGAGCACTCGCCGGGCGAAATTTTCGCTGCGGGCGGAACGGCGACGACCACTGCCGGTCGGCAGATTTCGTACGACCTGTTGTTGTGGTGCGTGGGTGGGCGGCCGAACACCGGCTACCTGCAACCGAAGTTCGCACACGTCCTGAACCCCAAAGGCCAAGTGCGGGTGACGCCGGAACTACGGGTACTCGGCCAAGAAAGATTGTTCGCACTCGGCGACATCACTGACCTTGCCGAGAACAAGATGGCTTGGATTACTCGCGGCCACGTCGACGTTGCCGCAGCCAATATCGTCGCGCTACTCGATGACAACCGTACCCCGCTCAAAACCTACAAGGCGAAGACTGGCAATCCGATGATGGCGGTAACTCTGGGGCGAAACAGTGGTGTCACCCACTTTCCGTCGCCCGTCGGCGTGGTCCGTGCGTCTTGGGTCAACCGGAAGGTGAAGGCCACCCATATGCTGGTGCCGAAGGCTCGAAAGTTATTTGGGCTGTGAAGGACATCGTCACGGGGACGCCCGCGGCGGTGCCTCCCACCAACGAAGTTGCGCGTAAGTGGGCGCAGGCGCTGTCGAGTTTCGATGGCTTCGTTTCCCTCACGCCGGAATACAGCCACGGAATCCGGCCGTACTGAAGAATGCCCTCGCGTATGGGATCAAGCGAAAATTTAACCTCTGCCGATACCGACAACTCTTGGCAGGAAGAGGCGGCCCGATTTTTAATCCGTTCTGGGTTTAGACCAGGCGATACGATTGGCCAAGTCGAACACATGGCGAATCCACATCGGGCGGGACGCACGTTTGGTTCCGTCTGGCGTGCGATGCGCAATTTGGTAGAAAGCGAGCTGGAACTTGCAGCCGTCACACCCAAGGAAGTAATATCCAATGTTGTTGAATCCGCGGGGACGGACCGCAAACCATGGGGTGATCCTGAAAGTGCTCAGCACCAACATCTGCGGGTCTGATCAACATATGGTCCGCGGCAGGACAACGGCGCCGGCAGGCTTGGTCCTGGGACACGAGATCACGGGTGAGGTGCTCGAGGCGGGAAAGGACGTCGAGACCCTCGAGGTCGGCGACATCGTGTCAGTGCCGTTCAACGTCGCCTGCGGTCGGTGCCGGCTATGCAAGGCGGTTGGCGCACAGCGTGCTCATCTGCTCTGAGGCCCAGAGCGATGCACTGAGTCTGCCGTTCAAATCTGAGTCCGAAGGCGCCGGCGAACTGGCCGCCACTGGAATCCGCCGCCCGACATGTTTCTTCCCGCACTGCCGGCCGTGCAGCAGGACTTGCGGACATCCGCCGCGGCAGTGCCGCAGAGCTTGTCGATCTTCTTTCTCGGCCTGGCGGTGGGGCAGCTGCTCTGCGGGCCGCTGTTCGACCGCTGGGGCCGCCGCAAACCTCTGGTCGCGGGCATCGGGCTGTTCAGCCGGCCAGCCTGTGGGCCGCGATGGCGCCTGACATCACCAGCGTGCACCGCAACTGGCGCAGCGTGTTCCGGGTATTGGCCCTCGGCGGGCTGGCGCTGGCCGCCCGAGCCTGCGCGGGCCTCGGCTAGACTGCAAAGCTATTCATCGCCCATGAGGTACCGTGCCCCTTGCCCTCTACCAGCAGATCGCGGCCGATCTGACCCAGAAGATTTCCTCGGGTGAGTTCGCGGTCGGGTCGTTGTTGCCGACAGAGTATCAACTGATGGGGAGCTATGGCGCCAGCCGCAATACCGTCCGTTCGGCGCTCAGTCAAATCGAAACGATGGGGCTGATTTCTCGCAAGCGCAACCGCGGCTCGACCGTCGAGGCGCAGCCGGGCAGCGCGTCCTACTCGCAGTCGCTGACTACGCTTGACGACCTCATCAGCTTTGCGAAGTCCGCTATCCGGCAAGTGCAAGACAGTGCGGAAGTCGTCCTGGATATCCCGCTGGCTCGCGAGCTTGGATGCGTGCCAGGTTCGCGCTGGCTGCGCATTTCGATGACGCGTACCAAAGCCGGGGGGCAGATTCCTTTGAACTGGACCGACGCTTACGTCGATTCGCACTACAAGAAAATGCACGTTCTCGCTGCCGACCATCCCGACAAGCTGTTGTCGGACCTGATCGAGAGCAACTATGGCCGGCAGATCGTGAAGGTCGAACAGACGGTGACGTCCTGCATCATCTCCGGTACCGTGCTGGAGAAGCTCAAGCTGACGCAGAACACCCACGGGCTGAAGATCATCCGGAAGTACCGCGATGCGTCAAAGGCCGTGGTGCTGGCAACCCGGTCGATCTACCCCGGCGACCGCTACGCCCTGACGACGACGCTGGTGCGCGGTTGAAGTGTTGATGTTTTCGAAAAGGGGCGGCGCTCCAATCGATCATCCGACCTCCCATCCGCCGCGGCGCGGCGATCGCAGGCGTTGCTCGACGTCCGCACATGCGTTCTTCAACAGGCTCGCGACGCCTCTGATGCGCTCGGCCGTCATGCGCTGCGTCAGCGCGGCCACACTCAGGGCGCCCATGGGTTGGCCCATGGCATCCCGGAACGGCTGGCCTACGGCGCACACCCCGAGGTTGACGTTGTTCTTGATCAGTGCGTAGCCAAGTTCGTCGGTTCGCCGACAGGCCCGGATCAGCTCACTGGAGCCCATCTTGCTGAAGCGGCTCAGGCTGGGCGACACACGCTCGATGATTTCGCCGCGTTCCGCGGTGGCGATGGCGGCGAGAATCGCCAGTCCCCCGGCCCCGACACCCAGCGGTCGGCGGCTGCCTACTTCCAGAACGAGTGTTCGGATGGGAAAGGAGCCTTCGAGCCGGTGCATGCAGACCGCATCGAACCCACTTCGCATCACCAGGTAGACGGTGTCCGCCGTTTCCCTGGCAACGACGTCCATCGAGGGCGCGCAAAGGTCATGGATGTCGTACATCGTCGAGCCGGCCATGCCGAGCTCGAAGGCAAGCGGACCGAGGCGATAGCGTTTGAGCTCGGCATTGCGGTCGACCAGCCGTTCCGCGCTCAGCTGCTGGAGCACTCTGTGCACGGAGGGATGCGGGAGTTCGGCGCGTGCCGCGATTTCGGTCAAAGGCAGACCCCTGCGTCGGCCGGCCGCGGTATCCGATGGCCCGCAGCACCATGCCGGTCTCGATCGTCTGCCGCTCGTCCGTCGGCACCGCCAGCAGCGCGCCGCGCTCGTCGTGTTTCAGCGCGTTGTTGCCAAGTTCGAGCCGCTGGACCCTGCCGTCCCCGAAGAGGCCCACCGGCGAGGCCATGAACCGGAATACGATCCGCTTGGCCGGGTGGTCGATGCGCCGCGCCAGCAGCTGGCTAAGCACCCGGTTTTTCAGGCGCTGTGCCCAGTCCGCATTCTTGTCGTTGCAGGCGGCCGTCAGGTCGCTTTCTCCCTCGACGGCGACCTCGACATCGTCCAGATGCAGCAGCTCCTCGAACTCGGGGGAGTTGAACGCGCTCTGCCGCCAGCCGCGCCGACCCACGATGAGCACCTCGCGGATGCGGCTGCGCGCCAGCGCCGACAAGGCGTGCACGGCAATGTCGGTCCTGGCCAATTGCTCGATCGGCAGCGTCAGGATGCGGGCGACATCGAGCGCGACGTTGCCGTTGCCGACGATCACGACCCGCTCGCCGGAGAGGTCGAACTCCAGATGCCGATAGTCCGGGTGCCCGTTGTACCAGGACACGAACTCACGGGCGGCGGCACACCCGGGCAGATCTTCGCCGGGAATGCCCATGCGCAAGTCGCCCTGGGCCCCTGTGGCGTAGACGACGCCGTCATACCATGCCGCCAGTTCGTCAGCCGATACGTCGGTTCCGATCTCGACATTGCCGATGAAGCGCACTTCGGGCTTGTTGAGCAGGAAGTGAAACAGCCGCTGCGCGACCATCTTCTTCTCGGGATGGTCGGGCGCGACGCCGTAGCGCACCAGCCCCCATGGCGTCGGCAGGCGTTCGAAGACGTCGATCTCGAGATCCATGTCATGTTGTTCAAGCAGGTGCTGCACGGCGTACATCCCGGACGGACCTGCGCCGACGACAGCGATCCTCGCCTTGGCGTTCATGTGGACCGCGTCTCCGATGCGAAGTAGTCACGGTTGATCTGCGCGTAATGCTCCCACTTCGGCGGGAGCTTGCTCGATTCGAAGATCGCCAGGACAGGGCAGACGTCCACGCAGGCGCCGCAACCGATGCAGGTGTCCGGATTGATGTACAGCTGCTCCGCCCGGTCGAAACGGGGATCGGCAGGCGATGGGCTGATGCAATCGACGATGGGGCAGACTTGCGCACAGGAATAGTCCGCCACGCACGGTGCCGCGATGACGAAACTCATGTCCGTGTCCCGTTCTCGCCCTGGGTCCTCGTCGCTTCATGCGCTTGGATAGTCATCGGCATGAATATATGAAACCCAAAAATCGCCGTCTTGCGTCAAATGGCTACTGGTCGCTAGTAAGCCCTTCTCTCAACAAGTTAACGCAAGACACGCCGCTGCGCACTTCCTAGATTCGCATGCGTGGTCCGTGACGCACGCCGCGTTCACGGAATCGATGGGTCGCGCTTACCCGCGACGTCAAGTAACAACAAATGAAGGAGACAACATGGAACGCAGGCAGTGGTTGAAAATTGGCGGAAATTCGGCGATGGTCGCCGCACTCGTTGCGTGCGGCGGCGGGGGCGGTCGGCCCGCAATCGCGCAGTGCGCATCGAGTCCAGCGCGAAAGCGAGTAACGACCAGTGACGGGGTCAATCTCAGCGTCATCGACACCGGCGGCGTTGACAAGCAGCCCATTGTGTTCATTCACGGGATAGCCCAATCAGCGCTTTCGTGGCGTGCCCAATTCAGCTCGAGCGAGTTGCTGGCGAAGTATCGGCTGATCGCCGTTGACCTGCGCGGTCATGGTCAATCCCAAGGTGCGTTGGGCGCGCTCGATGACACGGGGCGCCCGCTTGCCGCTCTCGCTAGCAACAAGTACTCCATTGCCAATGACGACGTGGCGTCTTCCGCACTCTGGGCCAACGACGTGGCGGCGGTGATTTCGGGCCTGTCGCTCAATGCACCTGTGCTGGTCGGCTGGTCATACGGCGCGACGGTGATCGCCGACTATATGCGTGTCAATCAGGGATTGGGTGCGGCCAAGAAGATCGTGCTCACCGGTGGAAGCCCCGTCCTCCTGCCACCCGGAACCCCAGGCGGTGGTGGCGCCGACACGGTGCTCAGCCCGGCATTTTTCGCAACCTATCCCAAGACGCTCGATTTCAATCGGTTGACCAACGCACCCTCGACATATCACGACGTCGTCACCGGTTTGGCCGATTTTGTGCAACTCGCCTTGAGCGATGCTGTCAGTGGGCGAGCCCCGGCAACGCGGGACGAGGTACTGGAGAACGTGGCGTTCAACGTTTTGGCCCCGCCCGCTGCGCGTCAGGCCATCTCTCGTGCAAGCGATTTCCGGCCGTTCTTCACGGGGCTGTCCGCGGCCACTCGATCGCGAGTGAAGATCATCAATGGCGGCGCCGATGCGGTCAACCAGACCACGAACACCAAGGCCTACTACGAAGCCTGTGGTTTCACCGTCACCAACTTCAGCGGTGAAGGCCATTCCTTCTTTGCGCGCAACCCGTCGCTCTTCAACACCGAACTCGACACCTTCATTTCTGCGGCTTGACGCGGCTCCACACCTCGCGTGCTTCCTGTATCGCGCGGGCGGAGATGCCGCGGGCGACCTACGCGCAAATTCGGGGCGCAATGAAGAGACGCGCCCCTGGAGGGATTGTTCAGCGCGGATTCACGACGAAGGCGCCGATCTCGCCCGGGCGAACTGCTCCGAGCAAAACCATGCACCGTTCGAACTCTTCGCCGAGCAGTCGCAGGACGGCCCCGACACCGGTCTGCCCTTCGCCCGCCAGCCCATAGAGCACCGGGCGGCCGATGAACACCGCGCGCGCGCCCAGTGCGAGCGCGCGAGCTACATCGGTGCCGCGACGCACGCCGCTGTCCATGAACACCGGCACTCGCCCGTGCACGGCATCGACGACGGCGGGCAGGGCGGTGATGGCCGATGGTGCGGCATCGAACTGCCGCCCGCCGTGGTTGGAAACAATCAGGCCGTCGACGCCGTGTTCGAGCGCCAGCGCCGCATCGGCGGGATGCAACAGGCCCTTGAGCAGCACAGGCCCTTTCCAGATCGAGCGCAGCCAGCGCAGGCTGTCCCACACCAGCGTGCGATCCATCGCGCGCGCCAGCAGCGCGGCCTGCGCCTGCGCCGAGAGCTTGGCCTTCGGGTCAGCCACCAGGTTCGCGAATTTGGGCGCCTCCCCCAGGGCCTGGCGCAGCGCCCAGCGCGGGTGGCTGACCACGTCCCACACCAGGCTGGGCGTGGGACGCATCGGCAGCTTGAAGCCGTTGCGCGCATCGCGCTCACGGTTGCCGCTCACCGGCACATCGACGGTGAGCACGAGGGCGCGGTAGCCTCCGGCCTCCGCGCGCGCCACCATTTGCTCGGCGATTGCGCGATCCTGCATGACGTAAAGCTGTAGCCATTGCTCCCCGCCCGGCGCCGCCTGGCGCACGGTTTCCAGTCGCTGGTTCGATGCGGTCGACAGCGTGAACGGCACTCCGGCTGCGGCAGCCGCGGCGGCGATCAATGCATCGCCGCCCGGACGCACCAGCCCATTCAACCCCGTCGGCGCCACCGCGAACGGATGGCGCCAGGTCGAGCCGAAGACTTCGATTGAGGTGTCAATGCGACTGGTGTCACGCAGCACGCGCGGCGTGAGCGTGATGGCGTCGAAGTCGCGCCGGTTGCGCGCCAGGCAGGCCTCGTCGTCGGCGGCGCCGTCCACATACTCGAACACAAAGCGCGGCAACACCCGCCGCGCGGCGCGGCGATGGTGTTCGATGTTCAATGGCATGCCGCCCGTCAGTCCAGCTTGACGCCAACGCTGCGAATCACACGCCCCCAGCGTTCTTTCTCACTGGCGGCGTAGCTGGCCATCTGTGCAGGCGTGCTGGGCAGCGGGTCCACCGCCAGGGCATCGAAGCGTGCCTTGACCGTGGCGGAATCCAGTGCAGCCAGCAAGGCCTTGCTCAACTGAGCGATCGTGTCAGGCGATGTGCCGATGGGCACCGCCAGGCCTTGCCAGGCGTAGGCTTCAAAATCCGCGATGCCCTGCTCGATCAACGTGGGAATCTCGGGGTAGTTCTTGAGACGCTGCGCGCTGGCCACGCCGATGATTTTGACCTTTCCCGCCTTCATGTGGGAGACCACCGAGGCACTGTCAATCAGCATGAATGGCACCTGTCCGCCCATCACGTCCACAATGGCCGGTGCGCCGCCGCGGTAGGGCACATGGGTGAGGTTGAGGTCGGTGCGCGCGCGAAACAACTCCGTCGCCAGATGGTGCGGCGTGCCCAAGCCGGGGCTGGCGTAATTGGTGCCGTTGGGGTTTCTTTTGGCCCAGGCCAGAAACTCTTTCATGTTGTTGGCAGGGACACTGCTGGACACCGCAAAAAATAGCGGAAAACGGGCCAGCAAGCCCACCGGAGCGAAGTCCTTTTCAGCGTTGTAGGCCAGCTTGGAGAACAGGTGCGGATTGGCCGCCAGTGTCGCAAAGTCGGCGGTGAAAACGATGTTGCCATAGTCCTTGGAGCGGGCCGCGTATTCGGCCGCAATATTGGTGCCCGCGCCAGGCTTGTTGTTCACGACGATGGTGCGACTCAAACTCTTGGACATGGATTCGGCCACGGCTCGCGCCACGGCGTCTGAACCTCCACCTGCGGCAAAGCCGACCACCCATTCAATGGGCTTGTTGTCGTTGGCCTGAGCCAGGGTCATGGTTGTGCTCAGGCTTGAGGCCAGCGCGACCAGGGATTGGTTGAACGTGCGTCTGTACATCGGGTGTCTCCACTAAGGGTTGGGGGAAGCTTCTGTTGGGAACGAATCGAACACTTTTCCGGGATTCAGAATGCCTTTGGGGTCGAGCGCGGCTTTCACGCGGCGCATCAAGGCGATTTCCTCCGCGGAGCGCGAATGCCCGAGGTAGGGCTTTTTCAACAGGCCGATGCCGTGTTCGGCCGATACCGAGCCGCGCCATTGGCTCACCAGCGCATAGACAAGTTCTTCAATGGCCTGTTCGGGTTGCTCACCCGCACCCACCTTGACGCCGATGTGGATGTTGGCATCGCCGATATGGCCAAAAAACACGGTGCCCACATCGGGCCAGCTGGCGTGCAGCTGGGCCGTGAGCTGTTCGACGAAGCGGCCGATGTCGCCAGTCGGCAGGCTCACATCAAAGCCGACATGGGGCCAGAACACCTGGCGGAATTCGCCCGAGGCATCGCGCACGCGCCACAGTGCGGCGGTTTCCGATTCGGACTGCGCAACCACGGCGTCCATCACCACCCCGCTCTCCAGTGCTTCTCCCAGCACGGCCTCGAAGATGGCCTGGTCGCTCGCCTGGTCGCCGCCCAGCGATTCAATCAGCACATACGCCCCATGACGCTGCCCGGTGCCGTTGCCGTAGGGCAAGGGCGTGGTGAGCCCGGCCACACCGCGGGTGACCCGCTCGTAGAAATCAGGGTGCATCCACTCGAAGGCCGACAAGCTGCCGGGCAGCCTGCTGCGCACATGGCCCAGGAGCTGGAGCACCGCCGCGTAGTCCGCCAGCGCGCACAGCGCGGTGCAGCGACTGCGCGGCTGGGCGTGGAGCCGCAGCACCAGGCGGGTCACCACCCCCAGCGTGCCCTCGCTTCCGATGAACAAATGCTTGAGGTCGTAGCCCGCGTTGTTCTTGAGCATTTTGTTCAACGACGTGATGACCGTGCCGTCGGCCAGAACCACCTCCATGCCCAGCACCGATTCGCGTGCCATGCCAAAGCGCAGCACGCGGTTGCCGCCGGCATTGGTAGCTACATTGCCGCCGATACGGCAAGAGCCGCGCCCGCCGATATCCAGCGGGAAGAACAGCCCGGCTGCGCTGGCGGATTCCTGCACCGCCTGCAGGGTCGTGCCGGCCCAGGCCGTCATCGTGCTGGCGGCCGCATCGATCTCTTCGATGCCCTGCATCAACTCCAGGTTCAAGACCACGCCAGCGTCTACCGGGACGGCGCCGCCGGCCAAGCCTGTCAGCCCGCCCTGCGGCACCACCGGCACACCGTGGGCATGGCAGGCGGCCAGCACCAGTGACACCTCGGCGGTGGTTTTGGGCCGGATCACGGCCAGCGGCATGCCGTGGGGCAGCGTGACCATCCAGTCGTGCAGGAAGCGCGCGTCCACGGCGTTCCCGGTCAGCAATTGGTGGCTGCGAAAGTGCGGTGCCAGTTGCTCAATCAGTGCATGCATGGGGACATTTC
Source organism: Burkholderiaceae bacterium (assembly GCA_035476635.1). Classification (GTDB taxonomy): domain Bacteria; phylum Pseudomonadota; class Gammaproteobacteria; order Burkholderiales; family Burkholderiaceae_C; genus DATILI01. The sequence goes on along the minus strand of DATILI010000168.1, from coordinate 50,928 downwards.
CTTGGTTGTCCAGTCCATCAATCGCCCGTGATCCGCCGTTCGCGGATCAGCTTGCCAAAGCGCGCCTTGTCTTCTTGGGCCTTGGCGCCGAACTGGGCGGGTGTCATGGGGGCGACTTCGCCGCCAAGCGCGGCAATGCGCTCCTTGACGGCCTGGGTGCCCAGAATCTTGTTGATCTCGCGGTTCAGCCGCGTCACGATTTCGACTGGCAAGCCGGCCGGGGCGTAAAAGCCGAACACGGTGTCGGCATCAAAGCCCTTGAGGCCGATTTCGTTGAGCGTGGGGACGTCCGGGAACAGGGGCGAGCGCTTGGGGCTGCCCACCGCCAGCAGCTTGAGCTTGCCCGCGCGCACATGGTTCAGCCCGATGCCGGGGTCGAACATGAAGTCCACCATGCCGCCCAGCAGGTCTTGCATGGCGGGTGATGCTCCACGGTAAGGCACGTGCACGGCAAAAGCCTGGGCCATGTCCTTGAACATTTCACCGGCCAGATGCGGTGACGAGCCATTGCCCGGCGAGCCGTAGGTCAGCCTGCCGGGATGGGCCTTGACGTAGGCGATGAACTCCTTCGCATCCTTGACAGGCAGGCTGGGCCTGACCTCCAGGAACACCAGCACCCGCGCCGCAGCTGCCACCGGGATGATGTCCTTGGTCGGGTCAAAGGGCATCCTGGGGTAGATCGCCGGGTTGATGGACACCAGCCCGCCCGAGGTCAGCAGCAGGGTGTAGCCGTCGGGCGGTGATTTGGCCGCGATATCGCCGCCGATGTTGCCACCCGCACCGGCGCGGTTGTCCACCACGACCGGCTGGCCCAGCGCTTCTTGCAGCGGCACGGTGATGGCGCGGGCAATCTGGTCCGCGGCACCGCCGGGGGGGAAGTTGACGATGACCTTGATCGGTTTGCTGGGCCAAGCCTGCGCCGATGCTGTCAGCGGGCTCAACGCGGTGAGCAGGGCGGTTGCTCCCAAAATGAGAGCTGAAAGTGTCCGCCTCACGGGCGCTACGGGGCTGTTTGACTTGAATTTGTGACGCATGGTTTTTGCCGGGTGATGTTAGAAAGGGTAGTGCCGCGGTGTGGTCTGCACAGTGATCCAGCGCAGTTCGGTGAATTCGGCAATGCCGGCCTTGCCGCCGAAGCGCCCGATGCCGCTGCCCTTGACACCGCCAAACGGCATCTGCGCTTCGTCATGCACCGTCGGGCCGTTGACGTGGCAAATGCCGGAATCGATGCGCTGGGCCACTTGCATTGCGCGGGCGATGTCGCCGCCAAACACGGCGGCGGACAGGCCAAACTCGTTGTCGTTGGCGCAGGCCACGGATTCTTCGACACCATTGACCCGCACAATGCCTTTGACGGGACCAAAGGCCTCCTCGCTGTAGATCCGCATCGCGTGTGTGACATGGTCGAGCAAGGTCGCGGGCATCAGCGTGCTGTCGGCACGTCCGCCGCAGATCAGTCTGGCACCCTTGGCAAGGGCGTCGTCCACCAGCGCGTTGCAGCGGTGCACGGTGGCCATGTCCACCACCGAGCCGAGCACGACCGGACCTTTGCGGGGATCGCCCAGCGGGAGGCTCCGCGCCTTGGCCGCCAGCTTGGCGACGAATTCGTCACCGATCTTGTTGTCCACGATGATGCGCTCGGTGGACATGCAGATTTGGCCCGAGTTGGCGAACGCGCCGAAGGCCGCGGCCTGCACCGCCGCGTCGAGGTCGGCGTCGTCCAGCACCACCAGCGGCGCCTTGCCGCCCAGTTCCAGGACGACAGGCTTGAGGTATTTCGCGCAGGTGGCCGCAATGAGCTTGCCGACATGGGTGGAACCGGTGAAGTTGACGCGGCGCACCGCCGGGTGGGCGATCATGGCTTCCACCACCGCACCGGCATCGGCCGGAGCATTGGTGACAAAGTTGACCACTCCTTTGGGCAAACCCGCTTCCTGCAAGGCTTCGATGATCAGGCCGTGGGTGGCCGGGCACAGTTCCGAACCTTTGAGCACCACCGTATTGCCGCAGGCCAGCGGCGTGGCGATCGCGCGCACCCCGAGGATGACGGGCGCGTTCCACGGCGCAATGCCGAGCACCACGCCCGCGGGCTGGCGCACGCCCATCGCCAGACTGCCGGGCACGTCGGACGGAATGACTTCGCCACTGATCTGCGTGGTCATGGCGGCCGCCTCTCCCAGCATGCTGGCGGCCAGATGCACGTTGAAACCTGCCCACATGCCCGAAGCGCCGGTTTCCGTGGCCATCGCAGCGGTGAAGGCCTGGGTTTTGGATTCAAGGGCGTGGGCGGCTTTCAACAGCAAGGCGCGACGCTGGCCGGGGCCGGTTTGGCTCCAGCTTTTGAAGGCATGGGCGGCCGCCTCCACGGCGGCCACCGCATCGGCGGGCGTGGCCGCTGGTGCCGTGGTCGCCACGCTGCCGTCCAGCGGGTTGCGGCGTTGGAAAACGGCGCCGTTGCTGGCCTGTTGGAGCTCACCGTTGATGAGCATGGAAATGGTGGTCATTGAAAGTGTCCGGCGGGTTGGAAGGTGGCGGATCGAAAATCGGTGTCAGGTCAGGCGACGTCCACCTCGACGAGGATGGGGCGCAGGGACTGGAGGGCTTCGCGCAGAACGTCGTGAAGTTTTGCGGCATCGCTCACGCGGACGGCATCGCAGCCCTGTCCCCGGGCCAGCGCCAGAAAGTCGAGGTCGGGCAGGTCGGTGCCTGCCAGTTTGTCGTCGACCTTGAAGCCAAAGGTGGGCGCGAACTCCTGCAACGCTGCATAGCGGCGGTTTTTCAAAATAACGAAGGTCATGGGCAGCCTGAGCTGCGCCGCACTCCACAGGGCCTGGATGGAGTACATGCTGGAGCCGTCGCCGAGCAGAGCAATGACCTTTTTATCTGGCTTGGCCAGCGCAATACCCACGGCGGCTGGCAAGCCGTGACCCAGACCGCCGCTGCACATGGTGTAGAACGTTTCGCTTTGCAGGATAGGCAGGTAGTTCTGCATGGCCGATCGCGAACTGGGCGCCTCTTCCACCACGATGGTGTCGGCAGCGCGCACTTCGGCCAGGGACTGCATGACATAAGCCACACTCATCAACGTGGACGGCTCGGCCCGCGGGCGCAGTTGGCGTGGTGCCGGCAAAGCCCTGGCGTCAGGCGCGGGGCGGGCCAGCAGGTCTTGCACTCCCAGGCGGACACTGCCCACGACGGACGTGCCCATGGGGGCCCAGGCAGCGATGCTCGGGTCTTCAATCAGTTGCACCAATTGGGCGTCGGGTGGCACATGGGGGCCAAAGCCTTCGACGTGGTAGGTGAAGGCCGCGGCGCCCAGGGCAAATATCACGTCATGGCCTGCCAGCAGGCTCACGATTTTTTCGCGCATGGCAGGCAGGAAGCCGGCAAACAGGCGATGGTCTTCCGGAAAGCCGCAACGCCCCGACATGGGGGCCACCCAGACGGCCGCGTTATGCCGCTCGGCCAGCGCGACCACCTCTTCCCAGGCGCCATCGCGGTCCACCGCTGCGCCGACCACGAAGGCGGGACGTTTGGCTGTGTCAAGCGTGTTGCCGATCGCATCCAGCACGCGCGGCTCGGGCCGTGTTTCGGTGCTGACCACGCGCGCTGTCACGGGTTCGCACGGTTTCTCCCAATCGTCGGCGGGTATCGACACCAGCACCGGCCCGCGCGGCTGCTGCATGGCGATGTAGTAGGCGCGCGCAATGGCCAGCGGCACATCCTCGGCGCGTGCGGGCTCGATGCTCCATTTGACGTAGGGCTTGGGCAGCTCGGTGGCTTGCCCCGAGAACAGAAATGGATCGAATGGAAGGATTGAGCGTGCCTGCTGCCCAGCGGTGATCACCATGGGTGTGCGGTTCTTGTGTGCCGTGAAGATATTGCCCATGGCATGGCCCACCCCCGCGGCCGAATGCAGGTTGACAAAGGCGGCGTTGCGCGTGGCCTGGGCATAGCCGTCGGCCATGCCCACCACCACCGACTCCTGCAGGCCCAGGATGTAGCGGAAGTCTGGCGGGAAATCGAGAAACAGCGGCAGCTCGGTCGAACCTGGGTTGCCGAAGATGGTGTCGATGTTGAAGGCGCGCAGCAAATCCAGCACGGCCTCGCGCACGCTGGTGCTGGAAGCGGGGTTGGCTACTGTTGCCCGGGGGAGGCCGTTGGCATGGGACATCTGAGGGTTCCTGAGGTGAGGATGCGTCTGCGGTGAATCTTCGGCGCAAGCCTGTCATGGATCAATACAATGATCAGACTATGTAGTATTAGATAAATGCATATAAAAGACGTTGACCTGAATCTGCTGCGGCTGTTTGACGCGGTGTACCGCACCCGCAACGTCAGCCGCGCGGCCGAGTTGATGGGCCTGACGCAGCCCGCCGCCAGCCAGGGCCTGACGCGGCTACGGTTGCTGATCAAGGACCCGCTTTTCGTGCGTGCCGGTCGTGGCGTGCAGCCCACCCCCAGGGCCGACCGCCTGGCCGACGCGGTGCGCAGCGCGCTCGGCGCCATCGAGCAGGCGCTTCACGAGTCGGCCGACTTCGAGCCGCTGCAATCGCGCCGGCTCTTTCGCATCCACATGAGCGATATTGGCGAAGGGCGCTTCCTGCCCGGCCTGATGGTGGCGTTGCGCCAGTTGGCGCCCGGGGTACGCATCGAAACCCAGCCACTGCCCAAGGGCGAGATTACCGACGCGCTGGACAGCGGGCGCGTCGATTTCGCGTTCGGCTTCCTGCCCACCGTCAAAGAAACCCAGCGCACGCAGTTGCTGAAAGACCGCTACATCGTGCTGCTGCGCGAAGGCCATCCGTTCACGCGCAAGCGCCGCAGTGGCCAGGCCCTGCTCGACGATTTGCGCAAGCTCGAATTCGTCTCGGTGCGCACCCATGCCGACACCTTGCGCATTCTGCAGCTGTTGAACCTCGAAGACCGGCTGCGCCTGACCACCGAGCATTTCATGGTGCTGCCGTCCATCGTGAAGGCAACCGACTTGGCGGTTGTAATGCCACGCAACATCGCACGAGGCTTCGAGGGCGGCTACGCCATCGTCGAGCCCCCGTTGCCGCTGCGCGACTTCACGGTGTCATTGCACTGGAGTCGGCGTTTCGAGGCCGATCCTGGCAATCGCTGGCTGCGGCAGGTGATCACCGAGCTGTTTGCGGAGCAGGCGCCCGCGCTCAGGCCGCCTGGCCAAGCGCCTCATCACGCCACGTGCGGCCGGCCTAACTAAACTATCTGCGCTGCCCAACACTCATAGCGCCTAGCTAGTGATGCGCGAAAAACGGCCGGATCTGAGGCATGGGCCAAAGAGAGTGCGTGGTCAGCATCGACGAGCCGACGACGATGCGCTGGCGTTCCGGACACACCCAGTGTCAAATATAGGAAGCCAAAAAAATCGCTGTCTTGCGTCAACTGGCTATTGAGTGCCGAGTCAGATCGATACTCTCTCGATGGCGGCGCGAACATGGCGCACGTGCGCGCGGCCCGCGCTCTCGGCGCCTCGAATGTCGCCCGCCAGAACTCTTTCGCCTATTTGCCGATAGTCTGTGACGCGCATGGCCCGGAGGCCAGGAATCCGGTACTGCGCATAGACGATCGGCATCTGAATGGTGGGAAACAGGCGTCGCAGCTCCTGGTTCCCGCCGATGTCCAGTAACCCCCTGTAGAAGCGGCGTCGCGCTACACCAAACAGCGCTGAATCGTCGGCCTTGTGAGCCGCTACGAGGTCCTGCAGTGCGACCTTCAGCGGGGTGGCGTTTCCAGGGGTGCTGGAACGGGCCGCCGTCCTGGCCAGCAGGGCGGTCATCGACTCGGCAACGTCGAGGACGTGCCCCGTTTCTTCGCTGCTGAGGAAGCGAATCGACGCACCACGAAACCTGTGAAGGTCGACCAACCCTTCAGCGGCCAGCCTCTGAAGCGCCTCGCGCACTGAGTTTCTGCCGACGCCGAACTGGGCAGCCAGGTCGGACTCTACCAATCGCTGCGTAGGTACGAACGTCTGCGACTCAACCCCATTGAATATGCCGAAGAAGACTGCGTCGGCAGCAGTAGGAGTGGGATTTTCCGCGGTTGCGTCAAGCGACATGAGATGCAGGTTTGAGTGGGCGAGGGGCTGGCGGTCAAACCTATTATCCTATGATTTATATGGGCAATATCATCCTACAATATCGATCTACAATGTACAAGAATCTGAATTGGCTGAAGGAATGGTCGTGAACGAGAGCATGCTCAAGGGAAAACTGGCGTTCGTCACCGGAGCATCGTCGGGAATAGGCGCGTATTTCGCCGAAACGCTGGCCGCCCACGGCGCCGCTGTCATACTGGGCGCCCGTCGCTTGGAGGCCCTGGACGCTGTGGCGTCACGTATCAGGAACGCTGGCGGCTCCGCTTCAACGCTGATCGTCGATGTGACGAGTGCGGCTTCACGTCAAGCAATGGCGCTGGCGCTGGGCTCGATTGACATCCTGGTCAACAACGCTGGGGTAGTTAGGGATCGGCCCGCACTGGAGCAGAGCGAGGCGGATTGGGATGAAGTCCTCGACACCAACCTCAAGGGGATGTTCTTCGTCGCCCAAGCGGTTGCGCAAGGAATGCGTGGGCGTGGTGGCGGAAGCATCATCAACGTAGCTTCCATACTGGGGCTGCGGCAGGCGGGGAATGTGCTTCCCTATGCGGTCTCCAAGGCTGGAGTGATCCAGCTGACGAAATCGCTGGCCTTGGAATTGGCCAGGTTCCGCATTCGGGTTAATGCATTGGCGCCAGGGTATCTGGAAACGGAACTGAACGCCGAGTTCTGGAAGTCACCGCCCGGCGAAGCACTTGTCAGGCGAATTCCGCAGAGGCGGCTCGGGAGCCTGGAAGACTTGCGCGGCCCCTTGCTGCTGCTTGCTTCCGATGCCTCCAGCTACATGACTGGATCGACTCTCGTTGTGGACGGTGGACATTTGGTCAGCTCGCTCTGATCGAGCCACGCGTGGCCCGTTGAGCTTCTAAAAAGGTTTGAGTTTCATGACCCAATGCGCGAATTCAGGCGATGGCCGGGAAGTGGCACGGCTTGTAGGCAACTTCGTCCGCGATGTCGTGGCGCCCTATGAAAAGGACCCACGCGCAAGTTCGCATGGCCCCTCTGAGGAACTGGTCAAGGAACTCAGGCAGAAGGCGCGCGATGCAGGACTGATGACACCCCACATTCGGCCCGATGGCTCGCACCTCTCCCAAGTGGAAACAGCGCGAGTTTTGAAGCAATCCGGGCTGTCGCCATTGGGTCCGGTCGCCCTGAACACCGCCGCACCCGATGAGGGAAATATGTACCTCCTGGGCAAGGTCGGCACCCCGGCGCAACGCGAGCGCTTTCTCGCGCCCCTCGTATCCGGTCACGCGAGGTCCGCGTTCTTCATGACGGAACCCGCGCAGGAAGGAGGCGCCGGTTCCGACCCTTCCATGCTTCAGACTACGGCGGAACGGGTGAACGGCCAGTGGGTGATCAACGGCACCAAGGCCTTCATCACGGGTGCACAGGGCGCGTCGGTGGGCATCATCATGGCCAGGACCAACTCCGGGGAGCGGGTCGAGGCGACGATGTTCCTTGTGGACCTTCCGCATCCAGCTGTCCAGATCGTCAGGCTGATCGACACACTGGACAGCTCAATGCCTGGCGGGCATGCCCTGGTCCGAATCTCCGGGCTGTGTGTGTCCGACGATCAAGTGCTCGGCGCCGTGGGGGAGGGTTTTGGCTACGCGCAGGTTCGGCTCTCGCCGGCGCGGTTACCCCATTGCATGCGATGGCTCGGGGCGGCAACCAGAGTGCAAGAAATCGCCAGCGAGTATGCAGTCGTGCGGAAGGCTTTCGGCAAACTTCTGATCGATCACGAGGGTGTCGGCTTCATGCTGGCGCAGAACGCCATTGACCTTCGTCAAGCCGAATTGATGATTGACTGGTGCGCCTTGGTTCTGGACACCGGCTCACTCGGATTGTCGGAGAGTTCGATGACGAAAGTGGCGGTGTCCGAAGGTCTCTTCCGGGTTGCAGACCGATGCGTCCAGGTGATGGGCGGATCCGGTGTTTCCCGAGACAGCATCGTCGAGCAGGTTTTTCGGGAACTCCGCGCGTTCCGAATCTACGATGGCCCGACTGAAGTGCACAAGTGGTCGCTTGCGAGAAAGATCAAGGCCGAAAGTCTGGGGAGATTGTCCTCATGAACGTTCCTTCCGGCGCCGGCCAAACGATACCCATGCGCGAAGGCCATCACATCGACGAACGCCGCATGAGAGACTGGATGCGAGAAAGGGTTGAGGGCTTCGAAGGTCCGCTGCGCCTCGTCCAATTCAAGGGGGGTCAGTCGAATCCGACATACTTGCTTGAGACGCCGAATGCCTCGTATGTTTTGCGAAAGAAGCCCTTGGGGCCGGTCGTGAAGGGCGCGCATGCGATTGAACGAGAGGCGAGGGTGATCGCCGCACTGGCTTCCACGAGTGTCCCAGTCCCACGCATTCGGGGGCTCTGCATGGACGACACGGTGATCGGCAGTTGGTTCTATGTGATGGACTACGTGAAAGGGCGCGTGTTCTGGGACGCCCGGTTACCCGACGTACCCCGCGAAGATCGATCGGCCTACCAGGATGCAATGAACGCAGCTCTCGCGGCGCTTCATCAGGTAAACCCCATGGAGGTTGGGCTTGCCGATTACGGGAAGCCCGGCCAATATGTGGGCCGGCAGATCGCCAGGTGGTCAAAGCAGTACGCGGAAGATGAACTTGCCGGCCGCAACGAAGATATGGATCGGCTACTGGAATGGCTACCTGCGAATGCGCCCGATGACGATGAATGCTCCATCGTTCATGGAGATTTTCGCACCGACAACATGATCTTCCATCCCCAAGAGCCGAGGATTCTGGCGATCCTGGATTGGGAACTGTCGACGTTGGGTCACCCATTGGCAGACTTTGCCTATCACGCGATGATGTATCGGATGCCACCAGACATTCTTGGTGGAATAGCGGGCACCGATCTCAAAGCCCATGGTCTACCGACGGAAGCGGAGTATGTAGCGGCATATTGCCAACGAACGGGGCGCGCCGGCATTCCCGACTTGGACTTCTATGTGGCGTTCAACATGTTCCGGTTTGCCGCAATCCTCCATGGCATTCGGGGACGCGTCGCACGCGGAACGGCAGCGAGCACGGATGCAGCCGCCATGTCGGCGCGATTCGAACGCGTGGCACATCTGGCATGGGCGCAGGCGTCGACGGCGGCACTGCGCTAGAGCGCCAGTGCGCCTGTCCGCGAGTTCAGCTGCAGAGATCGCTCCCTGTCCTGCTCTCGGTCCGCCAACAGGTCAACGAATGCCCGGACCTTCGCCGGACGAAAGCGCGCAGCCGGAAACACCGCATGAATGCCTCCGGAAGGCAGGTGCCATTGTGGCAAGACCTGGATGAGGCGCCCCGCGGCAAGATCGTCGGCAACCGCAAAATCCGGGAGCACCGAGAGCCCCGCTCCTTGACACACCGCTTCGCGCACGGCGAGCGTGGCATCAAGAGAAATCGAGGCCTGCACGTTCACGACTTGACGTTCGATGTCGTTCAGCGAGAAGTGCCATCGCATATGGTCACGCAAGGCGGTGTTGGCGATGAACGGCAGCCTGGAAATGTCTTCCGGGCGCGCGAGCTGTGCCACCTGCGGCCCCATGATTGGTGATGCCACAAGCAGTTGCCTGAAGCTGCCGATCTTGCGCGACTGCAGGCTGGTCTCAGCCAGCCACCCAACTCGGATCGCCAGTTCAATATTGCCGGACATGATGTTCAGCGTTTGGTCGCTCAGGATGGCGTCGACTTTGCAGGCGGGGTAGCGCCGCGTGAAAGCAGCGATCACCGGTACAACGACTCCGACGCCGTAGTCGAAGGGTGCCGTCAGCCGCAGCGTGCCGGACGGGTCTGCTTTCCCCTCCGCCAGTTCGTCGAAGGCATCCTCTGCTTCGCGCAGGATCATGGCGCAGCGCAGGTAGAAGGTTTGCCCGGTTTCGGTGGTCTGCACGTTGCGTGTGGTGCGAACGAGGAGCGAGGTCCGGAACTCGCTTTCCAGCCGGGCAACCTGTTGGCTGACCACTGCCTTGGTGATGCCCAGGCGCTCCGCTGCTGCGGTGAACGAACCGGTTTCCACCACGGACACGAAGTAGGACAGGCGTCTCAGGTTTCCCAGCCCCCCCAGACCACTCTCGGCTTGTTTGTATGTCTTTGGCATACCTTGTGTTTAGCAGGCAGATGTTCAAGAGTCAACTGAAAGTGCGTACCATCGGTCGCATCAAACGACGAGCCAATAGAGGCGTTGGTGCCGCTGTCGAATTCGGCGCGAAACGCTGGGCGCTTGAGCTCATTGTCGAGCCGCTTCTGGCAACCCCCTTTCATTCAACTCTGTAGAAGGCACAACCCCATGACAACGCGAAGAAACGTGATCAAAACTGTAGCCGCCGCGGGTGTCGCGACGGCCATCCTTGGAGTGAAAAACGCTATGGCTGCAACTACCCAACTGACCTGGAAGCACTTTCCCGCAGGCGAGCACGGATTCTTCCGTGCGCCGGTCCTGATTTCCGGCGCGAGCGAGGCCGTCCTGATCGACGGTGGCTTCACGCTTCCCGACGGCAAGGCGCTGGCCGAGGCGATAAAGGCCAGTGGCAAAAAGCTCACCACTATCTACATCAGCCAGAGCGATCCGGACTACTACTTCAGCCTGGGCCCCATCAAGGCGGCGTTTCCAGCGGCCAAGGTGATCGCCGCGTCGGCCACGATCGCGGCCATCAAGGGCAACGTGGAAAAGAAACTGGCGACTTGGGGCCCTCAGCTCAAGGAAAACGGTCCGCAGGCCCTGGCGGACATCGTGATGCCCGAAGCCTTCGACGGCCGGACCCTCACCCTGGAAGGCCAGACCCTCGAGATCGCCGATGCCGCTGGCCTGGCCAACCGCCGCTACATCTGGGCGCCTTCGCTCAACGCCATCTTCGGCGGCGTGCTGCTGTTCTCGGGCGTTCACGTGTGGACCGCCGACACACAGGGCGCCGAGGCCCGCGCGGCTTGGGTGAAGACGCTCGACGCCATGGCAGCGCGCACGCCTGCCGTGGTTGTCCCTGGCCACATGGCACCCGGTGCTGCGACAGACGCAACGGCGATCCGCTACACCCGCGACTACCTCGTGGCGTTCGAGGAAGAACTCGCCAAGGCCGCTGACAGCGCTGCCCTGATCGCCGCCATGACCAAGCGTTATCCGAGTGCCGGCATGGGCGTGGCGCTGCAGATCGGCGCCAAGGTCGCCAAGGGCGAGATGAAGTGGGGTTGACGCGATGACGACGGCTGTCGACATCGTCCGTGCCCACTACGCGGCGTCGGCCCAGGGAAACGTCGACCAGATGATGGTCAACGTGTCGCCGCAGGTGCGCTGGACCGAGATGGCGGGCTTTCCCTGCGCGGGCACGTGGGTCGGGCCGCAAGCGGTTGCCGACAACGTGTTTGCCGTTCTGGGCAGGGATTGGATTGGCTACCGCTTCGAATTGCAAAACCTGATCGACGGTGGCGACCAGGTTGTCGGGGTAGGTACCTACCACGGCACTTGCCGCGCCACGGGCAAGGAAATGCAGGCTCGAGTGGCCCACGTTTGGCGGTTGCAGGATGGAAAGATCGTGGCCTTCGAGCAATTCACCGACACGCTGCTCGTCCATCAGGCAATGAGCTGACAAGTCGAACGTCTACGAACGAGGATCCCAAAGCAATGATGAAGCGCTTGTCGTCTGGCATTCTTGCCCTGTCGGTACTATGGGTTGGCGTGCTGACCCCGAGCTATGCCCAGAACGTGCCTTACGGCGCGCCCATCAAGATCGAGTTTGCCAAGAAGGCCGCGCAAGCAGCTGCGGCTGAAATGCGCAAGCGCAACCTTGAAATGACCATTGCGGTGGTCGATTCCGGGAGCAATCTGATCTACCTGGAACGCGCCAATCAAGCGGGCATAGGAACCATCGAAGCGGCAATCGGAAAGGCCAAGGCCGCCAACGGGATCAAGGTTCCCACCAAGGGAATCGAAGACATGATCCTGAATCAGAACCGCATCAATCTGCTGGGGGTGCCGGGTGCCTTTCCGGTCGAAGGGGGCGTGCCGCTGATCGTCGACAACCAGGTCATCGGAGCCATTGGCGCCAGTGGTGGCATGCCGTCGGACGACGGTGCGGTTGCGAATGCTGGTGCAAAAGGCCTTCGCCCCTAGCGTCAGAAGATTACACAAAGGAACACGCATGAACATCAAATCCAAGATCGTACTCAAGGCACTTGCGGCCACCACCCTAGGGCTGGCTGCTGTCTTCCTGGCGTCGAGCCCCGCCTGGGCGCAGACCGCCGCAAAGGCGGACTTCCATGCCCCCGGCCGTGCCTATGAAGTCGATTTCGGTGGCGGAAACGCCTTCGAAATATCCTTCGGCGCCGACTCGAACATGACGTTCAAGAAACTGGTGGACCCAGGCAAGGGTACGGTCTCGACCGTGCGCATCGCCAAGCAAGAACTCCGTGACGGCCTGTACATGGTGCATTGGCAGGAAGCCAACAAGACGACGGTGGTGCACGTACAGGACTTTGCCGGAGGGCGCGTCTACGCCAACATCACCTTTCCAGATGGCCAGTTCTTCAATGGTTCATCCAGCCTCAAGAAGGTCAAGTGAGGGGGCTTCGGTAGCCTGCGGCGGTCGCATGGGGGTCAACAGAAAGTTGTTCGCTACTCATGAACGGAGACTTTGGTGAATCAGAACCACCACAATCACATGGATGCGCGGGTCGTGATCTACGGCGGCGGTGTGGGTGGTGCGCAACTCGCGAAAAGGCTGGCTGGCAAGGCCAAGGTGACTTTGGTCGATCCGCTCGATTATTTTGAAGTGCCTATGGCCGCCCCCGCGAAACCCTCGTACAGCCCGAATTCGCGGAGCGCGCCATCATGTCGTTTGCGGACGCCCGGCCTGAAGTCGAGCATGTGCGAGCCAGACTCATTGAACTGCAGGCCGATGGCGGCTTGATCCAAACCTCGAGCGAACAGCAGACACTGATCCCAGGCGACATCACCGTACTCGCCACACAGGCAACCCTGGGGCGAAACAGTGGCGTCACACACTATCCGTCGCCCATCGGCGTGGTACGTGCGTCCTGGGTCAACCGGAAGGTGAAGGCCACCCATATGCTGGTGCTGAAGTTTCGAAAGGTATTTGGGCTCTGAAGGGATGCGCGGCTGCGCATTACCCATCGCACAGACTGCTGATCTCCAACCTCAAGGTAGAGCAACGCCTCGATCGGCCGCGATCTCCGAGGTGATGGTCCACACCCGCGGCGATCACATCCAGCAGCGAAGCAGCCGCTACCACCTGCCGCACCGCGTCTACGGAACGGCGAGGGGTGGTCAGAATATAGAAAAAAGCCCCGAGAGGTAAACCATTCGGGGTGTAAAGACCGGCGGAGAAACTTGCAATTCATTCCGGTCAACCTGCGTCCTTGGGGCGCAGGAATAGGAATCACGTAGGCCGCTTTACCCAACCGGCGCGCTTGATGGCGCAGGATAAAACGGCCCCTGTCATCAGAAGTTGTGACGCAGTCCGATGTCCAGGCCGCTGGACGAGGTGTTTGCGCCCGTGGTGGAACCGTTCAGTGCGACAGCCGCGCCGCCGCTGTTCTTCGCGCGAGCCCAGGTGGTGTACAAGGCCGTGCGCTTGGAGAGGTTGTGCACGTAGCCCAGAGCCAACTTCTTGGTTTCCGGCGTGCCGACAGCAGTGGTTTCGTAAGCCGAATACGAAGCGCGGATTTCCCCGACGCCCATCGGGAACTGGCCGCCGATCAGCCAGCCCCTGCCGTCGGTTGCACCGACGCGGTCTCGGGTGAACTGACCCATGGCCTTGGCGAAGCCGAAGTCCCAGTGTCCAGCAATGCTGCTCTGACGATTGTCGCCGGCTGCGTATTCGGTGCGATTCGTGGCCAGGGCCACATTGAAAGGGCCGCTGGCGAAACCAACGCGCACGCCGTAGCCTTTGCCGTCGTCTTCCGTTGCGGGACCGGTGTTGTTCTCACCCAGGTACATCTGGGCTTGACCGTAGAAGCCGCCCAGGTTTCCCGGCAGGTTGTAGCCGATGCTGTTGGACGCGCGGACGGTGGTCAGGCCAGTGAACCCTGGTTGCAGCGTCAGACTGGCGCCCACACCCCGCAGGCCGAATGGATCGAACATGACCAGATTCAGGAAATTCGGAGCGTAGTCGCGGCCCAGGCGCAATTCACCCCAGCCGCCAGACAGGCTCACCGTGGAACGGCGGTTGAAGGTCAGGCCTTGAGTCCCAGCGGCTGCTACTGCAGTGCCAGAAGCCTGGTTGTTGGTGTTGGTCGTAACGCCGGTGCCGTTGTCGGGATTCACGTCGGCTTCCAGCCAGAACGAAGCCGCCATGCCGCCCCCCAGGTCTTCGGTGCCGCGGAAGCCCAAGCGCGAGCTAGCGTTGCCGGAGTTGCCCAACTGGGTCTTGTCGGACAGGGTGCCACGACCGAGCTGGAGGGTCGCATCGACCACGCCAAAGAGCGTGACGGAAGATTGGGCAGAGGCAGTGCCGGCTGCGACCATTACGGCCATTGCGATGATTGACTTCTTCATTAAGTAGTGTTCTCTGGGGTTATACGATTGGTGACGCTGAATATCAGCGAAGGCGAAGTTAACCGCGAAGCACCAACGATGCATACGGGGTATATAGGTATTCGGAATCCTTAAACCCCTTTGCGTTAAACGCAACAAACTCACAGGATCCATGAAGCTATAGGGTACTGCCGGCGTTCCTGAGGTTTAACGATGCGAGTCGAGTGCCAAGTTGATCGATCGTTTGCAAGATCGCTCGACCATACCCAACAAATACCGAGCCAGCTTCCGTCGGGTGCATGCCGCGGTGATCGCGCAAAAAGAGCTGCATGCCAAAGCTCAGCTCAAGGTTGGTCAATCGCTGGCTCGCATTGGACATCGACATGTTCGCACCTTTGGCCGCTTGGGAAAGGCTTCCCCGTTCAGCGCAAAGAACGACCAGCCGAATGGAGACGAGGTCGAACCTCGCCAAATTCCTGCAAGGTAGTGGCCTATCGGAATGGTTCGATCTGTCCATGCTGGTGAGGACGTGAGCGAGAGCTTTGCTGTCCACGAAATTTGGATCCTTGTCAAGCGAGGCGCCACGCACTTTCATTGGACAGCGACATCCCCAGCGATTTGGCGATGGCGATGCAGGCGGCGCGGTTGCTCACTGACCGGATGCCGTCACATTGCTGAGACCGAGGATCTGGCGCGCCTGCGCCGGGCTGGCAATCGAAGGTGCAGGACGGCCGCGCCGGCCTCGGCCGCAGCCAGCCCTGATTCGGCGATCTGGCGCGGCGTGACCGGGTGGGCCGGATTCCTGGACAGCGGGCCGGCACCTGTGAGGGCGCAAGTGATGATGACGGTGTCTTGCATGGGTTCGGGAGATGGATTGCGGTTACTGCGGTTCGAGCTTGACGGCCTGCGCCAGGAGCCGGTAGCGTGCGGTCTGGTCCGTGAAGAAGCGCTCGGCATCCGCCAGGCTCATCGGGTTGCCGGGCGCTGCGCCGCTGCCTTCAATCTGCTTTCGGAACTCGGGGTCCTGCTGCGCCTCCTTCACGGCGGCGCTGAGACGCTGCGCGAGGTCGGCGGGCACGGTGCGTGGCACGAACAGCCCACCCCAGATCTCGTACTCGAACTCTTTCAGGCCGATCGCCTGGGCCATCGTTGGCACCTCGGGCAAGCGCGCCAGCCGCTGGCCGTCGGTTACGGCGTAGGCGCGCAGCTTGCCGGTAGAAATCAGGTCAGCCAGGTTGCCGGCAGAAGGCAGGAAAGCCACATCGACGAGCCCGCCGATCACGTCCTGCAACAGCGGCGCCATGCCCTTGTAGGGAACGTGGAGCATGCGCAGCTTCATCCGCGCGGCGAAGTCCTCGCCCACCAGGTGGTAAAGCGACCCGGGGCCGATGCTGCCATAGCTGTATTCCCTGGCACCCGGCTTGCGGGCTTCGGCCAGCAAGTCTTCGAGCTTGTGCGCGGGCAACTGCATGCCGCTGACCAGCACCAGTGGAGCGCGCGAGGCCAGGCCCAGCAGGCGCATCTGCTCCGGCTTGTGCTTTACGGCGGCCAGCGCCAGCGGCGCCAGGATCACGTCGCTGGGCGTGCCCATCAGGAACTGATGGCCGTCGGCGGGCGCGTTGAGCACTTTCTGGATCCCTAGGGCGCCGCTCACGCCGGCGGTGTTGTCCACGATCACAGGCTGGCCAAGCGACTTGCGCAGGCTGGGCAGCATCTGCCGTGCTGTGACATCTGCCGGTCCCCCTGCCGGGTACGGCACCACCAGGGTCAAGGGTTTGGAAGGAAAGGCCTGGGCGCGCGCGCCCAATGCGGACAGTGCTGCCAGGGCCAAAATGGCGCGGCGGTGCATGGAAGGGTTCAATGGGACGCTCCTGGGGTGTGCGAAGTCCCGATTCTTCGTGCAAGGGCCTGCGGGCGTTTGGAAAAAACTGCACGGCTTGCGCTTTTCTGGTGCAGCCTGGGGTTTGTCCGGGGAGTGGCGTCAGCCCTCGCGCAGCTGGCTGGAGGCCCCGCCCCGCCGCAACAAGCTCGGCCGAGGCGTTCTTCGTCTGCGACCCCGACGGGTGCGCGCTGTGAGCGCCATGCGCAGTGGGACAGCTACCGTTTCGAACTGGAAAGCTTGGTTGACGGCGGCGAGAGCATTGTCGGCATCGGAATCTACCGCAGTATCTTCCGCGCCACCGGCAAGCTCATGCAGGCGCGGGTTGCGCTGGTGCGAAGGGCGATGACATAGTCGGCGAAGCAGACCGGCGCTACGTGGAGTTCCTGCGCCGCGTCGATGCTGCGGGCACGCCGATCCTGGGCATCTGTACAGGTACCTTCGTGCTCGCAAGGTTTGACCTGATGAACAATAAGCGCGCGTGCATCCATCGATCTGGCGCACCACCACCTTTATGCCGGCGGCCAGGCTCGCTGCCACCGCGCCTGTGTACCGGTAGGGCGCGGGTGACGTGTAGTCCTTGAACCAACGGCAGAAAGCCAGCGTCACTTCATTCTTCAGGAGCGGGTCCGAGGTGACCGGGCCGAAACCGTCGATCAACAACTCCGCGGTCACGCCGTCCTCGTCGATCAGCGCCAGGCGTTGCTCGCCCGTCAGCACCTGGTGATAACGGCTCTGGTCCACCTCGACCAGATGTTCGGCGGACTCCCAGGCGAAATCGGCTCCGCCGGCCACCATGTCGGCGTAGTAGCGGTTGGCGACGGCGAAGATACGCTTGCCCTCCTCACTACCTTGTGACGGAGCGCGGCGAATTCATCGGGCGCGGCATGGAAGCGCAGGGCGTACGCCAACCAATTGGTCGCCATCTCAGCTGCCGGCTCAGGCCGACGGCCGCCCGAACCGCTGGGATACACTGCGGCGACATCCCTCGGCTCCCGGAGTTCCATGGCCGCACAGCGCCCCGTCAACGTCGTGGTCCGGGCGCTTCAGATCCTGAGGGCCCTGAACCGCCAGCCCGTCTCCACGCTCGACGCGATCCATAAGCAGACCGCGCTTCCCAAACCCACGATCGTGCGCCTTCTGCGGACGCTGGAGGCCGAGGGGCTGGTGCGGCACGCGCCGCAATACGGTGCCTACTACCTCACGTCGGAAGTCACCGCGCTGGCCAGCGGCTATCACAGCGAGCCGCGCATCATGGAGGCCTCGGTGGCTGTTGCCGACGCGCTCACGCGCGACCTCAAGTGGCCGGTCTCGGTGGCCGTGCCGGATGGCGACGCGATGGTCGTGCGCTACAGCACGATCCCGCAGTCACCACTCTCCTTCTTCCATTCGACGATCAACATGCGCCTGAGCCTGCTGAGGCAGGCACTCGGCCGCGCCTACCTGGCCTTCTGCGAGCCGGCTGCGCAGGACGCGCTCATCGAACTGCTCGCGCGTTCTGCGCCGGAGGGGGAACGGCTCGCGACCGATGAAGCCGCCATGCGTTCCATGCTGGCCGAAGTGCGTGCGCGCGGCTACGCGCTGCGCGACCCTCGTGTGCGGCCCGAGTCGTCCACCATCGCCGTGCCGATCTTCGAAAGCCAGCGCGTGGTGGCGACCATCGGCCTCACATGGTTCAGCTCCGCGCTGACGGTGGACCAGGCTGTGGCGCTGTTCCTGCCTCCGTTGCAGCAGGCTTCGGTGCAAATTTCGAAGGCGCTGAAGGCGCTCGCCGCTCGCGCCTGAACTTTCCGCGTCACGGAAAGTTGGGAATTTTGGCTTGGCTGCGGGGCGGCCGGCGCCCATCATGCGGGCATCCCAAGGAGACCCGCCTCATGAAAAGACGCATTGCCCTCGCCGCGTT
Organism: Burkholderiaceae bacterium; assembly: GCA_035476635.1. Classification (GTDB taxonomy): domain Bacteria; phylum Pseudomonadota; class Gammaproteobacteria; order Burkholderiales; family Burkholderiaceae_C; genus DATILI01. The sequence goes on along the minus strand of DATILI010000168.1, from coordinate 32,523 downwards.
CGCCCTCGCCACCGCGCTGCCCGCCTTCGCTGCCGACTGGCCCGCCAAACCCATCACCATGATCGTTCCCTTCCCCGCCGGCGGCAGCACCGACGCGGTCGCGCGCCTCATCGCGCAGCGGTTGTCGGAGAAGCTGGGCCAACAGGTGGTGGTGGACAACAAGGCCGGCGCCGGCGGCAACCTCGGCACCGACCTGGCCGCCAAAGCCCAGCCGGACGGCCACACCATCGCGCTGTCCACCTCGGGTCCGCTCGCAAACAACAAATTCCTCTACAAGAGCATGCCCTTCGACCCCCTGAAGGACCTGACGCCAATCGTCGCCGTCGGCGAGATCCCGATGGGCATCGCGGCCAATCCGGGCCTCAAGGTGAACAATCTGAAGGAGTTCCTCGAGCAGGCGCGCAGCAAGCCCGGCAAGCTGTCCATCGCCAATCCGGGCAACGGCACCATCGGCCACCTCACCGCCGAACTGATCAAGACGCAGGCCAAGGTCCATGCGCTGAGCGTGCCGTACAAGGGCGACACGCCGGCGATCACCGACACCGTGGGCGGCAGCGTCGATGCGGTGGTGATGCCCATCACCTCGCTGGTCCCGCAGATTCAGTCCGGCAAGCTCAAGGGCCTGGCCGTCACATCGCGCCAGCGTTTTGCCGGCCTGCCCGAGATGCCGACGGCTGTTGAACAGGGCATCGCCGCGGAAGCCACGGTGTGGTTCGCCATCGTCGGCCCCGCCGGCATCCCCGCACCCGTCGTGGACCGCCTGAACAAGGAAATCAACGCCATCCTCGCCACGCCGGAAGCGCGGAACAAGCTGGCGCAGTTCGGCGCCACCCCCATGGGGGGCACACCCCAACAACTGACGCTGTTGATGACCACCGACAGCGCCAAGTGGAAGAAGGTCATCGATTACGCCCGCATCACCCTGGACTGAAGACCACATGACGACCACCCGCCCCCTCCTGTTCGATTCGCACGCCCACCTGGTCGCTGACGACCAGGCACGTTACCCGCGCAACCCGATGCAGCGTGCCGCCGATGCGCCTTATCGCGCGCCCGGCGTGATCGGCCGCCCCGGCGGCCATCACGGCCCCCATCCCGTCCACGAAGTGCCTGACACCTCGCGCATGCTGTGCTGGATGCAGGAGGAAAACGTCGATGGCGCCGTCGCTGTGCAGAAGCGGATGATCTACCGCTACGACAACAGCTACATCCTCGACTCGTCCAACGCGCATCCGGAGATCTTCTGCGCGGTGGTGATCCTCGACGCCGAGGACCCCGGCACGCCCGACCTCGTGCGCCGGATGGTCAAGGACCATGGCCTCACAGGCCTGCGCCTGTTCGGCGGCCGCAAGCCAGACGGCAGCATGCCCTGGCTCAACTCACCGGCCGCGCTCAAGAGCTGGGAAGCCGTCAACGAATCCGGGATCGTGATGGACCTCGAAGTGCTGTCGCAAGGCGGCGGCGGGCCCTCGATCCCGGCGATTCTCGAGTTGTCGGAGCGTTTCCCCGACACCCTCATCGTGTTGGACCACCTGCTCGAGCCCGAGATGGACGAGGGCGAGCACTTCGGCCTGGACGAGCGCTACGAGCAGCTGGCCGGCCGCGACCGCATTTTCTTCAAGTTCACCTCGATCAACCTGGACATCTGCCGCGAAGGCGGCATCCCGGCCGACAAGGTGCTGCGCCGCGCGGTCGACCTGTTCGGCGCCGACCACGTGATGTGGGGCTCCGACATCGGCACCTCCTCGGGCACCTACAAGGACATGGTGCAGCGCATGCTCGACGCGTCCACGCTGCTGACGCCAGCGGAGCAGTGCGCTGTCTGGCACGACACCGGCCGCCGCGTGTTCCTCAAGGGCGGCCACAAGGCCAGGGTGTGACGCACGCTTTCACCACTGTCTCGGCCGAGGGCATGGACACGGCCACGGCCTACCGCCTGATCTGCGGGGCGGTGGTGCCGCGGCCGGTCGCGTGGATCACCACGGTCAGCCCGGAGGGCCGCGTGAATGCCGCGCCTTTCAGCTCGTACAACTACGTGGCGCACAGCCCGCCGATGCTGGCGGTGAACATCGGCACGCGGCTCGGTGAGCTGAAGGACACGGCGCGCAACATCCGCGCGACCGGCTGGTTCTGCGTCAACGTGGCGACTGAAGCCGTGATGGAAACCATGCACCGCTGCGGCGCCGACTACCCGCCTGAAGTCGGCGAGCCCGAGGCGCTCGGCATCGAACTGTTGCCGGGCACCGTGACGCCGGTGCCGCGCATCGCCGCTTCACCGATCCATATGGAGTGCAAGCTCGACCAGGCGGTGACGCTGGGCCGTGGCCTGAACACGCTCTACATCGGCGAGGTGTTGGTGTTCCACCTCTCGCAGGCCGTGTACGACGGCCGCAACGTCGACAGCGTCAAGCTGCGGCCGATCGCCCGCCTGGGCGGCCCGTACTACGCCGCGCTCGGCGAGATCTTCCACCGGCCGGCCCTGCAGCGGCCGCCCGGCGAACCCACGGAATGACACCATGACTTACGCCTTGCCCGCCGGCGACGAGTACCACGTCGGCACCTTCGTCAAGACCACCTCGCCGCACGCCATCGAGATCCTAGGCGGCAGCGGCCTCGACTTCGCGGTCCTCGACGCCGAGCACGCACCCTTCGACCGCGCGTCACTCGACCTCGCGATGATGGCGGGCCGCGCGGCGGCGCTGCCCCTGCTGGTGCGCATACAGGATCGCGAAGCCGCCAGCCTGCTGTCGGTGCTGGACCTGGGCGCCGCCGGCGTGCTGGTGCCGCACGTGGACACGGCGCAAGACGCGACGGACGTGGTCGCGCATTGCCGCTACGTCGGCGGCGACCGCGGCTATTCCAGCTCGCCGCGCGCGGCCGGCTATGGCGCGCTCGGCATGAAGGAAGCTATCCGCGAGGGCGACCGCAACGTCGTGGTGTGCCAGATCGAGAGCGTGCAGGCGGTGGGCAACGCCGCGCACATCGCGGCCGTCGCCGGCGTCGGCGCGCTCTTCATCGGCCGCGCGGACCTCGCGCTTTCGATGGGCCTCGACAGCGCGCAGGAGCTGCGCGTGAGCGAGGCCACCGAGCACGTGATTCGTACCGGCCTCGCCGCCGGCAAGCAGGTTGGCATGTTCGTCGGCAGCACCGCGGAGCGCGACAAGTACCGCGCTCTGGGCGTGCGCTGGTTCATCCAGGGCTCCGACCAGTCGCTGCTGCGCCAGGCCGTCCAGGCCATCGCCCGTCCCCTAACTTCCTCCACCCCGAAATCATGAGCACTGCCACTCCCCTTCGCGGCGCCTCCTGCGTGCGCCACCACGACCGCCCGCCGCAGCTCGAGACCCCCGGTGCCCGCACCTGGATCGCGCGCGGCGCCAACTTCATCGTCACGGTCACGCAGGCCGAGGCCGGTGCCCGCCTCGCGCGCCAGCGTCAACCCGACGAGTACATCGTGTTCCTGCCGGACACCGGCGCCACCCTGCGCGCCGGCAGCGAGAGCGTGCGGGCCCGGGCCGAATCGCTCACCATATTTCCGCCCGGCGACAGCGAAGTCGTCGTCGAAGGGGGCGGCCAGGTCGTCTGCGTGTTCTCGCACCAGGCCAAGGACCTGCTGGCGCTGGCGGACAATGCCGCCGACTACGCACAGGGCGCGCCCGACGTGGCGCCGCTCGTGCCCTGGCCCACGCCGGCCGACGGCTTCAAGCTGCGCCACTATCCGCTCGCGCGGTACACGCAGGCGGGCAGCAACATGCGCATTTTCCGCAGCACCAACCTAATGGTGAACGTGATGCTCCCGCGGCCGGCGCCGCGCGACGTGAGCAAGCTCAGCCCGCACACGCACGCGGACTTCGAGCAGGGCTCGCTGGCCATCCAGGGCCAGTGGGTGCACCACATGCGCTACCCGTGGACGGCGGACTTGAACGCGTGGCGGGACGACGAGCACGCTGAGGTGGGGAGCCCCTCGCTGACGGTGATCCCGCCGAAGGTGATCCATACCAGCCGCAACATTAACGCCGGCGGTGCCTGGCTGTTGGACATCTTCGCCCCGCCGCGGATGGACTTCGCCAGCAAGCCCGGCAAGGTGGCGAACGAGAGCGATTACCCGCTGCCTGCGGCATGACGCCCGTTCGCATCTGCGTTGTGGGAGCCGGCGCGATCGGTGGCTGGCTCGCGGCGCGGCTGGCGCTCGCCGGCGAGACTGTGAGCGTGCTCGCCCGCGGCGCCACGCTGCAGCAGCTGGCCACGACTGGCATCGAGCTGCGCAGCGGCGGCAAGCGCGACGTGGTGCCGGTGCGCGCCGCGGCCAGCGCGGCCGAACTCGGGCCGCAGGACGTCGTGCTCGTCACGGTGAAGGCGCCTTCGCTGCCGGCCATCGCGCCCAGCTTGCAGCCGCTGCTGCACGAGAAAACGCTGGTGCTGAGCGCCAGTAATGGTCTGCCGTGGTGGTATTTTCTTGCACCCGGCCAGCCTTGTTCGGGCCTGCGGCTGCACAGCGTCGACCCGCGGGGCGAGGCCGAGCGGGCGCTGCCGCTGCCGCACGTGCTGGGACTGAGCGTGTTCGCCGCCTGCCACTGCCCGCAGCCCGGTGTGGTGCAGCACGACAGCGGTGGGCGCCTCGTGCTGGGCGAGCCGGGAGGGGGCCGCAGCGAGCGCGCCGATGCGCTGGCGCAGCGGTTGCAGGCTGCGGGCCTGGACGCACAGACCAGCGACGACATTCGGCAGGACGTGTGGCTCAAGCTGCTGGGCAACGCCTGCTTCAACCCGGTGAGCCTGCTGACGGGCGCGACGACCGACGAAATGATCGACGACCCCGATCTGCACGCGCTATTCGTGCGGATGATGGAAGAGGTACTGGGCATCGGCGGCCGCCTCGGCCTGCGACGGGACATCGAACCCGAGCGCCGCATTGCGCAGTCCCGCCAACTCGGGCGCATCAAGACCTCGATGCTGCAGGACCTGGAGGCCGGCCGCCCGGTGGAGGTCGAGGCCATCCTCGGCACGCTGCTGGAATGCGCCGCCGCGGTGGCGATGCCGGTGCCGACGCTCGCCGGCGTTCGTGCGCTGGCGCGGCTGAGGGCAAGACATGCGGGCCTGCCGGCCTGCTGAAGGGACACCATGATCACGAGCGAACAGATCACGCGGGTCACTGCCGACCTCTACGAGTGGTCGCTGAAGAAGATCCCGGAGGACACCAAGCAGGCGCTGCGCGCTGCCGTTCCGCGCGAGAGCAACGAGACCGGCCGCAAGACGCTGACCATCATGCTGAAAAGCGCCGATGCGGCGGAAAGCACCGACGGGCTGGTGTGTTCGGACGTGGGTATTCCCACCTACAGCATCAAGATCGGCACCCGCGTGCAGTTCGCGGGCCAGGTGCGGCAGGCCATTGTCGACGGTTTCGCCCGCCTGGCCGCGCGCATTGATCCGCCGATCCTGAAGATGGTGACCAACCCGCTGACCCATGAGCGCAGCCACTCGGGCAAAGACATCCCGATCGTGAGCTTCGACGTGCTCGACGACGCCGATTACATGGACATTACCTGCGCGCCCAAGGCCATGGGCACGGGCCGCTGGGAAGCGATCGAGACCTTCGTCTATCCCTCGTTGCAGAACATCGAGGACTTCGTGCTGGATACGGTCGTCAAGGCCGGCTCGCAAGCGTGCCCGCCGATCGTGGTGGGCGTGGGCATCGGCGGCACCTTTGACCATGCGGCCAGGATCGCCAAGGAGGCGGTGCTGCGTCCGTTCGGCCAGACCAACCCCGAACCGTTGCTGGCCGGCATGGAGCAGCGCCTGCTGGAGGCCATCAACGACATGGGCTTCGGCCCGATGGGTACCGGCGGCAACACCACGGCGATGGCGGTGCACATCAACTACTCGGGCTCCCACGGCTTCGTGCCGGTGGCGGTGAGCCTCAACTGCTGGATAAACCGCCGCACGCGCGCCCGCATCCACGGCGACGGGCGGGTGGAGCGCATTGAATGAAACACCTCAAGCTTCCGCTGGCGCGGGCGGACGTCGAGGCGCTGGGCGTCGGCGACATGGTGCTGCTCACGGGTGAAGTGACGATGAGCATCGGCCTGCCCACGCACAAGCGCATGGTCGAGCACCTCGATCGCGGCGAGCCGCTCCCGGTGGACCTGCGGGATGGCGCCTTCATGCATCTGAGCTGCTACAACCGCGAGGCGGCCGACGGCTCGGGGCCCGAAGCGCTGTACCTGAACCCGACGACCAGCACGCGCTACAACCCGTACATGCCGCGGCTCATCGAGGGCTATGGGCTGCGACTGGTGGGCGGAAAGGGCGGCCTCGACGCCGCCAGTGTGCAGGCGCTGCAGCGCCAAGGCTGCGTCTATCTCTCATTCCTGGGCGGTGGCTGCACCCTGCTGTCGCAGGCGATCCGCCTGGTGGTCGCGGTGAACTGGACGGATTACATCGCGCAGTTTCGCCTGCTCACGCTGGAAGTGAGCGAACTGGGCCCCGCCACGGTGGCGATCGACGCGCACGGCAACAGCGTCTACGCGTCACTGCAACAGCAGGCGATGGAACGACTGCGCGCGCGCCGGAGCGCTCTTACCTCCGGTTCCGCTGCTGTCCCTTGACCTGCACTGGCATGGTGGTTCCTCGGTGTTCCAAGTGTGGATATGCCCGCAGCGCTTCGATCTCGACCGGATCCGGGACTTGCTTGATCGCAACCGTCACGCCCGTCATGCCTTACTCGCCACCAGCGCGCTCACCGACAAGCCCTCCAGCGCCAGACCGAAGCTGAGCTCGCGCAGCAGCGACTCCTTCAGCGGCTGGGCGAAGAGGGTGCGCGAATAGCGCAGCGTCGTCAGCGGCTTGGCCGCGAGCGTGGTAGCCAAGGCCCAAGCCCGGGCCAGCAAGTCGCCCGGGGGAAGAATCTCGTGCACCACGCCGAAGTCGTAAGCTTTTTGCACCGACAACGTCTCCGCGGTGAGCAGGTAATAGTGCCCACGGCTGCGACCCAGCAGCAGGTTCCACACGGCGTGGCAGCCGTCGCCGGGCACCACGCCCTGGCCGATGTGGCTGTCGCGGAACTTCGCCGTGTCGGCGGCCAGCACGATGTCGGCCAGCACGCACAGTTCGGAGTGGATCGTCGCCGGGCCATTGATGGCCGAGATGACGGGCACGTCGATGTCCAGCAGGTTCATCAGCATGTCGCGCCCCTCGCGCGAGATGCGATACCAGTAGTCCGGGCTGAAGGCCTCGCTGTACTCGCCGGGGTTGCGGTCCTTGCAGAAGGCGTCGCCCGTGCCGGTAAGGATGACGACGCGGTTCTCGCGGTCGGTGCCCACGTCGCGGAAGGCGTGGCCCAGTTGCTCGTGGATGGCGCCGGGGTCGGCGCCCCATTTCATCGGCCCGCCATCGGTGTGCAGGCTGATCTGCAGAATGCCGTCGCGCCGCTCGAAGCGGATGTTGCGATAGCGGTCTTGGTAGTCGGCCAGGGTAGTCATCTGTGTTCCGTCTTCACGTGTTGCGTTCGCCGGCGGCGCCCAGGCGCACGAGCCCATCGCCGAAGGGCGCGTCGCGTTGCGTCAGGGCGTGTTTCAGTCCGTGGGCGGCCATATCGGCCTTGAAGGCGGTGCGGCGCGGTCCGGTGGACAGGTGAGCTCGCGCATCGTTCTCCGCGGCCAGGCGCTGCAGTGTGCCCGCGCCGGTGAGCTCCAGCGCCAGGTTGACGATGCGCTTGTGGGCCGAGAGCAGCTCCGAGTCCACACACGCCAGCCGGCGAGCCAGCTCGTTGACCTCCGCGTCCAGCTGATCGGCCGGGAATGCGTCCATCACCAGTCCCAGCCGCGCGGCGTCCCGTCCCGTCAGGCAATCGCCCGACATCAGCAGGCGCTTGGCCCACTGCGGGCCCAGGTGGTAGGTCCACATGTGGCTGGGCGGCGAGCCATTGGCCCGCGTGGCGGGAAAGCCGATGCGGGCATCCTCCGACGCGATCACCATGTCGCAGGCCAGCGCGAAGTCGGTGGCGCCCGCCAGGCAGTTGCCATGCACCTTGCCGATCACCGGCTTGTGGATCGCGGGGATGACGTTGACCGCTTCCTGGTTGCGCTCCAGCCCCCAGCAGTCGTCGTCGAAGGTCTTGACGCTGCTGCGGTAGCGCGAGGTCTGGCCCGCCTCGGCCGCGCGGCCGGCATAGACGCTGGCCAGGTCGTAGCCCGCGCAAAAGTCACGGCCCGCGCCTTGCAGCACGATCACGTTGACCTCCAGCAGGTCGTCGGCCTCCACGAAAGCCTGCTTCAGCTCCTTGAGCATGAGCGCCGTGACGGCGTTGCGTTTCTCGGGCCGGTTCAGGGTGATGCGCGCAATGCCATCCTTCACGTCGAACAGGATGTGTTCGGTGGATTCCAGCCATTTCCAGGGGGTGTTCATGCGAGGTGTCCGGTGGGGTGCTCAGTCAAAGCGCACGTGCAGTACGTCGGGCGCGCGCGAGTTCAGGCCCAGCACCCGCGGCGCGGGCTTGGCTGGATCCAGGCGCAGCTTGGGGAAGCGGTCGAGCAAGGCGTTCACCGCGCGCTCCATCTCCAGGCGCGCCAAGTGCTGGCCGATGCACACGTGCGGGCCGAAGGCGAAAGCCATGTGGCGTTCGGGCTTGCGGAAGATGTCGAAGCGATCGGGATCGGGATAGCGGGAGGGGTCGCGGTTCGCCGAGCCGACCACCACGTCCACCCTGGTATTGGCGGGGATGTTCACGCCGTCCACGACCGTATCGCGGGTGCACAGGCGCGTGAGAACCGTCAAAGGCCCCTCCCATCGCAAGGCCTCGTCGATGACGCGCGGAACCAGCGTGCGGTCGGCGCGCACCGCATCCAGCTGCTCGGGGTGGGTCAGCAGGGCCACCAGCAGGCTGCCGGTGCTGCGGTAGGTGGTGTCGCCGGCGGCGTTCATCAGTTGACGCAGAAAGGACACCGCCACATCGTCAGGCAGCCGGTCGCCATCGACTTCGGCGTGGGCCAGCATGCTGATGAGGTCCCCGGGCACCTCGGGCTCGGCGCGCCGCTCCTCCAGCAGCACCTGGAAGTACTCGCCCATCTTGGACGAAGCCTCCAGCGCATGCGGCCAGTCCACCGTGATGCACATCAGGCCCACGGCCAGCCGCTGGAAGACTTCGCGCTCGTCGGCCGGCAGCCGCAGCTGCTCGTAGATCACGTCAAAAGGGTACTGCAGCGTGAATTCGCTGATCAGCTCCGCATGTCCGCGCGAGGCGAACTTGTCGATCACGCCGGCCACCACCCGTGGCACCAGTTGGCCGCCCCACTGGGCCACCGTCGTCGGCATGAAGGCGCGCTGGAAGATGCGCCGGTAGCGTGTGTGCTCGGGCTGGTCCATGCCGTTGATCGAACGGCCGAAGGAATCGGCGTAGATCCGTTGCATGATGCCGTTGGAGAACGTTACACCATCGCCAAACACGGTCGCCACGTTGGCCTGGCCGAACACCATCACACTGGGAAGGTCGGCCCAGAGGTCGAAGGGGCGCAATCCGAACTTCTCGCGCAGGTCGCCCGTCTGCACCGAACCCGCGCGCGCCAGCGCATGGATCACGGGATAGGGGTCATCGACCTCGCCGATGCCCTGGGCGGCATCGAAGGTGGCGAAGGGGTCGAAGCTCGGGTCGTCGTAATCACGCACGCGCAGGGTGTTCATACAGTCGCTCCCGTTTCGGCGCCACGCAGCAGCGGGAACCATGGATCGGCCAGCCGATCGCCATCCTTCAGGGGAATGTCGAGCAGGTAGCGGTAGTACACGTTTCGCCGTGACTTCCAGCGCACGTCGTCGCCCACGAAGCGGAAGCTGAAGCTGCGGCGTTGATGCGTGCGCGAGCTGCCGTACGCGGCATGCAGCACGCGCGGGTGAAACAAGATGGCGTCGCCGGGCGCCACGTCGATACCGATCACGGGGAACCGCGCGGGGTCCGCATCGACATCGGGCAGCTCACCGCCTTCGAAATTCTCGCGATCCGCTTCCCTTCCCGGCGGCATGTAGGGGTTGTAGAGCGGCCCCCGATGGGAGCCCGCGGCGAAGCGCAGCGAGCCCGTGGCCTGCGTGGCCTCTTCCAGGCAGAACCAGATGCCGCACATCTGCAGTCCCAGCATGGGCCACTGGCCGTCGTCCTGGTGCCAGGGCGTCGGCTGATCGCTGCCCGCACCCTTGCAGATGATCAGGTCTTCATACAACCGCACCTCGCGGCTGCCCATGGCCAGGCGTGCCACATCGGCCAGCGGCGACTGCTGGATGAAGTCGCGCATGTCATCGTCCACCTTCCAGTTGTTGTCCTTGACGAAGGTCTCGCTGCGCACGGGCTTGGCGACGGCAAGACCGAACGTCGGGTCGGTGTAATGGGTGCCCGGGTCGGTCGCCAGGTCTTGCCCTCGTGCGCAGACGGCCGCGAGCTTGGCGCGCCATGCGTCGCTGACCAGCCCCCGCAAAAGAACCGCACCGTTGCGCTGAAATGCCTGGATGGCGGCGGCGTCCAGGATGGTGTCTATCGTCATGTCTGTCTCCTATTTCAATGAACCGGCCAAACGAGCGGCAACGCGAGCATCCCGATGACATTGCCGCCCGCAGTGAGGGGCTGACGACCCGGAGCAATGCAAAAGTCAGGGATGCGCGCCAGCCACTCTTCCAGGAAGATGCGCAGTTCGGCGCGGGCCAAGGTCAACCCGGGGCATTTGTGAACGCCTCGGCCAAAGGTCAGGATGTCACTGCCGGGGCGTTGGAAGTCCACCTGCGTGGCATCGTTCCACGCATGGGGATCCAGCCCATGCAAGGAAGTCGTGAGGATGACCAGATCGTTGGCCTTCATCGAGACGCCTCCGAACTCCATGTCTTGCGCCACCCGGCGCGCGACGGACGGAATGGCGAACCGACGCAACAGCTCGTCCACCGCACGCGGAATCAAACTGGGGTCGTCCACCAGTTGCTTGCGGTGCGACGGATGTTCAGCCAGGAACCGGGCGAAAAATCCCATCGTGCCCGCCACGGTATCCAGGCCGCCGAACAGCGACAGCGCGGCCTCGCTGAGCGCCTCTTCGTGGGTGATCGGCCGGTCTCCCACCTTGACCTGCAGGATGCGGCTGATCAGGTCTTGTCCCGGCTCGAGTGCTCTGCGCCGAACCACCGCGTCCAGGTAGCCCACGATCTCGCGATAGGCCCGCAAGCGCTCCGCCTGATCGACCGCGCGCGGCATGACTTCGACGCGCGAGATCAACCACTCGCGGTCGGACAACGGCAGCTCGACCATGTGCAGGAAGATGGTCATCGGCAAATGCATCGCGAAGTCCGCCATGAACTCGCATTCGCCGCGCGCTTTCAGTCCATCGATCAGTTCGATCGCCAACACGCGTGCTTGTTCGCTCAGCGCATTGACATGCTTGGGCCCAAGGGCCAGGTTGAGCGGCTGGCGAAAGTACCGGTGCACCGGCGGGTCCGCCATGATGGGCAGCTGCGGCGGAATCTCCGGTGGCGTGGCGGGAATAGAAATGGCACCGCTGGACGCGAACCGTTCATGGTCCTCGAAGGCGGTGGCGATCAGCTCTGCGCGGTTGAGCACCCAGTAGCCGCCGTGGTGGGGCGTGTAGAAGACCGCCGGCTGGGTGCGCGCGACGTCGGCCCAGGCGGCGTGGGCATCCAGGCTGGCGCCGGGCATGTTGTAGATGTCAATGTTGCGCACCAGTTCCGGGGGGATGTGGCCGGGCACTTGCCCGCCCAGGTGCGCGGAGGCGTCTGGACCCGCGTCCCTGATTGCCGTCGTGGTATCTTGGCTCATTTATGAAGCATTCCACAAAGCGCAGCGGTGATCCTGCGCAAATCGGGTGCTAACGACCGAGCCACCTGGCTGCAAGGACATATGGCTGTCGTTGGACACCGTGTACGCCGGCCACGCCGTGCTGCCCGCTGCGTTTGGGTTGCCGCTCTTCGCGAAACGGGTCCAGAACTCCACCATCTCTTTGGACACCGCTTGCTGCGCTGGCGTGAATGGCACACCAAAATTGAACAGATACGGCACGTCGCTGCCGTGATAGGCGCCGTAGCTGTGCGGGGGCATGTTGGGGATGAACATCGGCACGGTAGGGTCGGCGAATTCATACATATACGCCGTCGAGGCGGCCGTCAGCCGGACAGCGGCGTACCCGCCGCAGGCAAACTGCGCATCGGTACCGATCGCGTCGAAAGCGTCGGCCAGGGTGGCGAAGGCGGACGCCGGATAGGCCGCATCGACCTGCGGCGGGCTCTTGCCGTAGCGGGCGATGAACGGGTCGCGCGCGGCCAGATACTCGGCTTGGCTGGCGATCGGATGTCCGAGTGCCGGATCGACCGTGAGGGCGGCAAACAGCGAGTATTCCTTGGCAGTCGATCCCTGCAAACTAGGCACCTTGTTGTAGTTCCCGCTGCCAAAGGCCACGGCCGGTGAGCGCGGCAAGACATTCGGGTCCTCATTGGGCACGTAACTGCCGACCGTGGTCGCATTTTGCGCGGCCAGCACGGCATCGATCGACAGCGCGCGCAGGCAGGCCAGGTCCTGGCCCGTGCAACCGGCCACGCTGGCGAAGTTGGTGCCCGACGCCTCGGCCGCTGAGAGCGGCGGCAGCATCATGGCGTAGCCGCCACTCTGGACGATCGCCTTGTGGAACAGCCCCGCGCCGCGCGGCGACGCCATCTGCATGATCACACTGAGCCCGCCCGCCGATTCGCCGGCGATGGTGACGTTGCCGTCGTCCCCGCGGAAGCTGGCGATATTGGCCTTGACCCATTCCAGCGCGGCCTGCTGGTCCATCAGGCCGTAGTTGCCCGAGCTGTGCTGGGCCGACTCGGCCGTCATGGCAGGATGGGCCAGAAAGCCGAGCACGCCGACGCGGTAATTGATCGTCACGACGGTCATTCCCTGCTCGACCAGCTTGGAAGGATCGTAGTCGCTGCCCGCGCCGGTGGTGAGGGCGCCGCCGTGGATCCACACGAACACCGGATAAGTGCCTTCCGCCTTGGGCGTGTACACGTTCAAGACCAGGCAGTCTTCGGTGGTGCTGGGCGTGCCGAAGATCGAGCCGGGTTGCGGGCAGACGTTGCCGAACTTGCTGGCGTCGCGCGTGCCGCTCCAGGCCAGCGGACTTTGCGGCGGCTTCCAGCGCAGGCTGGGCGTGATTGGCGCGGCGTACGGAATGCCCAGGTACTGCAGGCTGGATGCGCCTTCGATGCCCTTGAGCTCGCCTTGGGCTGTGCGCACGACCAGCGGATCGCCGCTGCTGCCTCCGCAGGCGGCCAACAGCGCGCCGACGGCGGCGGCCAGACAGATATTTTTCGCGAATGTAATTGCTTTGCGCTGCATGAATCTTGTCTCCTCGTTTTTTATCAAGGGCCGATCAACGCGTCGATGCGACCCGCCTGTAGTCAGCGCGAAGCTTAGGCACTCGTCGTCGCGAAGAGAAGTCAATCGCGGTTAAACTGACTGTTAACCTTTTGTCTTGAAAACTATTGACCAATGGATGAACTCCGCCCCCTGTGGGCCTTCGTGCAGGTCGCGCGCTTCGGCAGTCTGAGCGCCGCTGCGCAGGCCTTGTCGCTAAGCCCGGCCGCGCTGAGCAAGAGCGTGGGCAGGCTCGAAAAGAAGCTCGACATGCGGCTGTTCACTCGCACCACCCGCAGCCTTCAGCTCACCGACGAAGGCCGTCAGTTGTTCGAACAGCTCGACACCTCGTTCAGCGATATCCAGAGCGTCCTGCACGGCGTGCGGCAGGTGCACGGCGAAGCCACGGGCACGGTGCGGCTGTCGACCGTCACAGCCTTCGGGCGGAGGAACGTGATGCCTGTCCTGCCGGAGTTCTTTGCGCGTTATCCGCGCGTGGACATGGTGATGAGCCTGCACGACGGCGCGCGCGGCCTGAGCCGCCACGCCTACGACGTGCGCATCAACTGGGGCGAGGAGCGCGAGCCCAACAAGGTGGCGCACCGCCTGTGCATCATGCCTCTGGTGCTCGTGGCCAGCCCCGCCTACCTGGCCCGCTGCGGTACGCCAAAAAAGCTCCAGGATCTGGAGGCGCATGACTGCATCAGCGTCAGCGTCAGAAACAGCCAGCGCGCGTGCTGGCAATTCAGCCGTCGCGTGGGGCAGGCCAAGCCAGGCAAGCCCCAGGTCTTTGTGCCGCGCGGGCGCCTGATGGTGGTGGACGAGCTGGAAACCGTGGTCGATGCCGCTGTCGCCGGCCTGGGTCTGACGGTGGCAGCAGCCGACAACGTCGCCGCGCCGCTGGCTCGCGGCGAGCTGGTGCGAGTGATGTCGAATTACGTGATCGCTGGTGCTGACGTCGACCACACCGAGATCGTCCTGCAGCATCCCCCGCGCCGCCTGATGTCACCCGCCACGAAGGCGTTGGTCGATTTTCTGATCGAACGGCTCAAGCAGCCGGTCTGACGATCTGGCCTGGGTGAAACCCGTGGACATCTGGCGTGCATGCGCCGGGCCGGCGAAGGACCGAGTTTCTCAACGCTACCTGGGCCAGATTGTGCAGGGCACGTCTGGTTTCGACGCCATCGAAAAGTGTCTCGGCCCTCGAGCCCGACGGCAGTTCTATTGATCCGCCCAATCAATCCATTGCGAACTCTTGTTGGTGCTTTTTGCGCCTGGTTGATCTAATTCATCTGAACACACAAAAGGAAAGCAACTATGGAAAAACTCGTCGAGTTCCAATCCGGAGGTTCCGCTACCAATACCGCGACGAGGCGCAGTGGCAGCAGTTCCTTGAGCGGCTCGAGGAAGCCAAGCTCTACCGTGCGCGAACGGGCCAGTCCAGGATGCTGCACCGCTACGACATCGTGAACCTGCCCGAGCACTACCGCGCTGGGCTGCCAAAGAACTTCGTCTTCGAGTTTCCGGCCGAGACAGCCATCAGCATGTTGACTTACCACCCGGAGGATGTGGTGGCGCACATCGCGCCGCGTCCTTTGCTGGTGATCCACTCACGCGGCGATGACGTGGTCCCGGTGAGTGAATCCGAGCACATGGCACAAGCCGCCGGTGACAACTGCGAACTGTTCATCCCCGAGTCCAGCAATCACTTCGGCTCCGGCGAATCGGAGCTGATCCGGGTCACGCTGGATTGGCTCGGACGCCACCTTCCCGCCGTCGGGAAGTGAGCGCATCGGTCACCCAGGCCGCAGTCGACCGGGGTGCCTGAAGCATGGGGTAGTGGCCGCAGCCCCGCAGCACCGTGAGACTTGCATCCGGGTACAACGACAGCCAGCCGCCGCGTACCGCGGCTTCCGTTATGCCGGGGTCGTACTCGCCCAGCGCGATGTGCACCTTGGTTTCGACGCGGCCGGCCGCCAGCTCGCCCGACCACTGCGCCAGGTACCCTGCGACCGCGACCGGCTCGCTGGTATTCCATGACTGCGCGGCCACCCGCTCGGACCAGCTTGCTGGCATGTTGTTGCCGGCGGAGGCGTGCACGATGGCCTGACGGACCACGATATCGTGCGCGGCGCGCTCGAAGTGCTCCCGTCGCGCGGCATCCATGCGTGAGCCGAAGGGCGAGACTGGCGTGAGGCCGAGCAGGCAGGTGGCCCGCTGACCCAGCCGCTGCGCAGCGCGCAGCATCGCGATCGCTCCCATCGAGTGGCCCATCAGTGCCAGACGGTCCCAGCCCAGGCTGTCGGCGAGCGCCACCGCATCCTGCGCCGCCTCGTCCAGCGTGAAAGAGCTACCCGGCACCGATCGGCGCATACCGTAGCCTCGATAATCCATCACCCCCGCCTGCCATAGATCCGGATCAAGCCCGCGCAGCAGTTCCTCCCAATGCGATGCCGTGCCCAGCCATCCATTGAGCACCAGAACCTTGCGCGGACCATGTCCCCAGAGCATGGCGGGACGCAGGTCCCCTGACGAACCGGCCGCCGCTCTCATGCTACGGCCACCGCGGCGGCTAGTGGCGTGGTGAGCGCGTCGTACTCGAACAGCCACTGATAGCGCTCGCGCACGCGCGCCTCGCTCCACTCGCGTGCCACGTACGCGCGCGCTCCCTCCGGCGAGCCTAGTTCAGGATTGTGAAAGCGGCGCCCGGCGGCAGCCGACCCCTCGACGATACGCCGGGTGCGCTCCTGGCGCGTTGCCTCGTAGGCAGCAAAGGCATTGGGGAGGTGATGGGGGTTGGCAGCTACTGCACGCGCGAGGACGATGCCATCTTCGATCGCCATCGCGGCGCCCTGCGCCAGGAACGGCAGCGTCGGATGGCAGGCGTCGCCCAACAGGGTCGCGCAGCCCTTGCTCCACCGAGCGAGCGGAGCACGGCTCATGAGGGCCCATTTATAGGGCTTGTCAATGGCATGGATCAGCTTGAGAACGTCCGGATGCCAGCCAGCGAAATCCCGCGCGCATTCCTCGATAGTGCCCGGAACATTCCAGGACTCCACCTGCCAGTCGGACCGCTCCACGATGCCGACGAAGTTCACCAGGGCACCGCCACGAATCGGGTAGGTAATGACATGCGCGCCCGGGCCAATCCAGTTGGTCCCCATGCAGTCCGAGGCATAGTTGCCCGCCCGCTCCACCGGAATGAGGCCCCGCCAGGCCACACAGCCCGTGAAGGCCGGGTAATCCTGGTTGCCCAGCGCGGCCCGGATGTGCGAGTGCACGCCGTCGGCACCGACTACCGCGTCGTAACGGCGACGCACGCCGTCCGCGGTCAACAGGACTGCTCCTTCCGCTCCGAGCTCGACCCCGACGCATCGCGCCCCCAGGCGGATTGCGTCGGGCGCGGCGCGGCGGACCGCCGCCACCAGCACCTGGTGCAGGTCGGCTCGGTGAACCATCAGGTATGGGAAGCCGTACTCCTTGATCGATGTCGCGCCCAGATCGAAAAGGCGGGTCGCCTCGCCAGTACTCCAGAGTCGGACCTGTTTGCCAGCAGGACGCACCGCCGCGCGCTCCAGGTCCTCGGCCAGTCCGAGCGACTGCAGGCATCGCACCGCGTTGGCGCCGAGCTGCAATCCCGCGCCGACGTCACCGAGCTGCGAAGCCTGTTCGTAGATGTCCACCGAAAATCCGCTGCGCAGCAGCGCGGCGGCCGCCGTGAGGCCGCCGAGTCCGGCGCCCACCACGGCAATGCTGAGAGGTTGTGTCATGTTCGATTCCGTTTGATGCAGGCGATTGAAGCCCGCGACGACCGCCAAAACAAGTTTCGGTGTCTGATCGACTCATAATGGGTTGCTATGAATCTCACTACGCGACAGCTCAAGGCCTTCGTCGTCGTCGCCCGGCTCGCGAGTTTCACGCGCGCCGCCGAACAGGTGCACATGACCCAAGCAGGGCTGAGCTTGATGATCCGCGAGATGGAAGAGCAGCTCACTTGCCGCCTCTTCGAGCGCACAACCCGCACCGTCTCTCTCACTGCGGCGGGAAGAAGCTTTCTACCGGTCGTCCAGCGCCTGCTTGCAGACCTGGACGGCGCCACGCGGGAAGCCGTGCGGCTTACGCAGGACGCCGACCGTACGCTGACCGTTGCTGCGACGCCCTTGGTATGCGCGAGCATCCTGCCGGATGTCATGGCTTCGCTGCGGCAGACGCATCCGGATCTCTCCGTTACGGTGCGCGACGTCGATCGCGCGGGCATCGTGTCGATGGTCGAGAGCAGCGAAGTTGACGTTGGCCTGGGTGTCCTGCTGGAGGAGAAATCCTCACTGGTGCGCCAGGTGCTGCGCACTGTGGGGCTCGTGCTGGTGAGCCCGGCGGCGCGTGCCGCAGGTGCCGCAGCGCGCGCTCCGGCGACATGGCAGGCATTACAGGGCCAGCCGATGCTCGCACTCCCGGCGGACAACGCCGTTCAGGAATTCGTCGACAAACGTCTCTCCCTTCAAGGAGTGGACACCGACTTGCGGGCGCGCTTTCGCCATCTGCACACGCTGATTGCCATGGTGGAAGCCGGTTACGGCCAGGCCGTGTTGCCGTCTTTCGCGTCGCATGCCGCCAAGAGATATCGCGTTCGGGTACGACCGATGGCTCCGGCAGATTCGCAGCTGGATTTCTACGCGATCACCCGTCGAGGCGCCAGCCCCGGCGAGGCGATCAAACCTTTCTTTCAGACCTTCACGGCCCAACTCGCAGCGGCTGATCCATCGAGGGGCCTGCGACGTAGGACTGATAGCCGCGCCAAATGAGCGAATAATTAACTCGTGTTTGTCTCGGGAGCCCCTGAGCGATCCAATAGGGTTTGCGACGGATGCTGATATCCGGCAAAAAGCATGGAGACACGATGAAACACGAAGCCGATTTCTTTCTTTCAGGGCCTGACATGACCGGGCGCTTGCGGTGGTGGACCCGCGTGCTGCTGCTGGCAATGGCGGCGATGGCGCTGCCTTCCGCGGCCGTTGCGCAGGATTGGCCCAATGGAACTGTCCGCCTGGTGGTGCCATTCCCGCCCGGCGGTCCGACGGATGTGATCTCGCGCCTGCTCGCTCAGAAGCTCGCCGACCGCATTGGTCAGCCGGTCATCGTCGACAACAAGCCAGGAGCGGCGGGCAACATCGGCGCCGAATTCGTTGCCCGGGCTAAGCCCGATGGGCAGACGCTCCTGTACGGCAATTCTGTTCTCATTACCAACCCGCACCTGGTCAAGGGCAGCCTGCAGCCAGACGAGTTGGCCCCCGTGTTCCAGGTGCTCACGCTGTCGCCCGTACTGGTCGTCCATCCGTCCTTGCCGGCGCGCAGTCCGGCCGAGCTGCTCGCGCTCATCAAGACGCGGCCTCGCGGCGTGACGTGCGGGTCCGTTGGGTCTGTGTTCACGATCGGTTGTGCCTTGCTCGAGCACCACGCTGGCCGGGAGGTGCTCCGAGTACCGTACCGTGGCCAGGCACCGGCCATGAACGCGCTGATCGGCGGCGAGGTTGACATTCTGTTCGATACAGTAGCCACCTCCGAGCAACAGGTGAAGGCCGGACGTGTCAAGGTGTTGGCGACGGCGGCCACCCGTCGCGAACGCGGGTCGATGAGTAGCGTGCCGATGATGGCCGAGACAGTCCCCGGCTTTGACTTGAGCGCATGGCAGGGGATATTGGCCCCGAAGGGAACGCCCACGGCCATGGTCCGCCGCATCAACCAGCAACTGCAGGCAGTCTTTGACCTCCCGGAGGTCAAAGCCCGCATCTTGGAACTCGGCAGCGAACCGGTAGGGGGCTCCCCGGAAACGTTCGCAAGCAAGATCCAGGAAGACGCCGCGCGTTATGGAAAGGTGCTGCGTGACCTTGGCATCAAGCCGGAGTGATCTTCTAAGGCTTGTTCGGCTGCGACCCACGTGCTGGCCAACCAGGTCATGACCCATGCGCCGTACAACCCGGTGACGGAGTCCGCTTCCTGAACACGGCCATCAACGCCGCGCTGCTCCTCCCAGCTGCCCTCCAGCTCATACCCTTCCCAAGCCCCAAGGCGCTCAATACACTGAGCTGCGGCCATGGCTGCCCTCCTGCGCTTTGATGTGTCGACAACACCAAATTAGCAGGCGGCACCTGCGGGGCCACTTCTAACAGAACTGCGATACGCGAACCCCCTCCTAAGCGTTTGGGAAGGCGGCTCACCGCAGTGCTGACGGTACGCGCCGGCGAAGTCGCCTACGTTTGCGAAGCAGAACTCCATCGCTATGTCGGCCACGCGTGTGTTCTCCCGGACGGGCCGTTCGAGGGCGACGCGCGCCGCGTCCAGTCGCTGATGGCGCAGCCACGCCATCGGTCCCATCTTGCGATGTGACTGGAATGCCGCGAACAATGTGCGACGGGATACGCCGCATGCAATACAGATGTCGGTTATCGAGACCGGGGCTCGGAGCCGCCGCAGTAGAAACTCCTCGGCCTGCTTTGTCAAACGCTGCGCATGGCCGACTACCGAAGTGGGCGCATCCAGCCAGAACCGATGATTGTGGGCGTGTTGTGTCAGCAGCAGAGTGGCCATGTTGTCGGCCAGGGCAGCCTGTGCGAACTCGCGCGCCTTGCCGCCCATCGGTAGTACCGCGGTGATGGCAGCCTGTGCGATCAAGGCGCTCCAGCCTTGGGAGATCAAAGGCCGGTCCGGAATGGCCATCTCGAAATAGAGCGGCCCCGTCAGGGGTGCGCCTGAGATGCCCAGCCAGGCCCGTGCCAAAAATTGCGCATCGATGCGCACCAACAGCTGGTCGTAACCTTCTTGCGCCTTCAGCTCAAAACTGCGTATCGGACTGAACACGCCCGGACTACCCACCGCCAGCGCCTGCGCCTCACCGTCTTGCCACACCTCTGCGCCGCCGTCGGTCGGCAGGCTGACCAGGAAATAGCCCGGCAGGGTACACGCCAAGGGTTCCAGCTCGATTTGGGCGCCCCATCGAAATCGGTTGAACGACACGGGGCCCAGCGGTACATGATCCAGCACGCAATGGAACGTGCCGTGCCGGGACAGCCGGCGCAGGCGCGCACCGCCGAACATGCGGCCGGTCTGCTCGCGCGCCTCGTCCACGTCCCGGCTGTCCGCCAGGCGCTGGGCAGGTAGCGAGGCGCCCTCGACCTGAATAATGGCGGGGCCGAAGTCGATCACGGAACTCATCCACATATCTTGCGACAAACCCCGTCGCGGGCTGAGCGGGGAAACGATAGGCCGCCGCTTGCACGCATTCCGTGGCAATGCACTTTTCCGGTGGAGCGCGCGGGCGCTTACGCGGAAGCTGACGGGCCACAACCAATGGAAACCCCGCAATGATCCCTCGTCGCTCGCTCTTGACTTCTTCCATCTCCGCGGCCAGCGGCATGCTCGTCGCCGCCTGCGCCAGCACACAGGCCGACTCCCGCACAACGGCCAAGCGTCCTGTCCTGCTGGTGCACGGCGCCTGGCACGGCGCGTGGTGTTGGGGAAAGGTGGCTCCGATGCTCGCCGCCGCCGGGCATCCGGTGGTGGCCATCGACCTGCCGGGCCATGGACTCAACGCCCTTTTTCCCGTCGCCTACGATGTCCAGCCGCGGCCCGGCGCCTTTGCTACCGAGCGGTCGCCGCTGGCGGCGATTACGCTTGCCGACTACGCAAACGCCGTGGCCGCCGCAGTCGAGTCGCTGTTGGCCGCCGGCTTCCCGGCCCCGATGGTGGTGGGCCACAGCATGGGCGGTGGCGCGATTCAGGCCGCCGCCGAACTGCTGGGACCCGCCAAGATCGCCCGGCTGGTCTATGTGGCGGCCTTCATGCCGAAGGACGGCACGAGCATGCTCTCCTACACCCGTGGAGCGGAGGCCCCGCCCTCCCAGCTCGTCCCCCTGCTTCGCGCCGACCCGCAAGCCATCGGCGCACTGCGCTTCGATCCGGGCTCCCTCGACAGCCAGTACCGCGCGGCGATGGCCGACGTGTTCTATGGCAAGGTCGATCTGGCGACCAGGCGCGCCGCCCTCAACCTGCTGACGTGCGACATACCGGCTGCACCCATGGCGACGCCGGTGGCGGTCAGCAATCAGCGCTGGGGCAGCATCCCCCGCACCTATGTCCGCGCCGCGCAAGACAAGGCCATCCCGCCGGTTCTCCAGGACCGGATGATCGCGCAGGCCGACGCCATGACGCCCTCGAACAGGACGCAGGTCGTGCAGCTGGACAGCGACCACAGCCCGTTCTTCTCGATGCCCGACCCGCTGGCGAGGGTGCTGCTCTCCGCGGTTTGAACACTGCTGCCATAGGGACTCGTAAGGGCAAGCAAGGTGAAGCGTTTGGCTCAGGACGCATTTCTGAGGCCCAGAATCTGGCGTGCCTGCGTCGGGCTGGCGATCGAAGGACCGAGTTCCTCAACGAGGCGACGCGCCTTTTTCACCTGCTGCGCGTTGCTCTCAGCGAAGACGCCCTTGGAGATAAAGGCGTTGTCTTCCAGGCCCACGCGCACGTGGCCGCCCAGCAGCGCCGACTGCATTGCCATCGGGAACTGGTTTCGTCCGATGCCAAAGCCTTGCCACTGCGCGCCTGCCGGCAGCTGATTGCGCAGGTACATCATGCTTTCGGTGTCGGCGGGCACTGCGAAGTTCAAGCCCATCACGAACGAGTACATGCCGGGGCCGTCGAGCACGCCCTTGCCGATGAGGTGCTTGGCGAGTACCGCGTCGCCGCTGTCGAAGAGTTCGATCTCGGGCTTCACGCCCGCTTCGCGCGCCATCGTCGCCATGCGCGTCAAGACCTGCTCGGTGCTGATCACGATGCCGCCGAACACCTGGCCGGTCACGAGGTCCAACGTGCAGATTTCCGGCTTGAGCTTGAGTACATGTTCCATGCGCCGTTCAGCGCTCCAGATGTGCGTACCCGGCCCGGCCTCGATCGGCAACAGGGGGTTCTTGGGATAGAAACCCGAACCCAGCCCCGTGGTGAGATTGAGGATCACATCCGGGTTGCCTTCGCGGATCAGGCCGACGGCTTCTTCGTAGAGCCCGAGCTCGCCGGAATACTCCCCCGTGACCGGGTCGCGCACATGCACGTGCAGGACGGCAGCGCCGGCTTCGGCCGCCGTCAATCCTGACTCGGCGATCTGGCGTGGCGTGACGGGATGGGCGGGATTCTTGGACAGCGGGCCGGCGCCCGTGAGGGCGCAAGTGATGATGACGGTGTCTTGCATGAATTCGGGCGTATCGGGTTATTGCGGCTCGAGCTTGACGGCCTGGGCAAGCCGGCGGTAGCGCGTCATTTGGTCGGTGAAGAACCGATCAGCCTCCACCAGGCTCATCGGATTGCCGGGCGTCGCGCCGCTGGCTTCGATCTGCGCCCTGAAGTCCGGGTCCTGCTGCGCTTCTTTCACCGCGGCATGAAGCCTTTGGGCGATGGCGGTGGGCACCGAGTTCGGCACGAAGAGGCCGCCCCAGATTTCGTACTCAAATCCTTTCAGGCCGGCGGCCTGTGCCATCGTCGGCACTTCAGCCAGGCGTTTCAGTCGCTGGCCGTCGGTCAAGGCGTAGGCGCGCAGCTTGCCGCTGGAAACCAGATCAGCCAGGTTGCCGGCCGAAGGCAGGAAGGCCAGATCCACCACACCGGCCATCACGTCCTGCAGCAGCGGTGCCATGCCCTTGTACGGGACATGGATCATGCGCAGCTTGGTACGCGCGGCAAAGTCTTCGCCGACCAGGTGGTAAAGAGATCCAGGGCCGATGCTGCCGTAGGTGTATTGCCTGGCGCCCGGTTTGCGCAATTCGGCCATCAGGTTTTCAAGCTTGCCGGCGGGCAACTGCGTGCCGCCTACCAGCACCAGCGGGGCGCGCGAGGCCAGGCCCAGCAAGCGCAGCTGCTCCGGCTTGTGCTTCACGGCGGCCAGGGCCAGCGGCGCGAGGATCACGTCGCTTGGCGTGCCCATCATGAATTGGTGGCCGTCGGCGGAGGCATTGAGGAGCTTCTGGATCCCGAGCGCCCCGCTCGCGCCGGCGACGTTGTCCACGATCACGGTTTGGCCGAGCGACTTGCGCAGGCTGGGCACCATTTGGCGTGCGGTGACATCGGCTGGTCCGCCTGCCGGGTACGGCACGACCAACGTCAAGGGTTTGGACAGGAAGCCCTGAGCGCGCACGCCCGTTGCGGACAGGGCGGCCAGCGCCAGAACGGTGCGGCGGTGCATTGAGGATTTCATTTTGAGGCTCCTGGTTGGGTAAGACCTGATTCTTCGCCGCATCGGCTGTGGGCGTTTGAACAAAACTGCGCGGCTTGTGCTTTTCTGACGCAGCCTGGGGTTTGCCCAGGTGCGGAGTCAGGCTTCACGCAGGCGGGACATCGCCTTGCGCACGCTCGACGATGCGGTCAAGCGTACTCTCGGTTGTAGAACGCGTTTCGGATGCCGAGCTGGGCTCCAGTCACAGATTGGCCGAAGGCCGTTGCCCCGACATCCACTGAAGCCGGCCAAAGGTTGAATCGAGCATTGCCGTTGTTGCTTAGCTTCGACACAACGGCGTATACGGTCGTTCGGCGCGACAGCGGGTGCGGAAGCCAGTGTGGCGTCCGAGTTGGCAACGTCGCGCGCATTGCGCCGGGTGAATGAACCTCGGAGCTCTCCTGCTCCAAGCGGAACCGTGACGCCAACCATGTAGCCGTCCAGCTTCGGCACGGGCGGCGCGACGCCGAATCGAAGACTTCACGGTCGCTCCAGTGGAGTTACCGAAGGCCCGATTCTTCGCGGTAAGGGCTGCGGGGCGTCTGGAGAAAACTGCGCGGCTTGCGCCTATCTGGCGCAGCCTGGGGTTTGCCCTTAAGGGCGGGGCATATCAGCCCTGGCGCAGTTGGCTGGGGGCCACGCCCCAGTGATTTCGGAATGTATTGCTGAAATGCGAGAGTTCGGCAAAGCCCACTTCAGCGGCAATCTCGCCGATTGGCTTGCGCGTGCCTTCCACCAAGGCGCGAGCCCGGCGCATTCGCAGTTGCAGCGAATAGCGGAGCGGCGGAATGCCATGCGCCGCCTTGAAAGCCCGGTGGAAGGCATAGGGACTCATGCCCACCAGGTCTGCCATACCTTGCAGCGACACCCGGCCATCGAGGTGGCCATGGAGGTAGTCGTCGATCTTTGCCAATTGCGCCGAGCTGAGTTTTCCCCCGGTCGGCGCGCGTTGCTCCGCGTAACGCTCCAAGAGCCGTACTGCAAGGGCGGTGCTCGCGGATTCCAGGAATGCGCGAGAGCGTTCGCCTGGCGTCTTGATGTAGTCGAGCAGGACGCGGCCCATGCCGGCGATCACCGGATCGCGCTCGCCGAAGCTGTTGCGCAAGCGCACTGCAGGGCCCGGCCGGTCGGAACCCGCGGCGCGCATCAGCAGCTGCGGGGTCAGGCTGAGGTGCAGGTTCTGTCCGGGACCGAAGGTGCGGAAGTACATCGCGCGAAATGGCGGTGCCACTACAACTTCGTCAGTGGCATCGTGGCGCACGTCCAGCACCCCATCTCGCCACTGCACCACCGGCGAGGAGACGGCCAGCCGGATATAGACGTCATAGCAGTTGTTGGGAGGAAGATAGAACTCTTGGGTCAACGCCTGCTGCTCCCACACCAGTAAATCCGAGCAGCCCAGGCTCTTGCTGTGTGCCACCACCCACGGCTCGACGGCTCGTGTCGGATCGGCGGGAGCCTCCTGATCAAGGCGCTTCAGGCGAGCCAGGTCGATTCCTTGCCGCAGCTGCAGGTAGCTGGTAGGCGGCTCGGCGGACTTGCTGCTGTGGATCATGGGGGCTTCTGGATTGAGCCTCGTATGGTCGAGCGAAAAAGGCGGCTCGTCAAGCGCTTGCCGCGCGGGCAATCTGCTTTTCAAGGATGGCCAACCGCATCGCCAGCTACTCGCTACGCCGCCGATCCGGAGCTGGCGCTCCCGCGCCAAGCAACACCATCAGCTCGCGATGGCTGCGAATGCCCAGATGCTGAAAAGCGCGGTAGCGGTAGGTGAGCGCGGTGGTCGTGGAGATGCCCATCTCGCGCGCCGCCTCCTTGGTGGTCATTCCCGCCAGCACATGCGAAATCATCTCCCGTTCACGGCCCGATAGCCTGGTCATCAGATCGGCCTCCAATGGGCCATCCGCGTGCGGGCGAGCGGCGACCTGGATGTGGCGCATGACAGCGGCACTGACCAGCGCGCTGCGCTCGGCGATCCAGTCGAAATCGGGCTCGCTGAATTCAGCGTACGAGAAGTTCCGGTAGAGGCTGACGGCGAATCGATAGCCGTCCGGGAACACGGCCAGCAGGGAAAGCCTCTCCCTGATGCCGGTCTCCCCATAGCAAAGCCGGCGGTATTCCTCATTGGCCACTTCTTCGGCCAACTGATGGCCGATCCATAGCTGCATCGCCTTGCCAGGCTTGCGCTTGGCCAGCCAGACCATGTTCGAATCCTGCTTGTCGAAGCCCATGCGCATGTACTCGACGGCCGTCAGCGTGGCGACTTCCCCGATGGCACTGGCGCTGGAGATGGCCTCGACCCGGCCGCTGCTGCGCAGCGCGAAGACCGTGCAATGGCTGGCAGGCAGGGTGGAGGCGACGGCGTTCAGCAACTGCGCTGCGAAATCGCGCGAGCCGATGGCGGCCATCAGTGCCGCAGAAAGTGCGCCCTCGGCCGACGGCTCGACTTGTCGCAGCTTGCGGGGTTTCATGCGTGTTGGGTAAACCCGTCCTCATTGATTAGGACATTTTTGCACAGCGGGCTCTCGACAATCTCACATATGTTTGATCTTGCGCAAAGACGGAAGTGAGCCATGGCCCTAGAGCAAATCGGTCCATTCGAATACCGGCGATTCCCGCCGGCCCTGCCGCAGCTGGCCCCGGCCGGTGAAGAAGCGCTGCGCCATCCTGTCGTGATCGTAGGTGGCGGTCCCGTCGGCCTGGCCACCGCGCTGGGTCTGGCGAACTGGGGGGTTTCCAGCGTGGTGATCGAGGCCGATGACTCCGTGTGCGAGGGAAGCCGCGCGGCGTGCATATCGCGCCGCAGCCTGGAGATCATGGACAGGCTCGGACCGGTCAAAGCATTTACGCGCAAGGGGCTGCCCTGGACCCGGGGTCGCAGTTACTACGGCCGTGACGAGGTGCTGGTGTTCGACATGCCGTCGGCAGCCGGCGACAAGTTCCCTCCAATGATCAACCTGGAGCAGTACTACATCGAACAGTTTCTGCTCGATGCGATCGAGCAGGTCAACGCCAAGTCACCAGGCATGGTGGACATCCGCTGGGCGAGCACAGTCACCTCGTGCAACCAGGACGACCACGGCACGACGGTGCGGGTGGAAAATGCTCTCGGAAGCTATCAGCTGTCTGCCGACTGGCTGGTGGCTTGCGACGGGGGTCAGAGCTTCATCCGTTCCAGCCTCGGCCTCGAACTGAAGGGCACGGGCTACCAGGGGCGCTATGCCATCGTGGACATCGAGCTGGACAGCAACTATCCGACGGAACGCAGGGCCTGGTTCGATCCGCCTTGGGCCCGGGGCACGACGATCCTGATGCACCGGCAGCCCGACAACATCTGGCGCGTGGATTACCAGCTTGCCGCGGGCCAGGACGCCGCGGAAGTGCTCAAGCCCGAGCAGCTGCGCCGGTTCGTGCAGACCCATCTCGATGCGATCGGGGAGGGGCACCTGCCATGGAAGCCGGTCTGGACCTCGATCTACCGGGCGGGCGCCATGACGCTGGATGCCTACCGCCACGGCCGTATCCTCTTCGCGGGAAACTCGGCGCATGCGATGCCCATCTTCGGTGTCCGCGGTCTGAATTCCGGTTTCGATGACAGCGACAACCTGGCGTGGAAGCTCGCCGCGATCGTGCGAGGCCAGGCCGCGGAAACCCTCCTGGACAGCTACAGCATCGAGCGCATCCACGCATTCCACGTCAACGCGGAAAACGCCATGCGCAGCACGGAATTCATGTCTCCGCCGAATCGCGGCTTCGAGCTGATGCGCGAGGCCTGCCTGTCGCTTGCCGGCCGGCACAGAGGCATCGCGCGCCTGGTCAATCCCCGCCAGACGCACGCGATCAAGTACGAGCAGTCCCCGTTGTCGGCGGCGGGAGATTCGTTCGCCGCCGGACCGCCGGAAGGTGCCCCATTGGAGGAGGTGCAGTTGCGCCGGGGTGCTTTCTTGACGGACCTGTTGGCACCGCATGCATTCACCGTGTTTGCCTTCGGCACACTGGCTGCACAGAAGGAGATCGAGGCGGCCGTCGAGTCGTCGGGCTGGCGACTGCTGCCGGCCCGATGCATTGTGCTGCCCACCGATGAAGTGATGAACTTGTATGGCGCGCGGCCCGGCTCGGCATACCTCGTGCGGCCCGACGGTCATGTCTGCGGACGCTGGCATTCACCCGCTGCAGACACGGTGCTGCATGCCATCCATGTTGCCTGCGGCGCCCAAAGGACACTTCAATGACTTATGACGCCGCCGTCCAGGATCGGGTTTACGCCCGTTGCAGCGATGCGATCGCAACCGCGGGACGCGAAAGGGAGTCGTTGTTCCTGGCACGCCTCGCCCTCTTGCTCTTCGAACAGGTCCAACATGAAGACCGTTGCATCGCGGCCATCGAAGCCGCGCTTCAAGAACTGCCCCACCCGTCACTCTCGGCGCCATGACGCGCCACAACACTCGTAGGAGACATCCATGAACCGTCGCAGCTTAGCTTTCACTTTGGCCGCCGCAGCCGCGGCATTTTCCAGCCCGCTTGCATTCGCGCAAGGCCCGTATCCCGACCAGATCATCAAGTGGGTGGTTCCCTATCCGGCCGGCGGCGGCACCGACAACCTTGCGCGCACGCTCGCGGAAAGCATGCGCGCCGGATTGGGCCAGCAGGTCATCGTCGACAACAAGCCCGGCGCGGCGACGAACATCGGCGCCGAGCTGGTCGCGCGTTCCAAGCCCGACGGCTACACGGTCATGTCCGCCGACAACGCGCTGATGGCGTTCAACGAGCACCTGTTCAAGAAGCTGCCCATCAGCCCGGAGAAGGATTTCACCTACGTGGGCGCGATCGGCAAATTCCCGCTGGCCTTGGTGGTACACCCGAGCTTTCCCGCGCAGAACTTCAAGGATTTTCTGGCCTATGTGAAGGCGAACCCCGGCAAGGTGAGTTACGCGTCGGTCGGGCTGGGCTCCCCGCATCACCTGGCGATGGAGTTGTTCAAAAACCGGACGAGCACTTTCATCACGCACATTCCGTATCGCGGCGCGGCCCCGGCCATGCAGGACGTGATGGGCGGGCAGGTGCCCGTCATGTTCCTCGACTTGGCCTCCGGGCTCTCGATTATCAAGAGCGGCAAGGTGAAGGCGCTGGCGATCGGCTCGCCAACGCGGTCGCCGATGTTGCCGGACGTGCCGACGTTGGGCGAGCTGGGTGTCAAGAATGCGGAGGTCTTCGCGTTCCAGGGTGTTCTGGGTCCGGCTGGGCTGCCGGCGCCCGTGGTGACACGGCTCAACCAGGAACTGAACAAAGCGCTCTCGGATCCCGCGGTCCTGAAGCGGTTCATCGAGTTCGGCTTCGAGCCGGTGCGCGGCACGCCCGAAGATTTCAAGAAGCTGGCACGCTCCGAAGCGGCGCGTTGGGGCCAGGTGATCCGAGCCAGCGGCGTCACGCTGGATTGACGGCGATGATTGAAGCCACCGCCGCCCGTCCGGTGCAAGGCCTGCATCATTTTGCCTGGCGTTGCCGGGATGCCGAAGAGACCCGGCAGTTCTACGAAGACGTGCTCGGTTTGCCGTTGGTGCACGTTATCAAGCTGGACCATGTACCCAGCACAGGGGAGTTCTGCCCCTACGTGCATATCTTCTTTCGCATGCGCGATGGGTCCTGCATGGCGTTCTTCGACCTGGGCGACGATATTGCGGCGCTGCCGTCGCCGAACACGCCGGCCTGGGTCAATCACATCGCGCTGCGGGTGCAAAGCACGGAGGACTTGCAAGCCATGAAGGCTCGGCTGGAGGAGCGAGGGATCGAAGTGCTGGGGGTCATCGACCACGACGGCTACATCCACTCCATCTACTTCTTCGACCCGAACGGCCTGCGGGTGGAGCTGACCGTCGAAGTGGCTGCGGCCGAGGTTGTGCTGGGCTTCGCGCGTGAAGCCCATGAGCAGGTTCAGCGATGGAACGCCGAGAAACACGCCTTGCGGGCATCGTCCGGACGGGCCGCATGAAGACGCCACCAGTGCAATTGCGGCTCGCGACGCGTAAGAATGGCACGCGCGACGGCGAGCTCATGCTGGTAAGCGGGTCACGCGAGCGTTGGGTGCCCGCCGCTCGCGGCGCCAACACCCTTCAGGCGCTGCTGGACGAATGGGACGTGCTGGCGCCCGAACTCGAGCGGCGCTGCTTGATGCTCGACGCTACCGGCTGGAGCGCTGCAGAAACGTTCGACGCGAACCGCTGCATGGCGCCGTTGCCGCGGGCCTACCAGTGGGCCGACGCGTCCGTGTACCGCAACCATGCGCGGCTGATCTACCAATGGCGCAAGCAGCCGATCCCGCCGGGCTATGAAGAGCAGCCGCTGGTCTACCAAGGCGGGTCGGATGTGATGCTCGGGCCCGAGGAAGCGATCGTCGCGGTCGATGAGGCGCACCAGGTCGATCTCGAGGCGGAGATTGCCGTGATCACCAAAGACGTGCCGATGGGCGCCAGTGCGGAGCAGGCCGCCGATTTGATCGCGCTGGTCGTTCTGCTGAATGACGTTTCGTTGCGCGGCTTGATTCCGTCCGAGCTCGCGAAAGGCTTCGGGTTCTACCAGAGCAAGCCGGCGACCAGTTTCGCGCCGGTTGCGGTGACACCTGCGGCCTTGGGATCTGCGTGGAAAGAGTCCATGCTGGACCTTCCCGTGCGCGTTGGCCTGAACGGTGCGCGCTTCGGAGCGCCCCACGCCAACACCGAGGTGCTTTTCAACTTCGCGCAGATCATCGCGCACCTGGCGCGCACACGCAGCCTGGCCGCCGGAAGCATTGTCGGCGCGGGCACGATCAGCAACGCCGACCCGGCGACGGGGAGCGCCTGCATCACGGAGGCGCGCGTTCGCCAGATCCTGAGTGGCACAGCGGAGGCCGACCTGCATCCCTACCTTCGGCACGGCGACCGGGTGCGGATCGAAGCACTCGACGCCGCCGGCACGACGGTTTTCGGCGCAATTGACCAGGTTGTCGACATTCGCGCCCGCTGCCAGGGCGCTCGGCCGAACGTCAGTCGAAGCTCAGCAAGACTTTCATCGCTTGCGAGCGATCCGCAGCGAGCTTGAAAGCACGGCCTGCATCCCGGTAGGGGAGCGTCGCCGAGATCAGCGGCTTAACGTCCACCAAGCCCTTGTTGAGCAATTCCACTGCAACAGCAAACTCTTCGTGGAAGCGGAAAGCCCCGCGCAGATCGAACTCCTTGGCTACGATGGTGTTGATCGGCAGCGTCATTTCCCCGCCCAGACCGACCTGCACAATCACTCCTCGTGGGCGCAATGCATCGAAAGCACCGCGCAGCGCACGCTCATTTCCGCTGGCTTCGAACAGGACGTCGAACTGACCTTTGTCGGTGTTGAAGCGCGCCAGGCGGTCGGGTTCTTCTGCCACGTTGATTGCTTCGTCAGCGCCGACCTGCAGCGCCTTGCGCAAGGGATAGGGGCCGATATCGGTAACGACGATCTGGGCCGCGCCGGCGCGTCGCGCGGCGATGACCAGCAGCGCGCCGATCGGCCCGCAACCCGTGACGAGGACGCGTTGGCCCAGTAGCGGGCCGGCTCGCCGCACCGCATGCAGTGCTACGGAAAGTGGCTCGGCCATCGCACCTTCGTTGTCGCTCAGGCCGTCGGCGAGCAGATGTGCTTGGTACGTCTCCACGACGATCTCCTGGCGGAAAGCGCCTTGCACGTGTGGGCTGCGCATCGCGCTGCCGTAGTAGCGCATGTCGAGGCAATGATTCTGCAAGCCCTGTTGGCAGAACCGGCAAAGGCCGCAAGGGCGGCTCGGGCTGATGGCGATGCGTTGGCCGATGGAAAACGCACCGGCTGCCGGACCAACTTCCTCGATGACGCCCGCGACCTCGTGACCCAGCACCATGGGCTCCTTGATCCGCACGGTGCCGAAGCCACCGTGCTGGAAGTAGTGTAGATCCGAGCCGCAAATCCCGCCGGCGCGCACCCGCACGCGCAACTGCCCGGATTGCAAGGGTGGGGTCGCTACCGATTCAATGCGCAGGTCGCCGGGTGCGTGGATGACAAGAGCGTCCATTGGAAAACCTCAAGTTCAAAAATGGGAAACTGGGTTGCGTTCTACAAAGTCGCCGTGACGCCACCATCGACATACAGAATATGGCCATTGACGAAGTTCGATGCATCGCCGGCCAGGAAGATCGCCGCGCCGACCAGGTCTTCGACATCGCCCCAACGGCGCGATGGCGTGCGGTTGATCAGCCAGCCGCTGAATTCGGCGTTGCTCACCAACGCCTCGGTGAGTTCGGTCTTGAAATAGCCCGGCCCCAGGCCATTGACCTGGATGCCGTACTGGCCCCAATCGATCGCCATGC
This sequence comes from Burkholderiaceae bacterium, assembly GCA_035476635.1. GTDB lineage: Bacteria > Pseudomonadota > Gammaproteobacteria > Burkholderiales > Burkholderiaceae_C > DATILI01. Next base: position 557 of record DATILI010000168.1, on the reverse strand, counting down.
CTTTGGTGAGCATCTTCACCGCGCCTTTGCTCGCGGTGTAGGGCGCGATGTTGGGTCGGCCCAGTTCGCTCTGCACTGAGCAGATGTTGATGAGCTTGCCGCGCTTGCGCGGAATCATCTTCCTCGCCACGGCCTGTCCCACGAGGAAGACGCTGTCGACGTTGGTACCCATCAGCTCGTCCCATTGCACCTTCTCGAAGTCTTCCAGGGGCGCGCGCCGCTGCATGCCTGCGTTGTTCACCAGAATGTCGATCGCGCCAACATCGCGTTCGATGGCGTCGATCGCCTCGGTGACGGCTTGCGCGGACGTTACGTCGAACGCCGCCGTATGCACGGCGGCGCCTGCACGGCGCAATCGCTGTGCAGCGGCCTCCAACTTGTCGACGCCGCGCGCATTGAGCACGACGGTGGCGCCGGCCGCCGCGAGGCCGCCGGCCAGCGCGTAGCCGATTCCGCCGCTGGACCCCGTGACAAGCGCGGTGCGCCCCGATAGATCGAACATGCTCAGTACTTGATTCATGCGAGTCCTTGTGTCTTGATGCCGCGAGCCAGCCAGT
>DATILI010000167.1:0-11086 GCA_035476635.1 Burkholderiaceae bacterium | reverse complement strand
GCGCCACCAGATGCCCAGGCCATTGACCACGCCGGGGCGCGCGCGTTTGGACACTTGCACCTTGCAGCGGTAGGTACCGCGCGCATTGAATACCTTGACCACGGCGCCCGAGGCGATGCCGCGCGCGGTGGCATCGCTTTCGTGCATCTCCAGGACAGGTTCGCCCTCGATGTCGCGCAGGCTTTGCACGTTGACGAAGCTCGAATTGAGAAAGTTGCGTGCCGGCGGCGAGATCATCGCCAGCGGATAGCCGGCGGATGTGCCCGCCAGTTCATAGTTGGGCAGATGGTCGGGCAGGCCGTCCAGGCCCTGCGCCGCCAGCCGCGCGCTGAAGAACTCGCACTTGCCGGAGGGCGTGGGGAAGTTGCCGTTCGCAAACGGCGCCTCGGGCAGCGCCAGCGTGGCAAAGCCCTGCGCGAGCAGCATATCGAAATCGACCTGCTCGCCATAGGCCTGGCGGCACAGCGCCTCGTCGCTGTCGGCGAAACAGGCCTCGGCAAAGCCCATGCGCTGCGCCAGCTGGCGAAAGATCTCGCTATTGGGCCGGGCCTGGCCCAGCGGGGCGATCGCGGGGCGGTTCAGCAGCACGTCGGTGTGGCCGTAGGCCAGGTGGATGTCCCAATGCTCCAGCTGCGTGGTGGCCGGCAGCAGGTAGTCGGCGTAGTCGGCGGTGTCGGTCTTGAAGTGCTCCAGCACCACCGTGAACAGGTCCTCGCGCGCGAACCCCTGCACCACCTTGCTGGAGTCGGGCGCGACGGCCACGGGGTTGCTGTTGTAGACGACCAGCGCCTCGATCTTCGGCCCGAAGTCGGCGGAAGATTCGCGCAGCAGGTCATCGCCGATGGTGCTCATGTTGATGGTGCGCGGCTGGCGGCCGGCCAGCAGATCGGGCCTCTGCAGCGCGGCGCGGTCTACCGGGAACTGGCCCGAGCTGCTGAGCAGCAGGCCGCCGGCGCGGTGCCGCCAGGCGCCCGTCAGTGCCGGCAGGCAGGCGATGGCGCGCGTGGCGTTGCCGCCGCCGCGCACCCGCTGCATGCCGTAGTTCAGGCGGATGGCGGCCGGCGCCAGGGTGCCGTAGTCGCGTGCCAAGGAGCGGATCTGGTCCACCGGCACGCCGCACACTTCGGCGGCGCGCTCCGGGCTCCACTGCAGTGCGCGCTCGCGCAAGGCGGGCCAGCCCACCGTGTGGTTGTCGATGTAGGCCTGGTCCAGCCAATCGTTCACGATCAGCTCATGCATCACGGCAAAGGCCAGCGCCGCGTCGGTGCCCGGCCGCAGTGCGATGTGTTCGTGGCACTTTTCCGCGGTCTCGGTCTTGCGCGGGTCGATGCAGACCAGGCGCGCGCCGTTGCGCTTGGCCTGCTGCGCCAGGCGCCAGAAGTGCAGGTTGCTGGCAATCGAGTTGCTGCCCCAGATGAGGATCAGCCTGGACTCGGCGAAGTGCTCCACGCGCATGCCGACCTTGCCGCCCAGGGTTTGCGTCAAGCCCTCGCCACCGGCCGAGGAGCAGATGGTGCGGTCCAGGAACGAGGCGCCCAGCTTGTTGAAAAAGCGCGCCGCCATGCTTTCGCCCTGCACCAGCCCCATGGTGCCGGCATAGCTGTAGGGCAGGATGGCCTCTGGGTTGCGCGCGGCAATGGCTTGCAGGCGTGCGGCGATGTCGGCAAGCGCCGTATCCCAGCTCACCGGCTCGAACTGGCCCGCGCCCTTGGGGCCGACTCGGCGCAACGGCGTCAGGATGCGCTCGGGGTGGTAGCTGCGCTCGGCGTAGCGTGACACCTTGGTGCACAGCGCGCCATCGGTGTGGCGGTGTTCCGGATTGCCCTGCACCTTGATGGCGATGCCGTTTTCCACCGTGGTCAGGAACGAGCAGGTGTCGGGGCAATCGTGCGGGCAGGCGCCCTTGATGACGGTCATGCTGCCTCCAGCCGGTGTTCGAAGGACGTTACCTGTGCCAGCCCCTGCATGAAGGCTTCGCAGCGCGCGAGTTGTTCCAGGCTCACGAACTCATCGGGCTGGTGTGCCTGCTCGATACTGCCCGGGCCGCAGACGACCGTCTGGATGCCTGAATTCTTGAAGATGCCGGCCTCGGTGCCGAATGCCACGAGCGTGGTGCCTTGCTCGCCTGCGAGGCGCTGGGCCAGTTGCGTCACGGCGTCCTGAGGCGAGCCGAGGAAGCTGGGAACTTCGCAGATGGTCTCGAAGCGAAAACCGGCATCGGCCGCCACTTTCTTCATGCCCGGCTCCAGCGCAGCGGCATGCGCCAGCATCTGTTGCTGCATGGCGCCGGCATCGGCCGTGGGCAGGTCGCGGAACTCGTAGTTGAACTCGGCGTCGCGCGGCACCACGTTGTCGGCGATGCCGCCATGAAACTGGCCGACGCTGGCCGTGGAGAACGGGACGTCGAAGCCCTCGTAGCGCGGCTCGCTGCGCTCAAAGTCTTCGGCCATGTCGCGCAGCTTGCCGACCAGGCGCGCAGCCATCTCGATGGCATTGACCGACTGCGGCGTGAGCGAGGAGTGGGCCTCCTTGCCGCGCACGCAGCACTTGTAACGGTACACGCCCTTGTGCGCGATGGCCGGAACCATGCTGGTCGGCTCGCCGACGATGCAGGCCAGCGGCGCGATGCCCGCGTCGCGCATATCGGCGATCAGCTCCTTGACGCCAAAGCAGCCGACTTCCTCGTCGTAGCTGAAGGCGAAGTGGATCGCAAATGGCGCCGGGCTTTCGGCGAAACTCTTCGCATGTGCCAGGGCGATGGCGATGAAGCTTTTCATGTCGGCGCTGCCGCGCCCGTAAAGGCGGCCGTCCCGGATGGTGGCGCCCAGCGGGTCTACGCTCCATGCCTGGCCGTCCCACGGCACGGTGTCGGTGTGGCCCGAAAGAATTACCCCGGCGGGCTTGCCTTCGCCCAAGGTGGCGAACAGGTTGGCCTTGGTCTTGTCGGCGTTGTAGCTCAGGCGGCTTTTCACGCCGAGCTGGTGCAGCGCGTCGCGCACGAAATGAATCAATGCGAGGTTGGAGTTGCGGCTGACGGTGTCGATACGCACCAGGGTTTGTGCGAGCTCAAGGGCGTGGGCGGAAATCATCCGCGTATTCTCCGGCACTTCGGTGGCGCCTGGACTGCACCGCGGTGGCACTTGAGCATTTGGCAGGGGCTTGTAGACCGGGCTAGACTGTCGGAATAAAGGAAACATACTATGAAAGTCATTGACTCCATCGTGACGCAGGCCGCCGGCATTGCCGCCGTGCGCCGCGAAATCCATGCCCACCCCGAGCTGTGCTTCGAGGAGGTGCGTACCGCCGACCTGGTGGCGCAAAAGCTCACCGAATGGGGCATTCCCATCCACCGCGGCATGGGCAAAACCGGGGTAGTCGGCATCATCAAGAACGGCACGAGCGAGCGCGCCGTCGGCCTGCGCGCCGACATCGACGCCCTGCCCATGCAGGAGTTCAACACCTTCGCCCATGCGAGCAAGCACAAAGGCAAGATGCACGCCTGCGGCCACGATGGCCACACCGCCATGCTGCTTGCTGCGGCGCAGCACTTCGCCAGGAACCGCAACTTCGACGGCACCGTCTACCTGATCTTCCAACCCGCGGAAGAGGGCGGCGGCGGCGCGCGAGAAATGATCAAGGATGGGCTGTTCGAGAAGTTCCCGATGGACGCCGTGTTCGGCCTGCACAACTGGCCCGGCTATGCGGTCGGGAAATTGGCCGTGAGCCCGGGTCCGGTCATGGCGTCCAGCAACGAGTTCAAGATCACCATCCGCGGCAAGGGCAGCCACGCCGCGCTGCCGCACAACGGCATCGACCCGGTGCCGATCGCCTGCCAGATGGTGCAGGCCTTCCAGACCATCATCAGCCGCAACATGAAGCCGATCGACTCCGGCGTGATTTCGGTCACCATGATTCACGCCGGCGAAGCCACCAATGTGGTGCCCGACAGCTGCGAATTGCAGGGTACGGTGCGCACCTTCACGCTGGAAGTGCTGGACCTGATCGAAAAACGCATGCAGCAGGTGGCCGAGCATGTCTGCGCCGCGCATGAGGCGCAGTGCGAGTTCGAGTTCGTGCGCAACTACCCGCCGACCATCAACCATGCGAACGAGGCCGAGTTCGCGCGCAAGGTCATGGCCTCCATCGTGGGCGAGGAGAACGTGATGGCGCAGGAGCCCACCATGGGCGCCGAGGACTTCTCCTACATGCTGCAGGCCAAGCCGGGCGCCTACTGCTTCATCGCCAACGGCGATGGCGCCCACCGCGAGATGGGACACGGCGCCGGCCCCTGCATGCTGCACAACCCGAGCTATGACTTCAACGACGACCTGATTCCGCTGGGCGCGACCTATTGGGTGCGCCTGGCCGAGGAATGGCTTGGGCAAAAGGCACAAAAGGCACAGAAGGCCGCGGCATGATCAGCGTCGCCGAAGCGTTTTCTTCCACGTACGCGCAAGCGCGAACCAAGTTCCTGGAAGCGGCGGCAAGCGCCGGCTTGCCCATCACCTCGCACCGCCATCCGCTGCCCGGGCGCGAAGGCGAAGTGCTGGCGATGGATGTGGTGCTGGACGGCACGCCCGATGCGTCCCGGCTCTTGATCGTGTCCAGCGCCTGCCATGGCGTGGAAGGCTATTGCGGCACCGGCGTGCAGGTGTTTGCGCTGCACGACCAGGAATGGCGCGAGAAGGCCCGCGCCCAGGGCGTGGCGGTGCTGTACATCCATGCGCTGAATCCCTACGGCTTCTCGCACATCCGCCGCACCACGCATGAAAACGTGGACCTGAACCGCAACTTCCAGGACTTCGACAAACCGCTGCCGGTCAACGCGGGGTACCGCGAGTTGCAGTCGCTCCTGCTTCCCGAGCAATGGCCGCCGACGCCGGACAATGACGCCGCGATCGCGCAGTACATCGGCACGCGCGGCCAGGACGCCTACCAGGCCGCCATCACCCGCGGCCAGCATGAATTTCCCGATGGCCTGTTTTTCGGCGGCACGGCGCCGACCTGGAGCAACCAGACTGTGCGCCAGGTGCTGAGCGACCACGGCACGCACGCCGCGCGCATCGGCTGGATCGACCTGCACACCGGCCTGGGGCCAAGCGGCCATGGCGAGCGCATCTATGCCGGCGACGACGACGCGGCCGCCGTCAAGCGCGCGCGGCAGTGGTGGGATGGCGGCGGCGCCACGCCGGTCACTTCCTTCTACGATGGGTCTTCCAGTTCGGCCTTCCTCACCGGCCTGCTGTGGAGTTCGATCAAGGACACCTGCCCGCAGGCGGAATACACCGGCATCGCCATGGAATACGGCACCGTGCCCGTGCTGGACGTGCTGCAGGCCCTGCGCGCAGAGCATTGGCTCAACATCCACCGCGATGCGCCGGCGGAACTGGCGCAACGGATCAAGAAGCAGATGATGGATGCCTTCTATACCGACACGGATGTCTGGAAGGGGCAGATCGTCAGCCAGGCCAGGCAGGCGATGTTCCAGGCGGCGGATGGGTTGTCGGCGGCTTGAGGCCAGCGGGCCACATCAACGGTCGGAGCGCTCGCTTCAGCTTTCGCTGTGCGCGACATTGATGCGTCGGCGAGTGCGGGCGCCAACATCGTAGATGTTGAAGTCGCTCATGGTCCGGCCATAGAGGTGCAGGCTGACGGCGCGGGAACGTTCCGCCGGAACGCCGGTGACGTGAATATGGTCGGGATTCGGTACGAAGCTCGTTACGGCGCCGTGTCGAAGCAGGACCGTGCCGCCGCGTGCCAGCTCGATCCCTTCGTCGGCCCCGCGATCCGGCGATAGCCGCACGTAGCTGCGCTCCTCCAAAATACCTTCGACGATACCGACGACGCCCCAGCTTCCGTGGTCGTGCACGGGTGTCCATTGGCCCGGAAGCCAGACGATCGAGTACAGCGAGAGGCTCTCGTCCTGAGCGTCAAAGATGAGATTTCGCGTGTAGCCCGCATCGCTGCTCCGATAGTGCTGCGGCTCCAGAAAAGTACCTGCTTGGTCGATCAAATCGAGCATCAGCGGCGCGAGGTTGAGAACACAGTCGGCCGCTTCAGGTGTTTTGCGGCTCCAGGTGGAGGCCTGGGCGATGAAGGCTTCGAGGGCGGGAGATGTCATGGATGAATTGTGCCGCCCGCATGCCCTGCGCGCAACTTGTGGCGCCTGGCGGCTGGCGGCTCACCCCGAAAACCGCACCCGCCCCATCTCCAGCAAGCCATCGAACAGCAGGTTCTCCACCAGGTCGAACGACACGCTCATGTGCGGGGCCATCTTCCAGCCCGCGCCGCCGGTCATGATGCAAGCCGGCTCGGCACCGCAATGCGTGCGCACGTGCTGCACCATGCGCTCGACGGCACCGGCGATCGCGTAGGTGCCGCCGCTGGTCAGGGCGTCGCTGGTGTTGGTGGGGAATTCGCGCACATCGCCGGTTGGCACGTGCAGGCCCGCCGTGCCTGACTCCAGCGCGCGCAGCATGATGCCGTGGCCCGGCAGGATCAGGCCGCCGAGGAATTTGCCATCGGTGTCCACGGCTTCGACGGTGACGGCCGTGCCGACCATCACCACCACCATGGGCCGCGCCGGGCCGCGCGCGAGCACGCGGTGCCGGGCCCCGATCATGGCGACCCAGCGATCGGCGCCCAGGCGCGCGGGGTGGTCGTAGCCGTTGGTCAGGCCGGCCTCGGCGGTGCTGGAGACCACCCATTGCGGCGTGACATCCCACAACTCCATCTGCTCTTCCACCCGGCGCTTGACGGCGTCGCCGGCAACCACGCAGCCCAGCATGCGCGCCGGTGCCGCCAGCGTTGCCCACGGGCCTTCGGCGAGCTTGTCGATGTTTTCCAGGAACTCCGCACCATGGGCGAGCAGCGCGGCGCCGGGGTGCGGTGCGTCATAGAGGGCCCATTTGAGGCGGGTGTTGCCGATGTCCAGAGCGAGAAAGGTCATGATGGCGAGTTGTCCCGTTAGGTTCGAGCATTATGATCAAACCCATGTTTCCCATCATCGACGTTTGCGGCCAGGGCAGCGCCCATGCGCGCGGCGTGGCCTACGGACAGGCTGCGCGCGTGCAGACGGCACACAGCATGGACACCTACGCGCGGTTGTTCGCGTTCTGCGGCATTTCCTGGGCGCAGGCGCGCGAGCGGGCCTTGGGCTACCTGCCGCTGATTCGTGCGCTAGATCCGGCGCTGGTGCAAGAGCTGGAGGGCATCGCCGCCGGCAGCGGCCAGCCGTTCGATGCGGTGCTCGCGCTGAACTGCCGCACCGAGATCCTGCCGCCAAGCTATTTCGATGGCGAACCCCATGCGGCCGAGGCGGCGCTGGCGGCCAACCGCGCCGCCGGCTTGCAGGACTGGTCGGAGTGCACGGCGATGTGCGTGGCGCCTGCAGCCAGCGCCGAAGGCCACGCCTGGCTCGCCCAGAACTGGGACTGGATCGGCCGCCAGCGCGCCGCACTCGTGGTGTTGAAGACCGAAGACGACGCCGGGCGCCGCATCACCACGCTGACCGAGGCCGGCATGCTGGCCAAGATTGGCCTGAATGACGCGGGCTTTGCCCTGGGCCTGAACATCGTGCGCTCGGTGCGCGATGGCGCGGCACCCGGGGTGCCGGTGCATGCGCTGCTGCGGCACCTGCTGTCCTGCTGCGGTTCGCTGGCCGAGGTGCGCGAACGCCTGGCCGCCATCCAGGCGCTGGGCTTCGGTGCCGCCTCCAATATTCCCTGCGCCGATGCGTCGGGCGACGTGGCCTGCTTCGAGATCGCGCCCGCGGGCTGGGCCGAGCTGCAGCCGACGCATGGCGTGGTGGTGCACACCAACCACTTCCTTTGCGAATCCTTGCTGCCGCAGCAGGCGCCCATGGGCTCGGTGGTTTCCAGCGCACCGCGCCTGGCCACCGCGGCCTTGCATGCGGCGCGGCTGCCGATCGGCTTCGAGGCCCTGCAAGGCTTTTTGCGCGACGAGTCCGACGGCACCTTGAGTGTTTGCCGCGGGCCGGATATGGCGATCGCGGCGCATGCCCGCATCGAAAGCGTGGCCGGCATCATCATCGACCCGCAGGCGCGCCAGATGTGGATCGCACCCGACGTGCCGAGCCGGGTGGCGTTCTCCCTGGTCGAGTAGCGCCCCTCAGGCCGGCCGCGTATCCAGGCGCGGAATCGGCCGCACGCTTTCATAGGCGCGCGCGGCGCGCAGCACCAGCGCATCGTTGAACATCGGGCCGACGATCTGCAGGCCGATGGGCAGCCCGTCGGCCGTCATGCCGCAGGGAATGGTGCAGGCCGGCTGCTGGGTCAGGTTGAACGGGTAGCTGAAGGGCGTCCAGCCCAGCATCGCGTCCGGGTCCATCGGGCTGTGGCCGGCGGGCTTGGCTTCAAACGCCGGTACCGCCACCGTGGGCGTGACCAGCAGGTCGTAGCGTTCCATGAACTGGCGCATGTGCGCGCCCAGGGCGCCACGGCGCAGGTTCAGCTGCTGGACCTCCAGCGCCGACAGCCTGGCGCCCAGCTGCGCCTCGGCGCGGAAGTCGGGGTCGGTCACGGCTTGCTGCTGTGCATTGAGCGTGTTCCAGACCGTCCAGGCACCAAGGAACCACAGGCCGGTGGTGATATCCAGCGGGTCTTCGAAGCCCGGGTCCACCTGTTCCACATGCGCGCCCAGCCCGGCGAGCTCCTGCACCGCAGCCTCTACGGCGGCAGCGACTTCGGGGTGCACGTTGCGCGCGTAGCCCAGGGTCGGCGAGTAGGCGATCTTCAGGCCGCGGATGCCATCGTTCAGGCCGACCAGGTAGTCGCGCGCATCAAAGGGCAGGGAGGTCCAGTCGCGCGCGTCGGGCTGCTTCAGCACATTCATCATCAGCGCGGCGTCGGTCACGCTCAGGGTGTGTGGCCCCAGGTGCGCGACGCTGCCGAACGGCGACAGCGGGTAGGCCGGCACGCGGCCGAAGCTGGGCTTCAAGCCGAAGTTGCCGCAGAACGACGCGGGGATGCGCACCGAGCCGGCGCCGTCGGTGCCGACGGCCAGCGGGCCCATGCTGGCCGCAATCGCCGCCGCCGCACCGCCGGACGAGCCGCCCGGTGTCTTGGTGAGGTCCCAGGGGTTGCGCGTGATGCCGGTGCGCGGCGAATTGGTCTCGCCCTTGCAGCCGAATTCGGGCGTGGCGGTCTTGCCCAGGATCACGGCGCCCGCCTCGCGCAGCCGCGCCGTGGCCGGGGCATCCACGTCCCAGGCCTGCTCGGGGTTGACCGTGCGGCTGCCGCGCAAGGTCGGCATGCCGCGCGTCAGGATCAGGTCCTTGATGGAGGCCGGCACGCCGTCCAGCGGGCCGCACGGCGCGCCCTTCATCCAGCGGGCCTCGCTTTGCGTTGCGGCCAGCGCCGCCTGCTCCGGGTCCAGGTGGCAGAACGCATTGATCTGCGGGTTGTACCGATCGATCCGTGCATACACGGCGCTGGTCACCTCCACTGGCGAAGCCTGGCGCGTGCGGTACAGCTGCAGTAGCTCGGCGGCCGTGCAGTCGGCGAGTTCGTGCTGGTTGGTGCGGCGGGTGTTCATCGGGCGGTCTCCTGTGTTCTGGAATGAAGCCGGTATCGACTGAAGCCGGCGTTGGTCAGGGGCGCGTGCGCGTCTTCGGCGAAATCTTCTTCCAGGGCAGGTCGCCCGGGTCGGCGGCCATCGGACCGGGGGCCTTGGCCACAAGGATGTGCGAAGCAATCGGCGTGAAGTCGGCGCGGAAGTGGTTGGAACTCTTGACCACGGCAATCTTCAAGGCCTCGGGCTGGACGCCGACCATGCGAAACAGCTCGCGGTCCAGCATCTGCTTCTTGCCGCTGGCGACGACCACCAGCACACCTTCGATTTCCAGGCAGGCACAGTGCCCCAGGTGCACGGTCAGTCCGGTCATCATCGGGCCCTTGAGCGTGACCTTGCCGTCGTGCACGGCGCGCACCTTGAACTGGCCGGCGACCGGCGCATCGCTCAACTTGCCGGTGAAGGTCGGTACCGCCTTGCCGACGGTGGTCGAAATGGTCGCGCCGACGCCAGCCTGGGCTGCCATCGCGGCGGCGGCGGAATCAAAGACCAGGCCCACGGCGACCTGGCCGGGATAGCGCCGGCCAGCGCCTTGCTGCAGCAGGGCATGCAGCAGGCCGGTGGTGTTGCTGTCGCCGCCGGCGCCCGGGTTGTCCTGCGTATCGGCGATCACCACGGGTTTGGCGGCGTTGGCGGCCAGCGCCATGGCCTTGGCCACCGCATCGGCGGCGCTCAGCGTGTCAAGCTGCCACTGCGTGGGCTCGGCCGCGCGGTCATACAGGCGCTGCGCGGCCTGCTGCGCATGCTCGCCATAGCCCCAGACCATGGGCGCGCATTCATCGAAATCAGCGGCCGGGAACGCCATGCAAAAGCTCAGGACCGTGCCGAAGTCCTGGTCGAGTTCCAGCAGTTCCTCGTACAGGCTCTTGGCCGGCTCCATCCAGGTGCTTTGCGCGTTCAGCGGGATCAGAAACGGCAGCCGCACAGCATGCAGCGGTTCGCGCCGGCCGAGCTTGACCCGGCGCGCGAGCAGTTGCGCCGCGAGTTCGCCGGTGGCCGCCATGTCGACGTGCGGATAGCTGCGGTATGACACCAGCGCGTCGGCCTCGCGCAGCATGCGCTGCGTGACGTTGGCGTGCAGGTCCAGGCTTGCCACGATGGGGATGTCGGCGCCCACCACGTGGCGGATGCGCGCGATCAGTTCGCCTTCGGAGTCGTCCACATGTTCGGCTACGGCCGCGCCATGCAGGTCCAGGTAGACCGCGTCGAAGCCGCCCTTGTGCACGTCCTCCAGGATCGAGGCGCTGATGCGCTCGAATGCGTCTTCGGTCACATAGGAGGAGGGGATTGCACCGCACCAGCTGCTGGGCACCAGCTGCCAACCCAGGGTGCGTGCGGCTTCGATGAAACCGCCGATGGGGATGTTGATGCCGGCGAGCTTGTCCAGCATGGCGCGGCCATGGATGAAGGCCGGAAACGAGTCGCCGCGGTTGAACGCGGCCCAGTCGGCCTTGGTCGGCGCGAAGGTATTGGTTTCGTGCTGGTAGCCGGCAAC
>DATILI010000166.1:0-4288 GCA_035476635.1 Burkholderiaceae bacterium | reverse complement strand
GTTCGCCGTGCCGCACACGCTGGCCTTCACCTTCTTCCCGGCCTGGGTCACGCAACTGCGCGAAGGCTTCGGCACGATGAAGAGCCGGCTGATCGCCCTGAACGTGCATGACGCGGTGCACCGGCTGGTGGAAGGCGGCTGCGACCTGCTCATTGCCTATCACCACCCGGCCCTGCCGCTGGAGCTGGACGCCAACCGTTACGAGATGGTGAGCCTGGGGCAGGAGGTGGTGGCGCCCTGGGTGCGCCCCGATGCCGAGGGCGCGCCGCGCTACTGCCTGCCGGGTCGCGCAGGCCAGCCGCTGCCCTATCTGGGCTATGCGCCGGGCGCCTACCTGGGCCGGATCGTCGACCAGTTGCTCAAGGACTCCAAGGTCGCCATGCACCTGGACCGCGTCTACGAGACCGACATGGCCGAAGGCCTGAAGGCGATGGCGCTGGAAGGCCACGGCATCGCCTTCCTGCCGCAGAGCGCGGTGCGCAGCGACGTGCGTTCGCGCAAGCTGGTCAGCGCCTTGCCGCCCGAGATCGACCGGCTCGAAGCCACCATGGAAATCCGCGCCTACAGGCAACGGCCTTCGCCGCCCGCCGCCGGCAGCAGGACGGCCGGCGCGCAACCCAAGGGCTCGGCCGCCGCGCTGTGGGACTACCTGAAATCGGCAGCACCCGCCGCCTGACTTTTTGTGCACTGCATCAAGTATGCAGCGAGCGCATAACCCTGCTTACAAAGAGCATTGGCGCCGATTGGGCGGCAGGAATACAGTCGCCAACGTTTCGCTGTCACGCTCTTTCCTTCAATGCACGCCGCGTGGCGTGCATTTTTTTATCAAGCCGGAGTGCGCCCATCATGGAATCGAGATTCAGGATCGAACACGACTTTCTTGGCGAGCGGAAGATCCCCGCTGCCGCCTACTGGGGCGTGCACACGGCGCGCGCGGTGGAGAACTTCCCGATCTCGGGCACCCGCATCTCGGCCATGCCGGACCTGGTGCGCGCACTGGCCCATGTGAAGAAAGCGGCCACCCGCGCCAACGCCGACCTTGGCGCCATCAGCCGCGAGCGCGCCGACGCCATCATGGCCGCCTGCGACGACATCGTGGCCGGCAAGCTGCTGGATGAATTCGTGGTCGACGTGATCCAGGGCGGCGCCGGCACTTCGACCAACATGAATGCCAACGAGGTGATCTGCAACCTCGCGCTCGAGAAGATGGGCCATCCCAAGGCCAGCTACGAGCTGCTGCACCCCAACGATCATGTGAACGCCTCGCAGAGCACGAACGACGTCTATCCGACGGCCGTGCGCCTGGCCTTGTGGTTTGCCATCGGCCGACTGATCCAGGCCATGGCCGAGTTGCGCGGTGCCTTCGACGCCAAGGCGACGGAGTTCAAGGACATCCTGAAGATCGGCCGCACCCAGTTGCAGGACGCGGTCCCCATGACCCTGGGCCAGGAGTTCCGCACCTACGCCATCATGATCGAGGAAGACGAGCAGCGCCTGGCCGAGGCACGCGCGCTGATCGAGGAAATCAACCTGGGCGCCACCGCCATCGGCACCGGCATCAACGCGCCGCAGGGCTATGCCAACCTGGCCTGCCAGTACCTGGCCGAGCAGACCGGCGTGCCGCTCAAGCAGGCCGCCAACCTGGTCGAGGCCACGCAGGACACCGGCGCCTTCGTGCAGCTGTCGGGCGTGCTCAAGCGCGTGGCCACCAAACTCTCCAAGACCTGCAACGACCTGCGCCTGCTTTCGAGCGGCCCGCAGGCTGGCTTCGGTGACATCAAGCTGCCGCCCCGGCAGGCCGGCTCGTCGATCATGCCGGGCAAGGTCAATCCAGTGATCCCGGAGGTGATGAACCAAGTCGCGTTCGAGGTGATCGGCAACGACGTCACCGTGACCATGGCGTCGGAGGCGGGGCAACTTCAGCTGAATGCTTTCGAGCCGATCATGGGCTGGAGCCTCTTCAAAAGCATTGCCCATTTGAGCAATGCCTGCCTCACGCTCAACACCAATTGCGTGGCCGGCATCGAAGCCAACCGCGAGCTATTGGCGCGCCGCGTGCGCGAATCGATCACGCTCGTGACCGCGCTCAACCCGATCATCGGCTACGAAAAGGCGGCGCTGATCGCCAAGACGGCGATGGCCACCGGTGCGCCGATCGACGAAGTGGCGCAGGCGCTGGGCATCCTCACCAAGGCGCAGATGGAAGCGCTGCTGGTGCCCGAAAAGCTCACACAGCCGCTGCGCCCCGAATGACCGAATGAAGGCGGGCACAAAGCCTGCTTAGTTGTCCGCAACAAGGAAAAACGAAGAGAAGAAGAGGAGATTCAGGGTAATCCCGAAAGCCCGAGTCTCTAGAATTTCGTTGTCAGTTAACCCTAACGCTTCATCACAGGAGATTTGTATGAATAAGCATCTTTTGGCTCTCGCAGTCACGGCGCTGGCCGCCGGCGGCGCGTTCGCCCAGGCGAGCGACACCATCGCCAAGGTCAAGGCCTCTGGCGTCGTGACCATGGGGGTGCGCGATTCTTCGGGCGCCCTGTCGTACACCCTGGGTGACGGCAAGTACGCCGGCTACCACGTCGAGATCTGCCAGCGCATCATCGCCAACCTGGAAAAGGCCGCCGGCAAGAAGCTGGAAGTCAAGTACCAGCCGGTGACCTCGCAAAACCGCATCCCGCTGGTGCAGAACGGCACCGTGGACATCGAGTGCGGCTCGACCACCAACAACGCCACCCGCCAGAAGGACGTGTCGTTCGCCCTGACCACCTACGTGGAAGAAGTGCGAATCGCCGCCAAGGCCAACTCCGGTATCGACTCGCTGGCCAAGCTCAACGGCAAGAACGTCGCCACCACCACGGGCACCACCTCCGTGCAGCTGCTGCGCAAGCACGAGCGCGCCGCCGGCGTCGACTTCAAGGAAGTCTTCGGCAAGGACCACGCCGACAGCTTCCTGCTGCTCGAATCGGGCCGCGCCGACGCTTTCGTGATGGACGGCCAGATCCTGGCCGGCAACATCGCCACCGCCAAGAACCCGGCCGATTTCCGGATCGTGGGCGAAGTGATCAGCGTCGAGCCGATCGCCATCATGCTGCGCAAGGACGACCCGGCCTTCAAGAAGCTGGCCGACGACACCATCCGCGACATGATCAAGACGGGCGACCTGGCCAAGACCTACGACAAGTGGTTCGTGCAGCCGATCCCCCCGAAGAACACGCGCGTGGGCCTGCCGGTGAGCACTGCGACCAAGGACGCATGGGCGACGCCGAACGACAAGCCGCTCGAAGACTACGCGAAGAAGTGATTCCGGGCCTGTAGCTGCGAAACCCCGCCCGCGCTTGCCCAGGCGGGGTTTCTGCTTTAAGGTAGCCCCGGCCCGCGCGCGACGCGCGCCGGCCCACAAGAAAATTTTTACGCATCCCCCGGAGGGAGACTTTGTATGGCTTGGGACTGGCAGGTATTCTGCAAAACCACGACTGAAGGAACGATGGAGGCCACTTGCTGGTCCGCCGGTTCCGACATCACGTATCTCGAATGGATGGTCCACGCCTGGGGCTGGACGCTGTCCGTCGCCGCCTGTGCATGGGTGATCGCCGTCATCGTCGGCGGCCTCGTCGGAACGGCGCGGACCCTTCCCAACAGCCCCTGGGTGGTGCGCTTCGCCAACGCCTGGGTCGAGCTGTTTCGCAACATCCCGATCCTGGTGCAGCTGTTCATCTGGTACTTCGTCGTGCCCAAGGCGTTCCCGGTGTTCCAGCAGGTGCCGGGTTTCCTGCTGGTGATCTTCGCGCTGGGCTTCTTCACTTCGGCGCGGATCGCCGAGCAGGTGCGCGCCGGCATCCAGGCGCTACCGCGCGGCCAGCGCTACGCCGGGCTTGCGGTGGGCTTCACCACCGCGCAGACCTACCGCTACGTCATCTTGCCGATGGCGCTGCGCATCATCCTGCCGCCGCTCACCAGCGAGTCGATGAACCTGCTGAAGAATTCTTCGGTGGCCTTCGCGGTGTCGATCGCCGAGCTGACGATGTTCGCCTTGCAGGCGCAGGAAGAAACCTCGCGCGGCATCGAGATATACCTCGCGGTCACGCTGCTGTATGCGTTCTCGGCTTTCGTCGTCAACCGCATCTTCGCGCTCATCGAAAAGCGCATGCGAATCCCCGGCTTCATCGTGGCCGGCACGGGCGGGGGGCACTGACATGGGCGGCCTCGACCTCACATTCCTCAACTGGGACATCATCAGCAAGTTCGTCGTCAAGGGCTTCATCTTCAGCGTGCAGCTGACGGTGATCGC
>DATILI010000165.1:0-17153 GCA_035476635.1 Burkholderiaceae bacterium | reverse complement strand
GCCTTGCTCTTGATCTCGCTGGCGGGTGTCGGCCTGTTCGTGCTGATGGCTTGGTTGAGCAAGCTGGCGCTCGGTTCTTGGCATTCGAGTGAGTTGTCTCGTGACTAGCATGGCTCCCCCCCAAAGCGGCTTGCCCCGCGGGTCGTGCGCAGGCTCTGCGGGTTGCGGCAGGCGGTGCCGGGCGGCGGCGCAGACTGTGGCGGTCGGCGCTTTGCGCCGACTCCGCTGCGATGCTCGGCCTGGGGTCGCGTCGCAAAACTCACTGCGAGCGCTTTGCGCTCTCCGTTCAAACAGCTGCGACGAGCTAGTTCACGAATCGCGCTGCGCGCTCCGACCCCAAGCCTGCGCTTCTCGCCGCCTCAGACAGCGCCGCCGCCCGGTACAGCCTGCCACAACCTTCAGGGCGGTTGGGATTCACGGAAACCCACCGCTTGTCGAAACGCCGCGGTTCGGGGTTTTTCTTGAATCACCACCGCTCTGTCCGCAAAGGCGCGTGCCGGTCGGCTGCGGCGCGCCATTGCGAGGCGCCGAGGAGCGCAGAGCATGTGGCCGCGCGCAAAGCGCGCTTCGTGAACTAGCTTGTCGCAGCTGTTTGAACGGCGAGAGCGAAGCGAACAAAGTGAGTTCTGCGACGGGCCACATGATCGAGCACCGCAGGGAAGTCGTAGCGCAGCGAAGACCGCCTCGCGTAAGCGCCGCAGCCGACCGGCACGCGCCTTTGCTGCCCCTGAGCGCACCCCCAAGCGCTACCCAACAGAACAAAAGGAAAAGAAAGTGAATGCCCCTGTGCACCCCCTAGAACAACTGCACGCCGAACTGCCTGACCTGGACTGGGTCACGGACGAAGGCCGCATCGCCCGCCTGTCACAAGACTTCTCGTGGTTCAGCCCCGTGCTCACCCGGCAACTCGCAGACAAGCGCGCAGGCGCCGTGGCGCGCCCGCGCAACGAGGACGAGATCCGCCGCCTGGTCGGCCTGTGCGCGCGCCTGCGCATCCCCATCACGGTGCGCGGCAGCGGCACCGGCAACTACGGCCAGGCCGTGCCGCTGCAAGGCGGCGTGGTGCTGGACATGAGCGGCTACAACGCGTTCCTCTGGGCGCGCAACGGTGCGGCGCGGGCGCAGGCCGGCATCCGCCTGTGGGACCTGGAAAAGGCCACGCGCCCGGCCGGGCTGGAGATGCGCTGCATGCCTTCCACCTACCGCAGCGCCACACTCGGTGGACTCTACGGGGGTGGCTTTGGCGGCGTCGGTTCGATCAACTATGGCCCGCTCGGCGCGCGCGGCAACGTGCTGGGTCTGAAAGCCATGACCATCGAGGAAGAGCCGCAAGTCGTCGAGCTGCGCGGCGCCGAAGCACTGGCGATGCACCATGTCTGGGGCACCAACGGCCTGGTGCTGGAACTCGAACTGGCGATGGCGCCGGTACACGATTGGCTCGAAGCCATCGTCACCTTCCCCAGTTTCGATGCGGCACTGGAGTTCGGCGACGCGCTGGCAAACGCCAGCGGCATCCTCAAGAAGGAAATCTGCCTGCTGGCGCAGCCGATTCCCGACCACATCAAGCAGTTGGCCGACTATCTGCCCAGCGGCTGCCACGCCACCATCGTGCTGGTCGCCTCCAGCAGCGAGGCCGCGATGCTGGAACTCGTCGCGCAATTCCAGGGCAAGGTCACCTACCGCAAGAGCGCCGAGGAAGTGGCGGCCAGCAACCGCACGCTGCTCGAATACACCTGGAACCACACCACGCTGCACGCGATGCGCGTGGACAAGAAGCTCACCTACCTGCAAAGCGCGTTCACGCCCGGCCAGCATGTAGAGCAGGTCAAGCGCATGGAACGGCTGCTGGGCGGCGAGGTGCTGATGCACGCCGAGTTCATCCGCAACATGGACGGCCTCATGACCTGCACCGCGCTGCAGCTGGTGCGCTTCAGCACCGAAGAGCGGCTGCAGGAAATCATGCAGATCCACCGCGACAACGGCGTGCGCATCAATGACCCGCATGTCTTTGTCGTCGAAGACGGCCGCGCCAATGGCGACCTGCCACAGGCCGTGCTGGACACCAAGCGTCGTTTCGACCCGCTGGGCTTGATGAACCCCGGCAAGGTGCGCGCCTGGATGGATGGGGTGCCGGCATGAGCGCCGCCCGGCCGTCCGAAGGCGCGAAGGCCCCCTCGAGGGGCAGCGCCGCGGCTCCAGCCGCAAGCGTGGGGGCAACATGACCACCGGAAAACCGATGGCGAACTACGCACCCGCGCGGCGTGCGGGCGAATTCCTGTTCGTCAGTGGAGTCGTGGCCGTCGACCCGGCACGCAAGGCCGTACTGCAAAGCTACGACGAATTGCCGGCCGATGCGGTCGAAGCACTGCAAAGCATCGGCTACGTCACTGGCCAGATGACGGTGGACTTGTACGAAGCGCCCGCCGTGGTGCAAAGCTGGTTCGTGCTGAACCGCATCCGCCAGATTGCCGAAGAACATGGCGGCCGGATGCAGGATGCGATCAAGCTGGTGCAGTACTTCCGCGACCTGCGCCACTACCCTTTCTACAACCGCGTGCGCGGCCTGTTCTACCCCGGCGAGCCTCCGGCCAGCACGGTGGTGGAGGTGTCGCGCTTTATGCCGGGTGACGGCGCATTGATCGAAGTGGAGGCCACGCTATATCTGCCGCGCAAGGCATGAAGTTTGCATGTTGCTTTTCAGAGTAGAAGCAGGCAGTGGCAGTGCGCCATGGGTCATTGCTCTGGTTGTTTTGTTTCACACACATCACCGGAGAAAACCGCATGAAATCCGCACTCGCATCTCTTGTCCTGGCCGCCACCGCCACGCTGGCGCACGCGCAGGACAAAGTCAGCTTCCTCACCTCCTGGTACGCGCAGGCCGAGCACGGCGGCTACTACCAGGCGATTGCCACCGGCATCTACAAGAAGCACGGGCTGGACGTCAGCATCAAGATGGGCGGGCCGCAGGTCAACGCCGTGCAACTGCTTGCCGCTGGCCAGGCCGACTTCTTCATGGGCAAGGACTTCCAGGTGCTGGCCGGCATCGAGAACGGCGTGCCCATGGTCACCGTGGCCGCGCTGTTCCAGAAAGAGCCGCAGGGCATGGTCACGCACCTGGACGTGAACAGCCTGGCCGACCTGAAGGAGAAGACCGTGCTGGTGGCCACCAGCGGCCGCAGCACCTGGTGGCCCTGGCTCAAGCTCAAGTACGGCTTCAAGGACGAGCAGGCCCGGCCCTATACCTCGAACATGCAGCCCTTCTTCGCCGACAAGACGATCGCGCAGCAAGGCTACCCGACGTCCGAACCCTTTACCGCCGAGAAGGCCGGCCAGAAGGTCAAGTTCTTCCTGTTTGCCGACGACGGCTACCCGCCATACGGCAACACCATCGCCACCATGCAAAAGACGGTGAAGGACCGGCCCGAGCTGGTGCAACGCTTCGTGCGCGCCACGGTCGAAGGCTGGAAGAGCTACCTGGAGAATCCCGCGCCCGGCAATGTCCTGATCAAGCAGGACAACCCCAAGATGGACGACGAGACACTGGCCTTCGCACACAAGAAGATCAAGGAGCTGAACTTCTTCGGCGCGGGTGACGCCGCGAAGATGGGCGCCGGCATCATGACCGACGTGCGCTGGAAGAACACCTACGACTTCATGGTGGCCAGCGGCCAGCTCAAGCCGATGGCCAACTGGCAGCAGGCCTACACGCTGCAGTTCGTCAAAGACCTCAAGGTCATGCCCTGAGGTAGCGGCCATGCTGGTCACCAAACAACCTGTGCTGCGGCGCTTCTGGTACGCCGTCATGCCGATGGAGAAACTCGACGCCGGCCCGCAAGCGTTCACGCTGCTGGGCGAAAACATCGTGCTGTGGAAGCGCGCCGACGGCGCCCCCGCCGCCCTGCGCGACCGCTGCTGCCACCGCACCGCGAAGCTGTCGAAAGGCTTCGTGCAAGGGGACCACATCGTCTGCGGCTACCACGGCTGGACCTATGACTGCACCGGTAGCTGCGTGAAGATTCCGCAGGCGCCCGACATGCAGGTGCCGGCCGGCGCGCGCGTACCGGCCTACCGTTGCCAGCAGAAGTTCGGCTATGCCTGGGTCGCTCTGGACGACCCGCTGATGCCGCTTCTGGACACCGAGGAGGAGGCGCTGGGCTACCGCCGCATCCACCAGTTCGACGAAACCTGGCAGACCGGCGCGCTGCGCATGATGGAGAACTCTTTCGATACCGCGCACTTCGCCTTCGTGCACGCCGGCACCTTCGGCCAGGGCGGCCAGCCCAAGCCCGAGAAATTCGCGCTGAACGAAACCGACTACGGCTTCGAGGCCGAGGCCACTGTGCCCATCAACAACCCGCCGCAGTCGCATCGCATCACCGGCACGACCGAGCCGACCACCAGGCGGCATTTCTTCAATCAGTGGCACCTGCCGTTTCTGCGCAAGCTGGGCCTCGCCTACCCGAGCGGCATCAAGCACACCATCTTTACCTGCGCAACACCGATCGACGACCACCGCATCCAGCTGATCCAGTGGCTGTACCGCAACGACACCGAAGAGGATTGCCCGGCTGCACTGTTGAACGACTGGGACACCAAGGTGGTGCTGGAAGACAAGCACATCCTCGAGTCGGTGGACGCCGATGCGCCGGTGGACGTGGCGCGGCGCGATGAGCAAAGCATGGCCAGCGACCGGCCGGGCATGCTGATGCGCAAGCGTCTGCTCCAGTTGCTGAAGGAGCATGGCGAGACCGAGGTGCACGGCTGGACCCGCATTCACCCCGTGGCGGAGGTGGCCTGATGCTCACCAGCAAACAAAAGGTACTGCGCCGTTTCTGGTACGCGCTGATGCCGATGTCCTTCCTGGACGACGGCCCGAAGCCGTTCACCCTGATGGGCGAGGACATCGTGCTGTGGAAGCAGGCCGACGGCACGCCCGCCGCGCTGCGCGACCGCTGCTGCCACCGCACGGCGAAGCTGTCCAGGGGCTTTGTCTCGGAGGGCAACATCACCTGCGGCTACCACGGCTGGACGTACGACTGCACCGGCACCTGTGTGCGCATCCCGCAGGCGCCCGACCAGCAGATTCCCGCCGGCGCCAAGGTGCCGGCCTACCGCGCGCAAGAGAAATACGGCTACGTGTGGGTCGCGCTGGAAGAGCCGCTTCAGCCGATCCCGCACTTTCCCGAAGACGGCGCGCCCGGCTACCGCCGCATCTTCCAGTTCTACGAAGAATGGAAGACCAGCCCCCTGCGCATGATGGAGAACTCGTTCGACAATTCGCACTTCTCCTATGTGCACAAGGCCAACTTCGGCATCCTGGAGAACCCGAAGCCCGCACCCTACGAGTTTCGCGAGACCGACTACGGCTTCGAAGCGGAAACGCGCGTGCCGATCCGCAACATCGAGGCCGGCCATCGCGTGACGGGCACCACCGAGCCGATCACCGAGCGGCACCTGATCAACCGCTACTACCTGCCTTTTTCGCGGCGCTTCGGCTGCACCTACCCCGCCAGTGGCGTGCACCACATCATCTACAACTGCGCGACGCCGATCGACGACGAACGCATGATGCTGGTGCAGTGGCTCTACCGCAACGACAGCGAAGAGGCCTGCAGCACGCAGACGCTGATCGCCTGGGATGCGGCCATCACCGCCGAAGACCGCGACATCCTGGAAGCCACCGACGCCGACGCCTGCGTGGACACGACGCGCCGCGTCGAGTTCCACATGCCTTCGGACAAGCCGGGCCTGGTGATCAGGAAACAATTGCTGGATTTGCTGCGGGCGCATGGCGAAGAAGAAGTGCATCGCGGCAACGTACCAGCACCGGCGAGCGTCCCATGAGCCTCATCATTCGCAACGCCACGGCCATCCTGACCGGGATGGCCGGCGAACAAGCGCGGCACGCCGGGCCCGACATCCGCATCGTGCGCGGCCGTATCGAGGCCATCGGGAAACTCACGCCGCAGCCCGGCGAACGGCAGATTGACGCGAGCGGCTGCGTTGTCTACCCGGCCTGGGTCAACACGCACCACCATCTGTTCCAGTCGCTGCTCAAGGGTGACCCGCAGGGCATCAACGCCACCTTGACGCCCTGGCTCGCGGCGACGCCCTGGCGCCTTCGGCCCCACATGGACGAAGGCATGTTCCGCCTGGCCGCGCGCATCGGCCTGATCGAACTGGCGCTGTCGGGCTGCGGCACCGTGGCCGACCACAACTACCACTACTGGCCAAACATGCCTTACGACAGTTCGGCCATCCTGTTCGAAGAAGCGCAGGCGCTGGGGCTGCGCTTTGCGCTGTGCCGGGGCGGCGGCACGCTCTCGCGCATGAAGGCCGAGGAGTTGCCGCCCGCGCTGCGCCCTGAAACGCTGGACGCCTATCTCGCCGACATCGAGCGGCTGGCGTCGCGCTTCCACGACGCTGCGCCCGACGGCATGCAGCGCGTGGTGGTGGCGCCGACCACACCGCCGCATTCGATGCGGCCCGAGGAAATGCGCGAGTGCGCGGCGGTGGCGCGCCAACTGGGCCTGCGCCTGCACTCGCATCTTTCGGAGACCGTGCATTACCAAGACAGCGTGCATGCGCAGCACGGCATGACACCGGTGCGCTTTTGCGAAACCATCGCCTGGCTCGGGCCGGACGTGTGGTTCGCGCACCTCGTGAAGCTGGATGCGGATGAGATTGCGCTGCTGGGCGCAACCGGCACCGGCATTGCCCATTGCCCGCAAAGCAACGGCCGCCTGGGCAGCGGCATCGCGCCGGTGCGCGCGCTGGAAGACGCGGGCGCGACGGTGTCGATCGGCGTGGACGGTGCGGCTTCCAACGAAGCGGCCGACATGCTTTCCGAAACGCACGCCGCCTGGCTGATGCAGCGCGCCCGCGCCGGCGAAGCGGCGCGGGCATTGCACCGGGGCGGCCAAGGCGAGGCTTTGGCCGCCTCGGCAGCCACGGTGGAAGACGTGGTCCGCTGGGGCACCGCCGGCGGCGCGAAGGTGCTGGGCCTGTCCTGCGTCGGCACGCTCGCGCCCAGCCAGGCGGCTGACATCGCGATCTATGCGCTGGACCGCGATCCGCGCTATTTCGGCCTGCACGACCCGGCCGTGGGGCCGGTGGCCAGCGGCGGCGCGGCGCACTTGAAAGCCTTGCTGGTCGGCGGAAACGAAGTGGTGCGCGATGGCACGATCGCCGGCCTCGATCTTGCGGCGCTCGGGCGACAGGCGCGCGAGGCGGTAGTCAAACTGGCGCAGTCCACGGCCCCGGGCTGACGCGCCAGCCGGCCTACCAGCGAAGCGCGGCCGTATGCACGGGCGCATCCCACAGCGATTTCAATTCCTCATCCAGCACGGTGATGGTGAGCGAGGCCCCGGCCATTTCCAGCGCGGTCGTGTAGTTGCCGACCAGCGACCGGGTCACCTTCAGCCCCTGGCTTTCCAGCAATTGCTGCGCGCAGTGGTACAGCAGGTACAACTCGATCAGGGGCGTGCCGCCGAAGCCGTTGACGTGCAGCAGGACCTGCGACCCGGGCTTGGGTTGCAGGTCGCCCAGGATGGCGCCCATCAGCTCGTTGACCAGTTCCTGCGCGGGACGCACCGGTCCGCGCCGGCGACCGGGCTCGCCGTGGATGCCGACGCCGAACTCCATTTCGTCGTCGGCGATATCGAAAGTTGGCCTTCGCGCCGCCGGCACGGTGCAGCTGGTGAAAGCCACGCCCATCGACGCTGTGCGGCTGTTGACCCGGTCCCCCAGCGCCTTGCACTGCTCCAGGCTGGCGCCGGCCTCGGCCGCCGCGCCCACCAGTTTTTCCACGATCAGCGTGCCGGCCACGCCGCGCCGCCCGGTGCCGTGGGTCGAGCGCTCGATGGCGACGTCGTCGTTGACCAGCACAGTGGCGCAAGGCTGCTGCATCATCTCCGCGGCCATCTGGAAGTTCATCACGTCGCCCGCGTAGTTCTTGACGATGAACAGCACGCCTTTGCCGCGGTCCACCGCCGCGGCGGCGGCCAGCATCTGGTCCGGCGTCGGCGAGGTGAACACCTGGCCGGGACAGGCGGCATCGAGCATGCCCGTTCCAATGAATCCGCAATGCAGGGGCTCGTGGCCCGAGCCGCCACCGGAGATCAGAGCCACTTTGGGCTGCGGCAGCTGCGCGCGCGTGACGAAGGTGGGCTCCAGCGAAAGCTTGAGCAGCCCGCGGTGCGCGGCGGCCAGGCCTTGCAGCGATTCCTGCAACAGCAGCTCGACATCGTTGACGAATTTTTTCATGTGCGTCCTAGAGGGTCAGTCCTAGCGGGTTTCGGGCCGTGAGCATGTCGCACACGGCGAACAGCGCCACCTGGCTGGTCTTGGCGCCGGGGTCGATATGGCCGAGTGCGCGCTCACCCAGGAAGTGGGCACGCCCCTTGGAGGCGATCATGTCCCGGGTGGCCAGCATGTTGAATTCGGCCTCCTCCTTGAGCCGGGCGCACAGCAGCTCGCGGTCTGCGCCTTCTTCCGCCATGCGCAGCACCAGCCGCGACGTGGGAATGAGCACGTCGAGCATGGTCTTCTCGCCAAGGTCGGCTTTGCCGCGGCTCTTGATGGCTTCGACGCCGGCGGCCAGGGCGCGGGCGAAGTGCCTGGCGTCCGGCTCGGCCGCGCCCTCCAGCTCCTTGCCCATGGCGATGAAGAAGCTGCCGATCAGCGGCCCCGAGGCGCCGCCGATGGTGCTGAGCAGTTTCATGCCGATGCGGTTGAGCGCCTGCGCCGGTGCCAGCGGCACCAGTTCGGGCTGGATCGCGGCGATGGCTTCGCAGCCGCGCCGGACATTGATGAAGTGGTCGCCGTCGCCGATGGCGCGATCCAGGGATTCGATCTGCTGCTCATTGGCCAGGATGGCGGCATGCACCGCCTGGGCGGCCGCGATGATGTCTTGCGTGTTCATGGGGTGGTCTCGTTGGGAATAAGGTCAGGAGTCGCCAGCCGCTTTCCTGCCGGGTCGAACAGCAGGCGCCGACCGCGCGGGAAGCGCAGGCGGATACGGGACTGGGGATGGGGCGCCACGCTTTGCATCAGGCGCGCACGCACCTCCACGCCGGCGTGCTCGGCGATCACGTGGTGCAAGAGCAGCGAGGACTCGATCACGGTGCATTCGAAGCTGTCGTCTCCTGCGTCGTTCTGGCCTGCCAGTTCCACGTCCTCGGGCCGGATGCCGATGCGGGCCGCCGCGCTGGTGTGCTGGCCGGCGAACCAGGCGGCAGGCAGCACGTTGATCGGCGGTGAACCCAGCCGCTGCGCGACCTGCGCCGACACGGGCGCTTCGTATATCTCCTCGGGCGTGCCGACCTGCTGGATGCGCCCGGCTTCCAGGATGGCGATGCGGTCGGCCAGCGTGGTCGCTTCCACCTGGTCGTGCGTCACGTAGACCACGGTGGTGCCGCTTTGGCGCTGCAGGCGCTTGAGTTCCACGCGCAGTTCCTCGCGCAGCTTCGCGTCCAGCGACGACAGCGGCTCGTCCATCAGGTAGACGCGCGGCTCGCGCACCAGGGCGCGGCCGATGGCCACGCGCTGCATCTCGCCGCCTGACAGGGCCGTGGCTTTGCGTTGCAGCTTGTTTTCGATGTGCAGCGTTGCGGCCACCCGCTCCACCCGCCGCCGGACTTCGGCTTCGGGTATACGGCGCATCGGCGCGCGCAGCGGAAACGCCAGGTTGTCGTACACCGTCAAGTGCGGGTACAGCGAATACTGCTGGAAGACGAAAGCGCAGTCGCGCTGGGCCGGCGCCGCGCCGGTGACGTCTTCGCCGTCCATGCGCACCAGGCCGGCGTCGGCTTGCTCCAGCCCGGCGATGATGCGCAGCGTCGTGGTTTTCCCGGCGCCGCTGGGGCCCAGCAGCACGAAGAACTCGCCATCGGCGATCTCCAGGCGAACGTCAGCCAGCGCCGCGACTTCGCCGAAATGTTTGTGGATACCGTCCAGGGAAATACTAGCCATGGCGCATGCTCGGTTGATGGGCGGTGGTGGTGGCGCTGGGCAGCAGGCGTTCGGTGGCGGCATCGAACAGCACCACGCGCTGGGTGTCGAAGGAAACGCTGACCTGCTCCTGCAGGACCGGCCGCATCGACTTGTCGGCCAGCACTTTCAGCGGCCCGGCGTCGGTCTGTACCTCGGCGACCCAGTGCGAGCCGAAGTACTCGGCATGCTGCACGCGGCCGCCCAGCGCGCCCTCGCCCGGCGCCCGCAGGCGCACATGCTCGGGCCGCACGCCCAGCAGCACCGACGGCGAGGGGGCCTGGACCACAGGTACGGCGACGTTTGCGCGCGCCACGCGCACGCCGGTGTCGCCGCGGACCACGGGCGCATCGACGTTGAGCAGGTTCATTGGTGGGCGCCCGATGAACCGCGCCACGAACAGGCAGGAAGGAAAGCTGTAGATGCCATGCGGGTCGTCGGCCTGCAGGATCTCGCCCTCGTTCATCACCACGATGTGGTCGGCCAGCGCCATCGCCTCGTTCTGGTCGTGCGTGACGAATACGGTGGTGGTTTTCAGGCGGTCATGCAGCCGGCGCAGCTCCACGCACATCAGTTCGCGGAATTCGGCGTCGAGCGTGCCCAGCGGCTCGTCCATCAGGAAGGCCTTGGGCTGGCGCACGATGGCGCGGCCCAGCGCCACGCGCTGGCGGTCGCCGCCGGCCAGGCCGGTGACCCGCGAACCCAGCAGGTGCTCGATGCGCAGGATGGCCGCGACTTGCTGGACGCGGCGGTCGATTTCGGCGCGCGCCACACCTTCATTGCGCAGCGGAAACTCCAGGTTGCCGCGCACCCCCATATGCGGATAGAGCGCGAACAACTGGAACACCATCGCGATGTCGCGCTCGCGCGGCCGCAGGTACGTCACGTCCTGCCCGCCCAGCGTGATGCTGCCGCCCGTGGGGTATTCCAGGCCGGCGATCATGCGCAGCGTGGTCGTCTTGCCGCAGCCCGAGGGGCCGAGCAGCACGACAAACTTGCCGCTTTCGAGCACCAGCGAGGAGCCGCGTACCGCGGTGAAATCGGCAAAGCGCTTTTGCAGGTTCTGGATTCGGATTTCAGACATATCAGTTTTCCGGAAGCTTGCCGGCGATGGAGTAGCCGATCACGCCGGCCAGCAACACCGTGAAGGCGTAGCTGTAGACCTCGATGGACCAGGGCTGCATCAGCATCACCAGGCCCAGGCCGATCAGGGCGGCGGTGCCGCGCTCCCAGGGCGCACGGCGCAGCCAGCGTGGCAGGGGTTTGCGGGTCTTCATTTGCGGATTGCTCCAAAGGTCACGCCGCGCAACAGATGCTTGCGCAACAAGACGGTGAACACCAGCACCGGCAGCAGGAACAGGGTCGTGCCGGCGGCCATGGCGGGCCAGTCGAGGCCGCCTTCGCCGATGATGGTGGGGATGAAGGGCGGCGAAGTCTGCGCCGTGCCGCTGGTCAGGAGCAGTGCGAATGCGTACTCATTCCAGGCAAAGATAAGGCAGAAGATCGCAGTGGTGGCGATGCCGGTGGCGGCCTGCGGCAGCACGACCTTGCGGAACGCCTGCCAGCGGGTGTAGCCGTCCACCATGGCCGCCTCTTCGTATTCGCGCGGGATCTCGTCCATGAAGCCCTTGAGCAGCCACACCGCGAGTGACAGGTTCACCACCGTGTAGAGCAGGATCAGGCCCAGGTGCGTATCGTTGAGCCCGAGCTTGCGGAACATCAGGTAGACGGGAATCGCCACCGCGATCGGCGGCATCATGCGCGTGGACAAAATGAAGAACAGCCAGTCGTCCTTGCCCGGCACCCGAAAGCGCGAAAACGCGTAGGCCGCAAGCGTGCCCAGCACCACCGACAACAGCGTCGAGCCGAAGCCGATCAGCAGCGAGTTCAGGTAGCGGTCGGAAAAGCGCGAGGGCCCGACCAGGATCATCTGCTGCTCGCGCACCAGGCTTTCGTACCAGGTCTTGGCCGGTGGCAGCGTGCCCAGTTCTTCCGCCGACACGCGCGAGCGTGTCGTGAACAGGTTCACATAGCCGATCAGGGACGCCTGGGCCACCACCTTGGGCGGATAGGCGATCGCGTCTTCGGGCGTGCGGAAGCTGGTCATGAAGATCCACGCCAGCGGGATCAACGAGATCAGGGCGTAGCCGGCCACGACGATGCCGGCGAACCACTTCGCAAGCGCGCTCGGCTCCAGCGGACTGTGCGGCGTGTTCATCGTTGTTTCACCTTGTCCAGGAAGCGCACGGTCACCAGCGACATGCCGTAGATGGCGACGAACAGGATGATGGCAAACGCCGAACTGTAGCCGGTGCGCCATTTCTCGAAGGCCTCGCGCTTGAGATGGATCGATGCCAGCTCGGTCACCGAACCGGGGCCGCCGTTGGTCAGGTTGTCGACCAGGTCGAACATCTTGAAGTTCTCGATCGAGCGGAACAGCAGCGCCAGGATGATGAAGGGCATGACCATCGGCAGCGTGATGCGCCAGAACTTGGTCCACTCCGAGGCGCGGTCGATCTCGGCCGCCTCGTACAGATAGGCCGGGATGGAGCGCAGCCCGGCCAGCAACAGCAGCATCACGTAGGGTGTCCACATCCAGGTATCGACCAGCACGATGGCCCAGGGCGACAGCTGCGTGTCGCCGAGCATCGTGAAATTGCCGGCGCTGCCGAAGAAGCGGGCGATGGCGTTGAAGATGCCGTACTGCGGCTCGAAGAAGTATTTCCAGAACGTGCCGACCACCGCGGGCGCCAGCATCATCGGCAGCAGGATCGCGGTGCTCCAGAAACTGTGCGACTTGAACCTGCGGTTGAGCAGCAGGGCGAGACCGAAGCCCAGCAGCAGCTGCAGGGCGATCGACCAGCACAGGAAATGCGCGGTGGTGCGCATGTTTTCCCAGATCGCCTCGTTGTTGAGGATGCGCTGGTAGTTGGCGATGCCCAGCCATGCGACCTCGGCGTTGGGCCGGTTGGCGCGGAAGTTGGTGAACGAAAGATAGATCGTCCACAGCAGCGGGAAGATATTGAAGGCCAGCAGCAGCACGACGGTGGGGCCGACGAAGAGCCAGGCCAGGGCCCGGTCCGACAGCCCCCGCACGGCCAGCAGCCCACGCCGCGCTGGCGCGGCGGGCACCGCCGCCCGTGGCGGCGCCCATTGCGTTAGCGCCTTGGGTGTCACTTGATTTTCCCGTCTTCCTTGAACACCTCGATCCAGTCCTTCAGCAGCGCGTCGAGCGCGGCGTTGGGCGTGCCCTTGCCGGCCACCACGTAGTCGTGCACGCGGTTCTGCATGGCCAGAAGCAGCTGGGCATAGCTGGGCTCGGCCCAGAAGTCCTTGACGATCTTCATGGAGTCCAGGAACACCTTGGCGTAGGGCGTGCTGGTTTCGAAGCCGGGCGCGTCGAGGATCGCCTTCAGGCAGGTAAAGCCGCCGCCGTCCCACCATTTCTTCTGGATGGCCGGCTGCGCGAACCACTTCATGTATTGCAGCGCCATGTCCTTCTTGTCGGAGTACTTGACGACCGAGATGCCCTGGCCGCCGAGTTGCGCGAACTGCTTGTCGCCCTTGGGGATGGGGAAGAAGCCGGTCTTCTCGCCGCCGACCTGCGGGTCCTTGGAGATGCCGGGGAAGAAGGCGATGAAGTTCATCTGCATCGCCACCTGGCCCGACTTGTAGGCGTCCAGGTCCTCGGTCATGTAGGCGTTGCCATGGCCGGGCGGCACGCAGCAGTCGTACAGGTCCTTGTAGAACTTGAGGCCCTTCACCGCGCCGGGACCGTTGATGTAGCCCTTCATGTCGTACGCCTTCTTCGGGTTGTCGTACTCCATGCCGTAGGCGTACATGGTGTTGGTGACGCCCATGGTGATGCCTTCGGAGCCGCGCTCGGTGTACAGGGCCGAGCCGTAGACCTTCTTGCCGTCGACCATGCGGCCCTGGAAGAACTGGGCCACCTGCTTGAAATCGTCCCAGGTCTTGGGCGGTGCCAGTTCACGGCCGTGCTTGCTCTTGAATTCGGCCTGCAGCTCGGGCCGGGCGAACCAGTCCTTGCGATAGGTGAAGGCCACGGCATCGCCCATGGCCGGCAGCGCCCAGTAGTTCTTCGTGCCCTTGGGCCAGGTCGAGTAGCCCTCGACGGTGGCCGGCATGAAGTCGTTCATCGTGATCGCGTTCTTGTCGAAGAAGTCGTTGAGCTTGACGTAGTGCCCCTCGGTGGCGGCCGATCCGATCCACTGGCTGTCGCCGATCAGCAGGTCGCACAGCTTGCCCTTGGAGTTCAGCTCGTTGAGCATGCGCTGCGCGAAATTCGGCCAGGGGACGAACTCGAACTTCATCTGGATGCCGGTCTTGGCGGTGAAGTCCTTCGACAGTTCAACCAGTGCGTTGGCCGGGTCCCAGGCGGCCCAGCACAGTGTCAGCTGCTTGTCCTGCGCGCTCGCGCCCAGCGCGGTCAATCCCAGCGCGGCACCTGCCAGCAGGCGCCAGAGGGTTGGTTTGGTTTTGCTCATGTGCTCGTCTCCATACGGTGCGTGGCCATCGCCGCGCTTGGGTTTGCAAATGAAGGCGGCTTGCGCCGATCAGCCCGACCTCGTCTGATGTATTTGATGTTAATCACATCATTTAATACATCAATCAATACAAACCCTAATTCGTTGAATCCTTACTGGCGGGCCCGATCCACTACCGTCGGGTGATCGAAATTGCGGTACATTCCAGCAAGAAGACACGTCTGAAAGATTGATTTATTTGATATGGCGGCCACCATCAACCAGATAGCGGAAGCCGCAGGCGTGAGCACCGCGACCGTTGACCGCGTGCTGAACAATCGGCCGGGTGTCAATCCGGCCACGGTGGATCGGGTCCGCACCGTGATGCAGGCGCTGGGCGCCGCCAGTCCGGTGCGCGGCCGTCCCCGCTCCACACCCAACTATCGCTTCGGCTTTGTGCTGCCGGCTTCGCGTCGCGGTTTTTTCGACATGATCGACCGCGTCGTTGCTCAGGCCGCTGGGGATTTCCGGCATCAGCACATTACTGAAATCACGCATCGCCTGCCCAATCACGACGGCGCCGACTTCGCTGAGGAGTTGGCCAGGATGACCGACCTGGATGGCATCGCCCTGCTGGCCCCCGATGTACCGCAGGTCAAGCTCGCGATCAATGAATTGGCGCGCAGCGGCGTGCATGTGGTCACGCTGTTTTCCGACGTTGCCGGTTCGCTGCGCGAGACCTTTGTCGGCGCGGACAATCGCGCGGCCGGGCGCACCGCGGGCATCCTGCTGGGCCGCTGCCTGCCGCAGGGCGAGCCCGGCCGCTGCGCCATGCTGTCGCCGGCCACCCGATTCGCCGCCGAGATCGACCGGCGCATCGGCTTCGCCCAGGTGCTGGAGGAGCGTTACCCCAACGCCCGGCTGATCGAGTTGTCCGATATGCCGGAATCGGAGGACCAGGCCTACACCTTCGCCCGGCAATTCCTCGACCCAAGCCGGACCAACGGAATGCTGCACGCCCTCTACAACCTGGGCCCGGGCTCCCATGGCGTCAGCCGCGCCCTGCAGGAGTTCGGCTATGACCGCTCGCTGGGGTTCGTGGTGCACGATCTGCTGGAGATGCATCGGTCGTTGCTGGTGGCCAATGTCGTCTCGTATGTATTGCAGCAGGACGTCTACTACGCCATCATGACGGCCGCCAAGGTGCTGCGGCTGCTGTGCGAAGACGTGCGCGGCGCGCTGGCGGTGAGCAACCCCCGGATAGAGATCATTACCGCGGAGAACCTGGCGTAACAGGGCACGTGCGGTGACCATAATCAGCCTATAACCATGGCGAGCAGCGATGAAGAAATTCACCAACCTTCCCAGCGACCTCGTGTACGAAAGCATGCTGGGATTCGGGGCCGCCCATGCCCAGCTGGTGACGGTGCACCTGGATCCGTTGTTCGTGACGCGCAAGGCCGCCACACCGTCCAAGGTGGCGTTGATCTCGGGCGGTGGCTCTGGCCATGAGCCGCTGCACACCGGTTTCGTCGGCGCCGGCATGCTTGACGCCGCCTGCCCCGGCCAGGTGTTCACCTCGCCCACACCCAACCAGATGCTGGCCGCGGCCAGGGCCGTCGGCAGCGAGGCGGGCGTGCTGTTCATCGTCAAGAATTACGCCGGCGATGTAATGAACTTCCAGATGGCCATGGACATGATGGACATCGAATTCGCATCCATCCTGGTCAACGACGATGTCTCCGTGAATGTCGCCGGACATCCCACCGGCCGCCGTGGCGTTGCCGGAACGCTGGTGGTCGAGAAGATGGTCGGCGCGGCCGCGGAGCGCGGTGCCGACCTGGCCGCATGCAAGCATCTGGGTGACCGCGTGAACGCTTGCACCGCCTCCATGGGCGTGGCGCTCGGCAGCTGCACCGTGCCGGAGGCGGGCGTGCCGACTTTCGAGATTGGTCCCGACGAGATGGAGCTTGGCGTGGGCATCCATGGCGAGCCCGGGCGCAGGCGCGCGGCGTTCCAGCCCGCCACTGCCATCGTCGAAGAGCTGATGGCCGCCATCCTGAAGGACTTGAACCCAAGGCAGGGGCAAGAGGTGCTGCTGCTCGTCAATGGCTTGGGCGGAACGCCCTTGATGGAGCTTTACCTGCTGTACCAGCTGGCCAGCGAATACCTTGGCAGTGCTGGCCTGGTACCAGCGCGGTCGCTGGTCGGCAACTACACCACTTCGCTGGAAATGGCCGGCGCTTCCATCACCGTGACGCTGCTGGACGATGAGCTGAAGTCGCTTTGGGACGCGCCGGTGACGACACCGGCCTTGCGGTGGTAGCCGGTTCGCCTGGCGCAGGCTGAAAAAGCGAAGGCAATTCCACGCCAGACCACGGTTGTAACGACCTGTTCCGTACCTGAAGGGCGTGTTTCCAATCCTTACAGCGGCCCTTGTTTTCAGGCGTACGCTCGCTCCTCTTTTGTTGCGGATGGCCACGCAGATTTCGGACGAAATGGCGTCCCTTGCGTTGGTCATCCCGCTTTTCTTCGTGGGGGCAGCATGGACCTGTACAGCAGTGGTGTGTCATGGGCGGTCTATCTTCTTGCGATCATGGTCGGCGTCGCATTCCTGGCCTTTGCCATCGAAGAGCTTGCGCGCATGGTCCGCAGGAAAGAGCACAAGCGACAGCAAAA
>DATILI010000164.1:0-18156 GCA_035476635.1 Burkholderiaceae bacterium | reverse complement strand
TGCAGCGATTCTTCAAACAGGGCGGCAAAAGATTCAGACATGTAGTTTCCTTGCTCGTCGATAGGTTTCCAGCAGCACCATTGCTACTGTTTCTATGGCTATGACGGCGGTTTGGTGCGGACTGTTCCGCGGTTAAGTTGTTGAACCACACTGCCAGGGCGCCAGCGGCGCGATGAGAGCAGGGTGGACCTTCAGCTATTCGAGGAAGCCCCGAACGGCTGCTTGCCTTGCCACCAGTCCAACACCAGGTCCACCGATTCTTCAATCGTGAGATCCGAGTTGTCCAGCAACCGGGCATCCTGCGCTGGCTTCAAAGGCGCGACGCTGCGGGAAGAATCCCTTGCGTCACGCGCTTCCAAGTCTGCGCGAAGACTGTCAATTGTAGCTGGAAAACCCTTTGAAATCAATTGCTTATGCCTGCGTTCGGCACGGCAGGCGGCACTCGCGGTGAGATACACCTTGAGCGGGGCGCCAGGGAAGATGACGGTTCCCATGTCGCGGCCGTCGGCCACCAGCCCGGGCAGCCTGCGAAAGCTGAGCTGCAGCGAAACCAGCGCTTCGCGCACCGCCGGCAAGGCGGAGACCTTGGAGGCGTTCATGCCGGCTTCCTCAGTACGAATGGCCTCGGTGACATCGTCTTTGCCCAGCAGCACCTTGCCGCCTTCGAAGCGGATCGGCAAAGCCGCGGCCATGCGGGCGATTTCCGCCTCATTGGCGCTGGCGATGGCCAGCCCGGCCCGCCTGGCAGCCAGCGCGGTGATGCGGTACATGGCGCCGGAATCGAGGAAATGGTAGCCCAGCCGCTGGGCCACCGCGGCCGCCACCGTACCCTTGCCCGAGGCGGTGGGGCCATCGATGCACAGCACGGGGATCCGGTTTGTGGGGGTGGCGGACACGGCCAGCAATGCCTCGAAGTAGTCGGGGAAGGTCTTGGCCACGCACTTGGGGTCTTCGATGCGGACCGGCAGGCCGGCCGGATTGAAGGCGGCGAGCGAGAAACACATCGCCACGCGGTGGTCGTCGTAGGTATGGATGCTGGCGGCGCGCCAATCGGCCTGGGCGGCGGGCGGCGTGACCTTGATGAAGTCGGCCCCTTCTTGCACCCCGGCGCCGAGCTTGCGCAGCTCGATGGCCATGGCGGCAATGCGGTCGGTTTCCTTGACACGCCAGCTCGCGATGTTGCGCAAGGTCGTCGTGCCTTCGGCATACAGCGCCATGACCGCCAGGGTCATCGCCGCATCGGGGATGTGGTTGCAGTCCAGGTCGATGGCTTTGAGCGGCCATCCGTTGTTCGGCGCCCCACGTGAAACGCGCAGCCAGTTGGGTCCGCTTTGCACCTGCGCGCCCATGGCTTCGGCGGCTTCGATGAAGCGGATGTCACCCTGGATCGAGGCCGCGCCAACGCCTTCGATCCTGATTCCGTCTGTTCCCGGTGTTCCATGGGCCAAGGCGCCAAGCGCGATGAAGTAGCTTGCCGACGAGGCGTCGGCTTCGACATGGATGCTGCCCGGCGATTGGTAGCGGCTGTCCGCAGGAATGGTGAAGCGCTGCCAGCCCTGGCGTTGCACCGCAATGCCGAAACGTGCCAGCAGATTGAGCGTGATCTCGATGTACGGCTTGGAAATCAGCTCGCCGACGACATCGATCACGACATCGTGCACAGCAACCAGCGGAAGCGCCATGAGCAGCGCCGTCAGGAACTGGCTGGACACGTCGCCGCGCACCTGGATCGGCGCATCCAGCCGCAGCGCGGGCTGGCCGATGCGCAGCGGCGGAAAGCCCTCGTTGCCCAGGTAGTCGATACGGCAACCCAGCTGGCGCAAGGCATCGACCAGATCGCCGATCGGCCGTTCGTGCATGCGGGGTACGCCGCTGAGCTCAAAATCACCGCCCAGCACCGCCAAGGCGGCAGTCAGCGGCCGCATTGCCGTCCCGGCGTTGCCCATGAACAGCCTGGCTGCCGTGCCCGGCGGCCGTCCGCCCAGGCCGGTGATGGCGACTGCAGCGCCGCTGGCCTGCACTCCGCAGCCGAGCTGGCGCAGCGCATCCAGCATCACGCGGGTGTCGTCCGAGTCGAGCAGGTCGTGCACGGTGGTGGTGCCGCCGCTCAAGGCCGACAGCAGCAGCACGCGGTTGGAGATGCTCTTGGAGCCGGGCAGCACCACGGTGCCTCCCGCACTCGCCAGAGGCGGGATGTCCAGAAACTCGGTGGCGATCATGGTCGGTTTTGTTTTTTCGACGCCGTGGCCCAGTCGGCCCGTGTCTGGCTGGCGTGCGCGATCAGGCCTTCCAGGCTTTCGCCATCGCCGCTGTTGATCAATTGCTCCATGGCCTGCAAGGTCCGCTGGAAGGTCTTGGACTGGGCCAGCAATTCTTCCCGGTTGGACATGAGGATGTCGCGCCAGACCTTGGGGTCGCTGGCGGCAATGCGTGTGAAGTCGCGAAAACCCGGGCCGGCCATGGACAGGTAGTCCTGCCCGTGCTCCTGGCTCGCAATGCCATTGATCAGCGCGAACGCAACCAGGTGCGGCAGGTGGCTTACGGCGGCAAACGCTGCGTCGTGCGCTTCCGGGGTCATCTTGGTCACATGGCAGCCAAGGGCCGTCCAGACCTTTTCAGCCTTTTCCAGTTGCGGCGCCAGCGTGCGCTCGATCGGCGTCAGGATGACCTGCTTGCCGGTATACAGGTCGGGGTCGGCGTATTCGACGCCGGAAACCTCGCGGCCGGCAATCGGGTGGGCCGGCACAAAGGCACCGACTTGCTCGCGCAGTGCGCGCCGTGCCGCGTCCACCACGTCGCGCTTGGTCGAGCCCACGTCCATCACCAGGGTTTGCGACGTGACCAGGTGCTTGATGGCCTTGAACGTGGCTTCGGTTGCGGCAACCGGGACGGCGACGAGCACGATGTCGGCGCCCGAGACGGCCAGCAGCGCCGAGGGCGCCTCCACATCGATCACACCGAGTTGGCGCGCGCGATCGGTGGTCGAGGGGGACTTGCTGTAGCCGACCACCCGCTTGACCAGGCCGGCGCGCTTGAGAGCCAGCGCGAACGAACCGCCCATCAGGCCGCAGCCGATCAAACCGAGTTGCTCAAACATGGCTTCGCCTCGCGAATCTGGTCATGGCCGGCCATGCAAGGGCTGCCATCATTCACCCACCGGGTAGGTACCCAGCACCCTGTAGAAGGCGCAAAGGCTTTGCAGGTCTTTCAGCGCGGCCGCGACATTGGGCTGCGAGGGGTGGCCTTGCACGTCCACGTAGAAGTAGTACTCCCACTGGCCCGAGCGGGCAGGGCGCGATTCGAATCGGGTCATGGAAACGCCATGGGCTTTCAGCGGATACAAGAGGTCATGCACCGCGCCCGGCTGGTTGGGCACCGAGACCACCAGGCTCACGCAGTCCTTGCCCGAGGCGGTTGGCACTTGCAAGGTCTGCGGCAGGCAAACCACGGCAAAGCGCGTGCGATTGAAGGCGTCGTCCTGGATGGCGTGGGCCGCGATGTGCAGTCCGAACTCGGTCGCCGCCCGCGTGCTGGCAATGCCGGCCCAGGCCGGGTTGGTGGTGGCCAGCCGCGCGCCCTCGGCATTGCTGGACGCCGTGTGCCGCTGCGCATTCGGCAAGTGGGTGTTCAGCCAACCCTGGCATTGGGCCAGGGCTTGCGGGTGGGCATAGACCGCCTCGATGCCCTCGAGCGAGTTCGATTGGCGCAGCAGGTTGTGGCGCACCAGCAGGCTGGTTTCGCCGACGATGTGCAGGGGCGAGGTGAGGAACAGGTCCAGCGAACGCGAGACCACGCCCTCGGTGGAGTTTTCCACCGGAACGACGCCGAATTCGGCGCTGCCCGCCGCCGTTGCACGGAACACTTCGTCGATGCTGGTGCAGGGGATGTGTTCAATGCTGGAGCCGAAGAATTGCAGCGCGGCCTGCTCGCTGAAGGTTCCTGCCGGCCCAAGGTAGGCCACGCGCTGGGGCGCCTCCAGTGCACGGCAGGCCGACATGACTTCGCGCCAGATGTTGGCGACATTGGCGCTTTTCAGCGGGCCGGGGTTGGTCGACTGCAGGCCATTGATGACCTGGGCTTCGCGCTCGGGCCTGAATACCGGTGAACCCTCCTTGCGCTTGAGGTCGCCGACCTCATTGGCCAGGGCGGCGCGGCGGTTCAGCAGGGCGAGCAGCTCGCTGTCCACCGCGTCGATCTGGGTGCGAAGTTCCGGGAGTGTCTTGCTCATGTTCGCGCGCAGCTTTCAGCTTTGTGATTTTTCAAATTCTCGCATGTGCTCCACCAACGCCTGCACGCCCGCCATGGGAATCGCGTTGTAGATGCTCGCACGCATGCCGCCAACCGACTTGTGGCCTTTGAGCTGCAGCAGCCCGCGCGCCTTCGCTGCCGCCAGAAAGGCATCGTTGCGCTCGCCATTGGTTCCCGGGTCGCGCAGAAAGAAGGGCACGTTCATGCGCGATCGGCAGCCCTTGTCGACCTTGTTCACATAGAGCTGCGACTGGTCGATGAAGTCATAGAGCAATTTCGCCTTGGCCGTGTTGCGTCGCTCCATGGCGGCGATGCCCGTTGCGTCGCCTTCGGTTTGCCGCTTGAGCCATTGGAAGGTCAGTCCCGCGATATAGATCGCATAGGTGGGCGGCGTGTTGTACATCGAGTGGTTTTCGGCCACGGTCTTGTAGTCAAACGCGGTTGGGCACGTGGGCAGCGCGTGGCCCAGCAGGTCCTCGCGCACCACCACCAGGGTCACGCCGGCCGGCCCGAGGTTTTTCTGCGCGCCGCCGAAGGCGACGCCGACCCTGGACCAGTCCACCGGCCGGGACGCCACATGCGAGGAGAAGTCGATCACCAGAGGCGCATCGCATCCGAGTGCTTTCAAATCGGGCAACTGCTGGAATTCCACGCCATGGATGGTTTCATTGGTGCATGCCTGCACATAGCTGGCGTTGGCGCTCAGCTTCCAACTGGCCGGCTCGGGCAGGCTGGTGTGGCCGTCGGCTTCGTTGCTGGCGGCGGTGTGGACCTCGCAATACTTGCGCGCTTCCTTTTGCGACTTCTGGCTCCAGCTGCCCGTAATCACGTGGTCAACGGTGCCGCCGCGCGAGAGGTTCAATGGCACGATGGCGTTTTCCGCCAGGCCGCCGCCTTGCATGAACAGGATCCTGAAGTGCCCCGGCACCGCCAGCAGCGAACGCAAGTCGGCTTCGGCTTGCTCGTAGATCGAAATGAATTCCTTGCCACGGTGGCTCATTTCCATCACGCCCATGCCGCTGCCATGCCAATCCAGCATCTCGGCAGCGGCTTGCCGCAGCACTTCTTCAGGAATGGCCGCGGGGCCGGCGGAAAAGTTGTACGGGCGCGTGGTCGTCAATTGCTGCCTTTCGCAGGGGCCGAGGCCGGTGCAGTCGCAGGGCGGGGCGCAATTCCCAGCGCTTTGCCCAGGCCTGCATCGAGCGCCTTGAGGCGAGGGTCGATGACCGGTCGCATCTCGACCACCAGCTTCTGGGAAAGGACATTTTGAAGCTCAGGCCCCAGTTGCTGGTATTTCCTGTTGAGGGGCGATTCGATCCAGGTAATCAGCTGCCGCAACTCCTCTTCGCTGAACTTGTCTTCCAGCACCGGGCCGATGGTGCTGGGCGCAAGCTGCACGGCCTTGTCACGCACCAGCGGCACGGACTCTTCCAGGTACTTCTTGATCTCGGCTTCCGCCGCCTTGGTTGCGGCTTCCCGTTTTTCGGCGGGGACGCGCAGCAGGACCTGGCGGCTGGTCTGGATCGCCTGCGCGGCCGGTTGCTCGGCCAGGCCGCGGGCCATGGCCTCGATGCCAGGCCGCTGCAACTGCAGCAATTTGTGGACGAGTTCCTTTTTGCCCTCGTTCTGCGCGTGTGCGCCGGCGGCCCCCAGCAGCAGGAGTGCAATCGCGGTCAATCGGTAGGCGGCCATCATGCGTTCTCCTCTGGCGGCGTGGATTCGCCTGGGGTTGAGTCGTCTGCCACGTTGGCATCGTTTTCCACAATGCGTTGCAGGCCGCTGAGCTGTGAGCCTTCGTCCAACGCGATCAGGGTCACGCCTTGCGTGGCGCGGCCGAGCTCGCGGATTTCGCTGACGCGGGTGCGCACCAGCACACCCTTGTCGGTGATCAGCATGATTTCATCGTCGGCATGCACCAAGGTGGCGGCTACCACCTTGCCGTTGCGTTCGCTCTGCTGGATCGCGATCATGCCCTTGGTACCGCGGCCGTGGCGCGTGTACTCGGTGATGCTGGTGCGTTTGCCGTAGCCGTTCTCGGTGGCGGTCAGCACGCTTTGCTGCTCGTCTTCGGCCACCAGCATGGCGATCACGCTCTGGCCGTCGTCCAGCATCATGCCGCGCACGCCACGGGCGTTGCGGCCCATGGGGCGCACGTCGTTCTCGTCGAAACGCACTGCCTTGCCGCCGTCGGAGAACAGCATCACGTCATGCTGGCCGTCGGTCAATGCCGCGCCGATCAGGAAATCGCCCGGATCCAGGTCGACAGCAATGATGCCGGCCTTGCGCGGGTTGCTGAATTCGTCGAGCGTCGTCTTCTTGACGGTGCCCATCGAGGTCGACATGAACACATACTGATTGGCCGGGAAAGTCCGTTTCTCGCCGGTCAAAGGCAGCACCACGGTGATCTTTTCGCCTTCCTGCAGCGGGAACATGTTGACGATGGGCCGCCCGCGCGAGCCGCGCGAGCCCGCCGGAACTTCCCAGACCTTGAGCCAGTACAGCCGGCCGCGGTTGGAAAAGCACAGGATGTAGTCGTGCGTGTTGGCGATGAAAAGCTGGTCGATCCAGTCGTCTTCCTTGGTGGCCGTGGCCTGCTTGCCGCGCCCACCGCGCTTTTGCGCCCGGTATTCGGATAGCGGCTGGCTCTTGATGTAGCCGCTGTGCGAGAGCGTCACGACCATGTCGGTCGGCGTGATCAGGTCTTCGGTGCTGAGGTCAAAGGCACTGTGCTCAACCACGCTGCGGCGCGCACCCAGTTTGGTCTGGCCGAATTCCTGCTTGATGGTCGTGAGTTCGTCGGTGATGATGGCCGAAACGCGCTCGGGCTTGGCCAGAATGTCCAGCAGATCTTCGATCTCGGACATGACTTCCTTGTACTCGGCGACGATCTTGTCCTGTTCCAGGCCGGTCAGGCGCTGCAGGCGCATCTGCAGGATTTCCTGGGCCTGGGTTTCGGAGAGGCGGTACAGGCCGTCATGGCCCATGCCGAATTCCTTTTCCAGGCCATCCGGACGGTAGTCGTCGGCATTGATGACGCCGCCATCGGCGCGGGTGCGGGTCAGCATCTCGCGCACCAGCTTGCTGTCCCACGGGCGGTTCATCAGCTCGGCCTTGGCCACCGGCGGGGTGGGTGATTCGCGGATGATGCGGATGAACTCGTCGATGTTGGCCAGCGCCACGGCCAGGCCCTCAAGCACGTGGCCGCGTTCACGCGCCTTGCGCAAGGTGAACACCGTGCGCCGCGTGACCACTTCGCGCCGATGCTCCAGAAAGACCTCGATCAAGTCCTTCAGGTTGCACAGCTTGGGCTGGCCGTTGATCAGGGCCACCATGTTGATGCCGAAGGTGTCCTGCAACTGGGTCTGCTTGTACAGGTTGTTCAGCACCACTTCAGGCACTTCGCCGCGCTTAAGCTCGATCACCAGGCGCATGCCGGACTTGTCGGATTCGTCCTGGATATGGCTGATACCTTCGATCTTCTTCTCGTGCACCAGCTCGGCCATGCGCTCTTGCAGCGTCTTCTTGTTGACCTGGTAGGGCAGCTCGTCCACGATGATGGCCTGGCGCTGGCCTTTGTCGATGTCTTCGAAGTGGCAGCGCGCGCGCATCACCACCTTGCCGCGGCCGGTGCGGTAGCCGTCCTTTACGCCATTGATGCCGTAGATGATGCCGGCGGTCGGGAAATCGGGCGCCGGAATGATCTCCATCAGCTCGTCGATGGTGGCGCCCGGGTTGCGCAGCAGATGCAGGCAGGCATCCACCACTTCGTTCAGGTTGTGCGGCGGGATATTGGTGGCCATGCCCACCGCAATGCCGCCCGAACCATTGACCAGCAGATTGGGCAGCCGCGTGGGCAGCACCAGCGGCTCTTTCTCGGAGCCGTCGTAGTTCGGGCCGAAGTCGATCGTTTCCTTGTCGATGTCGGCCAGCATTTCGTGCGCGATCTTGGCCAGCCGGATTTCGGTATAGCGCATGGCTGCCGCGTTATCACCATCGACCGATCCAAAGTTGCCCTGGCCGTCCACCAGCAAGTGGCGCATTGAGAAATCCTGCGCCATGCGCACGATGGTGTCGTAGACCGACTGGTCGCCGTGCGGGTGGTACTTGCCGATCACGTCGCCGACGATACGGGCCGATTTCTTGTACGGCCGGTTCCAGTCGTTGTTCAGCTCATGCATGGCAAAAAGCGCTCGCCGGTGCACGGGCTTCAAGCCATCGCGCGCGTCGGGCAGTGCCCGGCCCACGATCACGCTCATCGCGTAGTCGAGGTAGCTGCGCCGCATTTCCTCTTCAAGACTGATGGGCAAGGTTTCTTTGGCGAACTGGGTCATGAGAGGAAGTGTTTCGGCGGAAGGAGGTTGATTTTACGGGTGCAACGCTGTAGCGAAGTAGCAACACAAGGGCGGCAATGAGGTTTCGTCCTACGTTCCGGATGGCCGAATGCCATTGTTTGTGTATAGACGTGTGGCACAATCAATTGAACGTTTCTGGTGAAAGATCACTATAAGCGTCCTTAATCCGTCCTTCTGTATTACGCAGCGCGGCTGCGGCTTTTAATCCCCAAGAGGAGAACCATGAAGAAATTGAACAAAGTGGCGATGATGTTTGCCTCCGCTGCGCTCGCAACCGCCGCTGGCGCTCAGACTGTGGACAACTGGCGCAATGGCACTTCCGAACTCGTCTGGAAGA
Source organism: Burkholderiaceae bacterium (assembly GCA_035476635.1). Lineage (GTDB taxonomy): Bacteria > Pseudomonadota > Gammaproteobacteria > Burkholderiales > Burkholderiaceae_C > DATILI01. The sequence goes on along the minus strand of DATILI010000164.1, from coordinate 9,219 downwards.
ACGGCACGAACGAATACTGCTGGCGCAATGCCAACTGGACGCCCGCCACCGCTGCCAAGGGTTGCGATGGTGCTCTGGTTGCTCCTGCCGCTGCTCCGGCGCCTGCCGCAGCTCCCGCCCCGGCACCTGCCGCTCCTGCTGCTGCCCCGGCACCCGCGCCCGCTCCGGCCGCTGCTGCTCCCCAGCCGCCCGCAGCCACCAAGGTGACCTACGCCGCTGATGCTTTCTTCGATTTCAACAAGTCCGTTCTCAAGCCCGAAGGCAAGGCCAAGCTTGACGACCTGACCGGCAAGATCAAGGGCATCAACCTGGAAGTCATCATTGCCGTGGGTCACACTGACTCCGTTGGCAGCGATGCATACAACCAGAAGCTGTCGGTAGCTCGTTCCGAGTCCGTGAAGGCTTATCTGGTGTCCAAGGGCATCGAAAAGAACCGCGTCTACACTGAAGGCAAGGGCGAAAAGCAACCCGTGGCCGACAACAAGACCTCCGAAGGTCGCGCCAAGAACCGTCGCGTGGAAATCGAAGTGGTCGGTACCCGCGCCAACAAGTAATCCCTCAGGGATTCCACAAGAAGCCCGCGAGTTTAGGCTCGGGGGCTTTTTTTATGCTTGAGCGAAAATCGAGTGATGAACGAAACCGTTAACGCCGATCCGGCGGAACTTGCCAAATTCTCCGAGTTGGCGCATCGGTGGTGGGACCCGGATGGTGAGTTCCGCCCCCTGCATGAAATCAATCCCCTGCGCCTGGACTGGATCAATGGCCTGGCACCCATACGCGGGCAACGCATTCTGGACGTGGGCTGTGGCGGCGGCATCCTGGCGGACTCCATGGCGCGCCGCGGTGCGGACGTGCTCGGCATCGACCTTGCCAGCAAGCCACTCAAGGTGGCGCAGTTGCACGCCCTGGAGGCGCACACAACGGGCGTGGAATACCGCGAAATCAGCGCCGAGGCGCTTGCGACAGAGCAACCCGGCAGTTTCGACATCGTGACCTGCATGGAAATGCTGGAGCATGTGCCCGATCCGGCATCCGTGGTGCGGGCTTGTGCGAGCCTGGTCAAGCCCGGTGGCTGGGTATTCTTCTCCACCATCAACCGCAGCACCAAGTCGTTTTTGTTTGCCATTGTCGGTGCCGAATATGTGCTTAATCTGCTGCCGCGCGGCACGCACGAGTATGCCAAGCTGATCCGCCCCAGCGAGCTCGCGAGTTATTGCCGTGCCACTGGCCTGGCGCTCAGGCAAACGCGTGGCATGGAGCACAATCCGCTGACGCGCCGTTACTGGTTGAGTGCGGATACCAGCGTGAATTACTTGTTTGCAACGCAAAAGCAGGCAGTTGAAGGATGAAGCCGGTGTTTAAAGAAATCGCGGCGGTGCTGTTCGACCTCGACGGCACTCTCATCGACAGTGCGCCCGACCTGGGCGCCGCGGCGGACAAGATGCGCATCGATCGCGGCCTGCCTGCGCTGCCATTGGATCGCTACCGCCCCATGGCTGGTGCCGGTGCACGCGGCATGCTCGGCATCGCGTTCGATATCACGCCACAACATCCGGACTTTGCCGCATTGCGCGAAGAGTTCTTCGTCAATTACGAAAACTGCATGACCGAACGCACTTTTGCGTTTGAGGGCGTGGCCGAAATGATTGCGCAGCTGCAAACGCTTGGCATGCCCTGGGGCGTGGTCACCAACAAGGCCTCGCGCTTCACCGATCCGCTGACGCGCGGCATGCCATTGTTTGCCAATGCGAAAGCGATCGTGAGTGGCGACACGACACCCCACGCCAAACCGCATCCGGCCCCGCTCCTGGAAGCCGCCCGCCGCCTGGGGCTCGACCCCGCGCTATGCGTGTATGTGGGCGACGACGAGCGCGACATCGTCGCCGGCCTGGCTGCGGGCATGGGTACCGTGGCAGCCACCTATGGCTACCTGGGCAAGTCGACGGACATCGCGCTCTGGGGTGCGCATGCACAAATTCATTCGCCAAACCAGCTCTTGCAACTGCTTGAGTTGGCCTAAAATACAACTCCTGGGGCTGCACTGGTTTCGACGTGGGTTCGGACGCGCAGCAGGGCATGCCGAGGTTCTGTTACCTCGCTAAACAGCAGAAAAAACCTAACTGCAAACGACGAACGTTTCGCACTCGCTGCTTAATTGCACGTGAGCCTCGCAACAGCAAGCCAATAGGCTGGGCAAGGGTGGCGATGTCGCAAGGCATCGCTGTCCAGGCTGCGGGGTAACTTCATTTGGCTGGATCTGCCTTGGGTAACTTAGGGCAGGTCGAGAAAATAGGTTGCTGGCGTTTTGCATAGCGTGCCGTTGCGCGATGCAAAAGGCGAGACTTAAAACAAATGGCTAAGCATGTAGAACTGTTCGAAGAAGGCTTGCGGACGCGGGTTCAAATCCCGCCAGCTCCACCATACACAAGGGCTCGGACTCATCTCCGGGCCCTTTTTCTTGCCTGAAATCCCCGCGCCACGCGGGGTTCCGGCCTACCGTGCTGGGGGCGACGCCTTGGCAAAAGCCGCCCAAATCAGTGTTTTCCGAGCTCCCCAGTCTCTTTTCTCTGTTTGTCCTGCGGGTAGTCGCCGCCGAGAACCCCGGTTTTAAGCGGTTTTGGCCCTGCCAGTTCGTTGTCAACCAACCTGACCGGTTGCCTTGTTGCGTCACGCCGATCACGCATCGAACCCCTCGACCACTTGGCGTTGCGGGGCCCAGTCCAGCGGCAGTGGATTACGCTGAAACCACAGCAGACTCATACACCGTGGCTGCTGCCCGGCCAGGATGCACTGCATGGTGGCGGGCGCCAGCAGCGTCAGGCGCAGCAGTTCGTTGACCGTTGAGTGGTGCAAACCCACCAACTTGGCGATCTCGCTGCTGTGCGAGCAGATCGGAGTCAGTGCCAGCGGCTTTCACCAGTGGAAGCAGCGCAATGCAAGCAAGGAGCCGAGCAAGGCTGGCAGGCGCACGATGAGCAACGACGCGCTGCTCGCGCACATCAAGGCCATCCACGTGCAAGTCAAGGGCGAATAAGGGCGCTGAAAGCCTATGGCATGCGAAGCTCGATGAGCCGCAAAGCGGACTGCTGGGACAACGCGCCCACGGAAAGCCTGTGGGGCTCGCTCAAGCGCGCCAGGCTGCACGGCAGGCGATTTGAAACGCGCCAGGCGGCACAATGGGAAGTGATGGACTGGCTGGCGTTCTACAACGCAACGAGGTTGCACTCGACTCTGGGCTATTTCAGTCCAATGCAGCATGAGAGAGACTGGTTGGCGGGGGATGAATGAAGAAGTCCAAAAAAGTTGTGGTGGGCGCCTGGCGCATCACCGGCATGGAAGTCTGGGATGCCGATTACTTGGATATGGAAGTCCCGGCGCACATCACGATCCGCGACGATCTGACGGGCACGTTCCAGTTCGGCTTGGTGCAAGGCGACATCGATGCCCGTGTCAGCGAGTTCGATAGCGTGGCGCGCGTTGAGTTTTCCTGGTCGGGCGCTGATGAAAACGACCCGGTGTGCGGGCGCGGCTGGATGGAAGTGACGGGCGATCAAGCGCAGGGGCGCGTGTTCATTCACTTGGGCGACGACTCGGCTTTCACTGCCGTGCGCCAAGAGGCTGAGGCCAAGGCGCTGCGGGCCATCCTGCAACACGGCGAAGATCAGCTTGCGCAGGGCAAGGTCAAGCCGGTGGCCGAGGTGGTCAAGCGCCTGCGGCGGGTGAAGTGATGCGTCATGAGCCAATGAAAGCCATCTTTAATTGTTGCCAATCAAATTAAAGAATGCTTTAATTTGTGAGCGCACTACTAAAGGACGCTTTCAATGACACGCACAACGGGGACCTACGCGATTTCCACGACTCTGGGCGAGTCGGTGCGCGCATTCGTGCCCCATTCCTTGCCTCCGTCTGATCCAGACCTGTCACCGGAGGTGTTCACCGACCTCAACCGGCAGGCCGAACTGGCGCTTGCGCGTTTGGCGGGCGTGTCCGGCTTGGTGCCGTCGGTGGATTGGTTGTTGTACAGCGCTATCCGCAAGGAAGCCCTGCTCACGTCACAGATTGAGGGCACGCAAGCCACGCTGATCGACTTGTTTGATGAAGAAGCGGGCTTCAAGGTGAGCAACACCGACGACGTTGAGGAGGTCACCAACTACCTCCGGGCCTTCCGCTGGACTCAGGAGCAACTGCGCGATCCCAGGGGGCTGCCCATCAGCGTGCGGCTATTGTGCGAGGCGCACCGACGCCTGCTTGATGGGGCACGCGGTGCAGGCAAGCAACCGGGCGAGTTGCGCCGGTCGCAAAACTGGATCGGCGGCACACGGCCCGGCAATGCGGTATTTGTGCCACCACCGCCAGAGCGCGTAGCCGAATTGCTGGCCGATATGGAGCGCTTCATTCACGACACCGCGACGGATTTGCCACCCTTGGTCAAAGTCGCGCTAATCCACGCGCAGTTTGAAACCATCCATCCCTTCCTTGACGGCAATGGACGTATTGGCCGCCTGCTGATCGCGGCCCTGTTCGAGCACTGGGGTTTGCTGGCAGAGCCGTTGATGTATCTGAGCGGCTACCTGAAGCAACATCAGGCCGAGTACTACCGTCGCTTGTCGGCTATCCGCACCGACGGTGATTGGGAGTCCTGGGTGACTTTCTTCCTGGAGGGGGTGGCGACCGCCGTTAGTGATGCGGAGAAAAACATTATTGAAGTTGCCAGCCTTGTTACCGGTGACCGTAGACGCCTATTGCAATCATCCAAGGCAGGCCCGGCAAGCTACCGGCTTTTCGAGATGTTGCCGATGATGCCGCGCTTCACCATCGAACGCGTTCGCCAGCAACTCGATACCAGCTTCCCGACCGCGACGGCTGCCGTGAAAGTGCTGGAAGATTTGGGCATCGTGACAGAGATGACCGGACAGAAAAAAAATCGCAGCTACAGTTATCAGGCGTATATCGAACTGCTGAGTCGCTGATCTGGCCCGCAAACCCGCAGCAAACCGCAGCATTGCTTTTAAGCTTGGGAGTCCACAAAACGCTTGGTCAGCGACACGCCACCACTACCCCATCCAAGGCCGTCCGCTGGAGTCCAGCAGACGGCCTTTTTCTAAGGTTGATCAATAGCTCACAGGGGTATCCCCTCCGTCAAGGCCTCAAGCCGCAGCCGGGTCGCATCCAGCAGCCGCGTAAATTCCTGCGCCTCCATCGCCTTGGCGAACAGCCAACCCTGGTAGGACTCGCAGCCGTGATCGCGCAAGAATGCCAGTTGCGCCGTCGATTCCACGCCTTCGGCCACAAGTGTCAGATCCAGGCTGTGGGCCAGCGCGATGATGGACTTGGATATCTTCACGTCGCTCAGGTCGTGCGGAATGTCCTTGACAAAGCCGCGGTCGATCTTGAGCTTGGAGACGGGCAAGGCTTTGAGGTACGCGAGCGACGAATAGCCCGTGCCAAAGTCGTCCAGCGAGACGCTGCAACCCAGATCAACCAGCGCGCTAAGCTGCTCGCGCGCCTGCAGGGGCTGCTCCATGGCGATGGATTCGGTGATTTCGATTTCCAGGTACCGTGCAGAAGCGCCGGTGCGCTCCAGCATTGCCTGCACCTTGGCGGGCAGGTCGCGCTGGCGAAATTGCTGCGCAGAGAAGTTCACGGCCACGCGCATTGGCTGGCCCGCATGTTCCCACTGTGCGATCTGGCGACATGCGGTTTCCAGCACCCAATCGGACAGGGGCAGGATCAGTCCTGTCATCTCGGCAACAGCAATGAATCGCTTGGGTGCAATATCGCCCAGATCCGCATCGTGCCAACGCAACAATGCTTCGGCGCCGACAATGGCGCCGCTGACCACGTCGACCTGGGGCTGGTAGAACAGACGAAAGCCGCCATGCACCAGCGCGTCTTTCAAGCGCGCCTGCAGTTGCATGTTTTCGTGGGCATGCTGGTCCAGATGCGTCGAGTAGCAAGCGAACGTTCCGCGCCCAGCGCGCTTGGCCTGGTACATCGCCAAGTCGGCGTAGCGCAGCAGGCTGTCGCTATTCAGCGCGTCATCGGGGTAGACGGCCAAGCCGATGCTGCCACTGGCGTGGATATCCTGATTTTCCAGCCGGTAGGGGGCGTCGAGTGAAAGCAGTAGTTTCTCCGCCACGTGCACGGCCTCATCCACAGCACCCATATCGGACAACAGGATCGCAAATTCGTCGCCGCCCAACCGCGCCAGCGTATCGTTGTCGCGCAGCGCTTCTCGCAGGCGTTCGCTCACCTGCACCAGCAGTTCGTCGCCGATGCCGTGGCCGAAACTGTCGTTCACCGTCTTGAAGTCGTCCAGGTCCAGGAACAGCGCGGCCACGCGGCGTCCATTGCGCTTGGCATGCGCCAGCGCCTGCTTGAGTTGCACGTTGAACAGCCAGCGGTTGGGCAGGCCAGTCAGTTGATCGTGCGTGGCGCGGTGGCGCAGGGTCTCTTCGAACTCCTTGCGTTCCGTCAGGTCGCGGATATAGGCAATGGCATGGCGCTCGTTCTCCTCTTCCCAGTAGCCTAGAGAGATGTCCACGGGCAGCATGTGCCCATCGCTGCGACACAGCTTGAGCTCGGCCGCTCCCATGGCGCGAGCACGTTGCGACTTGAAGAAGCTCCGCATCGATTCCGCATGCCGCGCTCGGACGTGGCTTGGCAGGAACATATCGACGTTGCGGCCGATCAGCTCTTCGACGGGGTAGCCCGACAGCGCCTGCATCGCAGGGTTGGCCATAAGAATCTGCCCTGATTCGTCAACCCACAGCACGCCGTCCGGCGCGGCGCTGAGTACCAGCTTCTCGCGCCGATGCTGTATTTCCATGCGCTGCAGCGGGCGACGCAGCGCTTCGTTGAATGTGGCGTGAAACAGGAACAAGTAGCCGCACAGCGCTACTGCAAAACCCAGTGCCATTACGCACTCGTTGACAAGATCCTTGCTCCGCAAGGGTCTGATCGACCATAGCGATTCGCTCGGCGCCGCCGCGCGCTTCGGTCACGGCGACGTGCAGTGGTTGACGGCTGGCCGAGGCATCGTGCACTCGGAAATGTTCCCGCTGCTCAGGACGGATGAGGGGAACCCCCTTGAAATGTTTCAGATCTGGCTGAACCTCCCTAGGCACAGCAAGATGGCCGAGCCGTACTTCACCATGATGTGGAAGGAAGACATCCCCCGCCGCGTGGTGGAGGACGCCCAAGCCCGCAAGACCGAGGTCACCGTGATCGCCGGATGTTTCGATGATGTCCTGCCCATCAACCCGCCGCCGGACTCCTGGGCGGCGCAGCCCGAGGCCGATCTGGCCATCTGGATCCTGCGGATGGAACCCGGCGCTGGGTTCCAACTGCCGGCGGCCAGGTCCGCGGGGGCAAAGCGCACGCTGTACTTTTTCGAGGGCGAGATGGCGACAGTTGCCGGACATGCGGTCCAAGGGCCGGCGGCAATTGAGGTCGACGCCGGTGTCGACCTGAGCCTCATCGCAGGTGCCGACGCCTGCGAGTTCCTGATGCTGCAGGGCAAGCCCATTGGCGAGGCGGTCGTGCAGTACGGACCCTTTGTCATGAACAGCCAGGCCGAGATCGCGCAGGCTGTCGATGACTATCGACGGACGCAATTTGGCGGCTGGCCATTCCAAGACGTCGCGCCCGTGCACGGGCCGGCTCCCGAGCGCTTCGCCACTTTTCCCGACGGCAGAACCATCACCCCGCCTGAACCACGAACGGCGTCTTGGCCTACGTAGCAGATCGGCAGACGCTCATAGACTGGAGCCAAGGCGCGGGTGCCGCTGCCTTTTTACAAATGCTTCAGCCCCCTTAGCGATGGTCCAAATCTACGACATCACGAACGATGAAGGCGATCAGCCAGGCCGAGGCGACGAAGTGTTCCGCCTGCTGGTGGAAGGTGTTACTGACTACGCCATCTTCATGCTGGACGTGAATGGCTATGTTGCGACCTGGAATCTGGGCGCGCAACGGATCAAGGGCTACACGGCCGAAGAAATCATCGGCCAGCATTTTTCCAGGTTCTATCCCCAGGATGCCATTGACAGCGGCTGGCCGGAACACGAACTCGCGGTGGCCACCGAACAGGGGCGCTTTGCCGAAGACGGCTGGCGCCTGCGCAAGGACGGCAGCAGGTTCTGGGCGAATGTCGTGATTACCGCCTTGCGCGATGAAAGCGGCACGCTGCGCGGCTTCGCCAAGCTCACACGGGATCTCTCCGAGCGCCAACGGACAGAAGCACTGGAGGTCGCTCATCAGCAGCGGGAGGAAATTTTCGAAGCGGAGCGCAGTGCACGTATGAATGCCCAGCGCGCCGCGCGCATCAAGGACGAATTCCTGGCGACGCTTTCGCATGAGCTGCGCACGCCGCTGAGCGCCATTCTGGGATGGACCCAGATATTGGCGAGAGGGCGGGACACTCTAAAGATGGATGATGTCCTTCGGGGGGTCGATGTCATCGACCGGAATGCGCGTGCGCAGGTGCAGTTGATCGATGATCTCCTGGACCTCAACCGCATCATGACCGGCACGATTCGGCTTGAACTGCAGCAGGTAGCGGTCCACGACGTGATCCTGAAAGCCATTGAGTCGGCAGAGCCGGCGGCGCAGGCCAAGGAAATCAAGCTCAAGACCATTCTGGAGCCGCTGAGCGCCAATGTGTCTGCCGACCCCGCCCGCTTGCAGCAGGTCGTCTGGAACTTGGTGACCAATGCGATCAAATTCACGCCCAGGGGCGGCCAGGTCCAGATACTGTTGCAGCGCGTGAACTCGCACCTCGAACTGAGCGTGAGCGATACAGGCATGGGCATTCCTGCGCATTTTTTGCCGCTGGTGTTTGACCGCTTCTCCCAGGAAGACAGCTCGACGACAAGGCAATACGGAGGCCTGGGACTGGGGCTGGCCATCTGCAAGCAACTCGTCGAACTGCATGGCGGCTCGATCCGCGCGACCAGCCAGGGAGAAGGGCAGGGCGCAACGTTCTTCGTGAATCTGCCGGTTTCCATTCTGCAGCTCGAGACAGAATCGGCGCAGCGGATTCACCCGACCACTCCTTCCACAGGGGCGGCCATGGTGCTGCCGGACCTCCAGGGACTGCGCATCCTGGTGGTGGACGACGAGCACGATGCACGGGATCTGCTGCAGCGGATATTTGAAGCACAGGCGGCGCTGGTAGTGACGGCCGCTTCCGGTGGGGAGGCGCTGCGCTCTCTCAAG
>DATILI010000163.1:0-17328 GCA_035476635.1 Burkholderiaceae bacterium | reverse complement strand
CCTGGCCGTGTACTCGATGATGTCGCCGATGATGCGCATGCTCGGCTTGGGCGGGTAGATGTAGGTGTTGCGGACCATGAACTCCTTGAGGATGTCGTTCTGGATGGTCCCCGAGAGCTTGTCCTGCGAAACGCCCTGCTCTTCGGCTGCAACCACGTAGCCAGCGAGCACCGGCAACACCGCGCCGTTCATCGTCATCGAGACCGAGACCTTGTCCAGAGGAATCTCGTTGAACAGGATCTTCATGTCTTCCACGCTGTCGATCGCGACGCCGGCCTTGCCGACGTCGCCCGTCACGCGCGGGTGGTCGCTGTCGTAGCCGCGATGGGTGGCCAGGTCGAAGGCCACGCTCACGCCCTGCCCGCCTGCCGCCAGCGCCTTGCGGTAGAAAGCGTTGGATTCCTCGGCGGTGGAAAAGCCGGCGTACTGGCGGATGGTCCAGGGCCGCACTGCGTACATCGTGGCCTGCGGGCCGCGCAAGTAGGGCTCAAAGCCTGGCAGGGTATTGGTGTAGGGCAGGTCTTTGGTGTCCTGCGCGGTGTACAGCGGCTTGACGACGATGCCGTCGGGCGTGTGCCAGTCCAGGGCGCTCAGGTCACCGCCGGGGGCGGACTTGGCGGCGGACTTGGCCCAGGCGTCGAGACTGGCAGGGCTGAATTCAGGGGCTTTGTTGCTCATGGCGGTTCGGCTTTCCATCCGGCGCAAGGCCGGGATTCCACGTTTTCCCTGAGTTTACATTATTTATAATTATTGATGCAAAATGCGCCGTACCCCTAGAATCCGACCATGGCCGCCTTGACTTTGACTCCCCGCGCTCTCTATCAAGAGGTTGCCGAACTAATGCGCCAGCGCATTTTCAAGCGTGAACTCGAGCCCGGCAGCTGGATCGACGAGCTCAAGATCGCGGAGGAATATGGCATCAGCCGCACCCCGTTGCGTGAAGCGCTCAAGGTGCTCGCGGCCGAGGGCCTGGTCACGATGAAGGTGCGCCGCGGCGCCTACGTGACCGAGGTGTCCGAGCGCGACCTGGCCGACGTCTATCACCTGCTCGCCCTGTTGGAAAGCGACGCCGCCGGCGTGGTCGCCACGCAAGCCACGGACGCACAGATCGCGGAACTGAAGGCGCTGCACACCGAGTTGGAGGCCGCTGTACAGGACCGGGAGAAATTCTTTTCGATCAATGAGCGCTTTCACATGCGCTTGCTGGAAATTGCCGACAACCGTTGGCGCGACCAGATGGTCGCGGACCTGCGCAAGGTCATGAAATTGAACCGGCACAACTCGCTGCTGAAATCCGGGCGGATCCAGGAGTCACTTCTGGAGCACCGCGCGATCATGGCCGCCCTGGCCTCGCGCAATGCGCAAGCGACCACACAAAGAATGCAGGAGCACTTTCGCAACGGGCTGGAAGCGGCCGCCTGAATACTCAATGCCCTGGCGGCGTCAGTTCCCAGTGCTGCGCGATTCGGCCGTGGCTGTCGACGCTTTCAAGCCGGACGCGAAAACCCCAGAGCTGGGCAACGTGCTTCATGACTTCCTGCACGTCATCATTCAGCGGCCGATCTTTGTCGCGCGTATGGCGCAGTGTCAGGGCCCGGTCGCCGCGCACATTGACGCTCCAGACCTGGATATTGGGTTCGCGGTGGTTCAGGTCGTATTGCCGCGACAGTGCCTCGCGCACCCGCCGGTAGCCTGCATCGTCGTGGATTGCGGCCACCTCAAGCTCGCTCTGGGCCGAGTCGTCGACGATGGAAAACAGCCGCATCTCGCGCATGAGCCGCGGCGAGAGGTACTGCCCGATGAAGCTTTCGTCCTTGAAGTGGCGCATGGCGTAGTCCAGCGTCGTGAGCCAATCGCTGCCGGCGATGTCCGGAAACCACTTGCGATCTTCTTCCGTCGGATGTTCGCAGATACGCCGGATGTCGGTATACATCGCGAAGCCCAGCGCATAGGGGTTGATGCCGCTGTAGCCCGGGTGCGTCACCGGCGGCTGGTACACCACGTTGGTATGTGAGCGCAGGAACTCGATCATGAAGCCGTCGGTCAGCAAGCCGTCGTCATACATGGTGTTGAGCAAGGTGTGATGCCAGAAAGTGGCCCAACCCTCATTCATGACCTGCGTCTGGCGCTGCGGATAGAAATACTGTGCAACCTTGCGCACGATGCGCACCACCTCACGCTGCCATGGCTCCAGCAAAGGCGCATTTTTCTCGATGAAGTACAGGATGTTTTCCTGCGGCTCCTCCGGAAAATGGCGCTTCTTCTTCTCGACCTGCTTGCCCATGCCCTTGGGCAGCGTACGCCACAAATCGTTGACCTGTTGCTGCAAATACTCCTCGCGCTCCTTGCGGCGCGCCTCTTCCTCGAGCAGCGACAGTTTCTGCGGCCGCCGGTAGCGGTCCACACCGTGGTTCATCAGTGAGTGGCAGCTGTCGAGCAGGCTCTCGACCGCCTCCAGCCCGTGGCGCTCTTCGCAATCGGCAATGTAGGCACGGGCATACACCAGGTAGTCGACGATGGAAGACGCGTCCGTCCACATGCGAAACAGGTAGTTGCCCTTGAAGAAGGAATTGTGGCCATAGCTCGCATGCGCGATCACCAGAGCCTGCATCGGCATCGTGTTTTCCTCCATGAGGTAGGCGATGCAGGGGTCGGAGTTGATGACGATTTCATAGGCCAGGCCCATGTGCCCGCGGCGGTAACTCTTCTCGGTGGAGATGTGCTGCTTGCCGAAAGACCAATGCCGATAGTTCACCGGCATGCCCACCGAGGAATAGGCGTCGATCATCTGCCCGGCCGTGATGATTTCCAGCTGTACCGGGTAGGTGTCCAGCTTGAAGCGCCTGGCCGTGCGAAGGATCTCGGCGTGGTAAGTTTCAATGAGCTCGAACGTCCAGTCCGAAGGGCATGGCAGCCGTTCACGACGTTCGGCAACGGCGACTTCCTCGCTGCGAGACGGGAGCGGCGCGTCGACGACGTCGGTCGCCACGTTGCTGGTCATTTGGTAACCTCCGCGCTATGCGCTGTGGTATTCGCCTTCGGAGCGGCCGGGCGGCTCATACGGCGACCCCTTTCTTGAAGAGCTCACGAAACACCGGATAAATCTCCGACGCCGAGGTAATTTTCTGCATGGCAAAGCGAGGATCGACCTCGCGCACCTGGCAATACTCTTCCCAAAGGTTCTGGTTCTCCTCGGCGACCTGCACGTAGGCGAAATACCGGGACGCAGGCAACAATTTTTCGAGCAGCAACTCGCGGCACTTGGCGGAGTCCTGGTGCCAGTTGTCGCCGTCAGAAGCCTGCGCGCCGTAAATGTTCCAGGCGCTGGATGCGTAGCGCGCCTTGATGATGTCATTCATCAGCAGCAAGGCGCTGGAGACCACCGTGCCACCGCTTTCCGTGGACTGGAAAAACTCTTCCTCGGACACTTCGGCAGCCTGCGTGTGGTGCCGGATGAAGACCACGTCGGTCTTTTCGTAGTGACGCGACAAGAACAGATACAGCAGGATGAAAAAACGCTTGGCGAGATCCTTGCGCGCCTCGTCCATCGAGCCCGAAACGTCCATCAGGCAGAACATCACCGCCTTGCTGGTGGGCAGCGGCACGCGCACCCGGTTGCGAAAGCGCAAGTCGAACGGGTCAAGGAAAGGGATCTTCTTGATCCTGCGCAGCAACGCATCTACGACCTCCTTCAAGGCCAAAATCTCGCTGCGAGGCGTATCTGGCCGCGCTTCGGCCAGCGCAAGCTGCCGCTCAGCTTCTTCCAGCTCTTGCCGGGCATCGCTGCCCATGGCGATACGGCGGCTCAAGGCAACACGCATCGAGCGCACGACATGCAGGCTGGTCGGCGTACCCTCGGAAATGAAGCCCGCGCGCCGCGATTTCCACTCAGGGGCATCGGCCACGAGTTGCGTGCGCACGAGATCGGGCAGCTCCAGATCGTCGAAGAAATACTGCATGAACTCTTCGCGCGAGATGCGGAACACGAAGTCGTCTTCGCCGGTCCCATCCTGGCTTGCGCCCTTGCCGCCGCTGCCGGAGCCCCCGCCTTTGGGCCGCTCGATGCGGTCGCCGCGCACATACTCGCGGTTGCCGGGGTGTACCGTTTCGCGCGTTCCGCCGGGGCCGTGGCCAAATACCGGCTCCGAGACATCGCGTTTCGGAATGGTGATGTCTTCGCCCTGCTCTATGTCACGAATGCTGCGTCCGGCGACGGCACGCCGGACAACATCCTTGATCTGCTCGCGGTAGCGCTTGAGAAAACGCTCACGATTCCCAATCGACTTGTTCTTGCCAGCTGCGCGCCGGTCAATGATCTGGTGGAGCATCCGCCTACTCCGACCGGATCAGGAACTCTTGCGAACGCGCAGATACCACTCGCACAACAGTCTGACTTGCCTTGGCGTATAGCCTTTGTCGACCATGCGGTTGACAAAGTCCTCGTGCTTCTTTTGCTCATCCGCGGAAGCCTTGGCGTTGAACGAGATGACGGGCAGAAGTTCTTCGGTGTTGGAGAACATCTTCTTCTCGATCACGGTGCGCAGCTTCTCGTAGCTGGTCCACAGCGGATTCTTGCCCGCGTTGCTTGCGCGTGCCCGCAGCACGAAGTTCACGATCTCGTTACGGAAGTCCTTCGGGTTGCTGATGCCTGCCGGTTTCTCGATTTTTTCGAGTTCGGCGTTGAGCGCCGAGCGGTCGAACAGCTCGCCGGTATCGGTGTCGCGGTACTCCTGGTCCTGGATCCAGAAATCCGCGTAGGTCACATAGCGATCGAAGATGTTCTGGCCGTATTCGGAATAGGACTCAAGGTACGCGGTCTGGATTTCCTTGCCGATGAACTCGGCATAGCGTACCGCCAGGTTTTCCTTGATGAACGCCAGGTACCTCTGCTCGGTTTCCTGCGGGAACTGCTCGCGCTCGATCTGCTGCTCCAGCACGTACATGAGGTGCACCGGATTGGCCGCGATTTCAGTCGAGTCGAAGTTGAATACCTTGGAGACGATCTTGAATGCAAAGCGCGTGGAGACGCCGCTCATACCCTCGTCCACACCCGCGTAGTCACGGTACTCCTGGTAGCTCTTGGCCTTGGGGTCCGTGTCTTTGAGGTTGTCGCCGTCATAGACCTGCATCTTGCTGAAGATGCTTGAGTTTTCAGGCTCCTTCAGGCGCGTGAGCACGGCGAACTGGGCCATCATCTTCAAGGTGCCGGGTGCGCACACCGCACCGGAAAGCGAAGAGTTGCGGATCAGTTTCTCGTAGATCTTCACCTCTTCGGACGCCCGCAGGCAATAAGGCACCTTTACGATGTAGATGCGATCGAGGAAAGCCTCGTTGTTCTTGTTGTTGCGGAACGCCTTCCACTCGCTTTCATTGGAGTGGGCCATCACGATGCCGTCAAAGGGAATGGCCCCAAAGCCTTCGGTGCCCTTGAAGTTGCCTTCCTGCGTGGCCGTCAAAAGAGGGTGCAGCACCTTGATCGGTGCCTTGAACATTTCCACGAATTCAAGCAAGCCCTGGTTGGCCAGGCACAGGCCGCCCGAGTAGCTGTAGGCGTCAGGGTCGTCCTGGGCGAAGGTCTCAAGCTTGCGAATGTCGATCTTGCCCACCAGCGAAGAAATATCCTGGTTGTTTTCGTCGCCCGGCTCGGTTTTGGAGATGGCCAATTGCTTCAGGATGGAAGGGAACCGCTTGACGACACGGAACTTGCGGATATCACCGCCAAATTCCTCCAGCCGCTTGACAGCCCATGGCGACATCACGCGCTGCAAGTAGCGCTGTGCAATCCCGTACTGCGACTCCAGCAAGGGTGAATCTTCCGCATTGTTGAACAGGCCAAGCGGAGACTCATTGACCGGCGAGCCCTTCAACGCGTAAAGCGGCACCTGCTCCATCAACTGCTTGAGCCGCTCCGCGATGGAGGACTTGCCACCGCCAACGGGGCCCAGCAAATAGAGAATCTGCTTTTTTTCTTCCAGGCCTTGCGCCGCATGGCGGAAGTAGGAAACGACCTGCTCGATCGGGTCCTCAAGGCCATAGAAGTCGCGAAATGCCGGATAGATCTTGAGGACCTTGTTGCCGAAGATTCGTGAAAGGCGCTGGTCGCTGCGGGTATCAAGGGTCTCGGGCTCGCCGATGGCGGCGAGCATTCGCTCGGCGGCAGTCGCGTAGACCAGTGGGTCGCGCTTGCACGCATTGAGGTATTCCTCAAGCGACAATTCTTCTTCCCGCGATTGCTCATAGCGCGCCAGAAAGTTGCGGACGACATCCATAAAACCTCCTTCGTGTGCGGTGACCGATTGACCCCTCACCCCAAGGCCAAGGTCAGTCAACCTTCACCGCGCGCATAACCCAAATGTATACCCCGAGCCCTAGTGTTGAATAGACTGTGAACCCGGAAAAAAGTTCTAGCGTGACTTTTTTGTTGTTTTCCAGTTTGCTACAAAATAAATAGCTTCAAACAACCATTCTGCAATGGCTGGCGCAACCTGCAAACCGAAGCACCGGTCAAAGTGCCGCATCAGGCGGCCTTGCGCACCGTGTCGTGCGCCAATGCCATCACGTCCCGTGGATCCAGGCCCTTCAAGCGATGATCGCTCCAGGCCTGGCGCCAGCGGCGTGCACCCGGCAGCCCATTGCGCAAACCCAGCATGTGGCGCGCGATCGCGCTCCAGGGTGTGCCATGCTCTGCCGCTTCACGCACCATATAGGCCGTCATCTCGCCCTCAACGGCCTCTCGTGTGAGGCCGTTGACGGTTGTTGTACTATTCGCCGCGCCGAAAAACGCGCTGTCCCACTCGCTGAGCCACCAGGGGTTGTGATAAGCCTCGCGGCCGATCATCACGCCATCCAGGTGCTGCAGTTGCTCCAGCACTTGGGCATTGGTGTCAAAGCCTCCGTTGATGACTATCGTAAGGGAGGGGAACTCGGCTTTCAACCGTTGCACCACTTCGTAACGTAAAGGCGGGATGTCCCGGTTCTCCTTGGGCGAGAGCCCCTTGAGCCAGGCATTGCGTGCGTGGGCGATGAAAACGCGGCAACCCGACTCGCTCACCAGCCCGATGAAGTCGCGCACAAACTCGTAACTCTCGGACTGGTCAATGCCGATGCGGTGCTTGACGGTCACCGGAACGCCCACCACGTCGACCATGGCCTTCACGCAGTCGGCCACCAGCCGGGGCTCGTTCATCAGGCAGGCGCCGAACGCGCCACGCTGAACTCGCTCGCTTGGGCAGCCGCAATTCAGGTTGATCTCGTCATAGCCCCACTGTTCACCGAGCCGGGCGCAATGCGCCAGGTCCGCCGGCTCGCTGCCACCCAGCTGCAGCGCCACCGGGTGTTCCTCGGCGTTGAAGCGCAAGTGGCGTGCGACGTCGCCGTGGACCAGCGCACCGGTGGTCACCATCTCGGTATACAGCAAGGCGTTGCGCGACAGCAGGCGGTGAAAATGCCGACAATGGCGGTCGGTCCAATCCATCATCGGGGCGACAGACAACTTCCAGGAAAGGGGTGCGGCGGGCACTAGGGTCATGCTCCCAATTATCCCTGTTGCCCGCAGTGCGATTGTTGGCAGGGGTTAACACAATACCTACAGTGAACCCGGTGCAATCTGGCAACCCAGGACACAGACAACAAGGAGATGCGATGAAGCCATTCACGTTGCAATCGCGCATGCTGACCATGCGGGGGGTGTTCTATCCCACGGGCTACATCTTCGTGATGCTGCCCAAGGTGGAGCACGCGGAGAAAATCGCCCATGATTTGCATGCCAGCGGGTATGAAAGCCAAGAGGAGATGATGCTGCTGACACCCGAGCAGATCCTTGACAACATCGGCAGGACCGTTCGGCACGACGACAACCCCCTGCCTTCCGTGGGCACGGAAGGCGCGACCGTGCATGAGTACGAGCAGTTGGCACTGCAAGGGCACTGTGCCGTCATGATCCACGCGCCCTCGGCGGAGGCGACGCAGCGCGTCATGGATGTGGTGCATACGGTTCCATTCTCCATCGCCGAGAAATACCGCCGGCTCGTCATTGAAGACATGCCATAGAAAGCATGGCCTGAGGGCATTTTTGCTACAGTGGGCGTGTCACCCACGACAGTCAAAGACACGCCCATGATCGACCTGCACTACTGGCCAACACCCAACGGCTGGAAAATTTCCATCATGCTCGAGGAATGCGGCCTGCCTTACAGGCTGGTGCCGGTGAATATCGGAAAAGGCGAGCAGTTCGAATCGACGTTTCTCGCGATCAGCCCCAACAACCGCATGCCGGCCATCGTGGACCACGCGCCCGCGGACGGCGGCGCGCCCTTGTCTGTGTTCGAAAGTGGTGCCATCCTCGCGTATCTGGCGGAGAAGGCCGGGCGCTTTCTTCCCAGCGACCAGCGCGGGCGTTACCAGGTCATGCAATGGGTCATGTGGCAGATGGGCGGCCTGGGGCCGATGGCCGGGCAGAACGGCCACTTCCTGCTTTACGCGCCAGAGAAGCTTCCCTACGCCATTGAGCGCTATGCCAAGGAAGTCAATCGCCTGTACGGCGTGCTCGATGCGCAACTGCAACGTACCGG
The DNA here is from genome assembly GCA_035476635.1 of Burkholderiaceae bacterium. GTDB lineage: Bacteria > Pseudomonadota > Gammaproteobacteria > Burkholderiales > Burkholderiaceae_C > DATILI01. The sequence continues at coordinate 8,758 of DATILI010000163.1, read as the reverse complement.
CGCATACGTCGCGGGTGCCGACTATTCGATTGCCGACATGGCCATCTTCCCGTGGGTGCGCACGCACAAAGCCCAGCAAGTCAACCTGGAGGACTTTCCCCATGTGCAGCGCTGGTACAACGCCCTGTTCGGGCGCCCGGCCGTCAAGCGCGGGCTGGATCTGGGCAAGGAGTTGCGAGCACCGGCCATGACGGAGGAGGCGCGCAAGGCTTTGTTCGGCCAAACCGCGCAAAGTGTGCGCGAAGGCGCCCACAAGCTGCAAGCCAAGAGTGCCGCGGGGGGTGCAGCGCCATGATCGAATTCTTCTTCGATTGCTCCAGCCCCTGGACCTGGCTGGCATTTCACAACATCCAACCACTCGCGGTCGAGATCGACGCGCCGATCCGCTGGCGGCCGATCCTGGTCGGCGGCATCTTCAACAGTGTGAATCCCAGCGTCTACGCGCAGCGGGAAAACCCGGTGCCGGCCAAGCGCGACTACATGCTCAAGGATCTGCAGGATTGGGCACGCGAGGCGGGACTGGCCCTGCGGTTTCCGCCCACGGTGTTCCCGGTCAACAGCGTGAAGGCCATGCGCGGCTGCATCTACCTGGAATCGCAGGGCAAGCTGGTTCCTTTTGCGCGCGCCGTGTTCCAAGCGTACTGGGAGCGGGACGAAGACATTTCGCAAGACACCGCTCTCTGCAGGATTTGCGAGGAAATCAATGTCGACCCCGCCGCTTTTCTCGGCGGCATCGCGCAGCCGGCGATCAAGGATGTGTTGAAAGCCAACACCGAAGAGGTAATCCGGCGCGGCGGGTTCGGCTCACCCACGATTTTTGTCAACCGCGATGACATGTATTTCGGCAACGACCGCCTGGCGCTCGTGCGCTCGGCGGTGTTGCGTGCCCGCGCCGCCTTGCCCGTTAGTGCGTGAAGGGGTTGGCAAAGACGAACATCATCGCCACGCCCACGCCGATCAGGAAGTTGGCGTCGATCAGGCCGGCCAGCAAGAACATCTTGACTTGCAGCGGCTCCATCATCTCGGGCTGGCGTACCGCGCCCTCGATGTAGCGACCCCCCATCACGCCGATACCCAAGCACGCGCCGATCGCGCCCAAGCCGATGATCAGTCCACATGCAATGGCAATTGCGCCTACGTCCGTCATATAACCTCCTGGTAGTCAAGAACAAAGAACAAAATCCATGTACGAATGTTCGCGGCACTGCGTCATGCCGGCAATTACCTCAGAGGTCATGTACCGCGAATGGGCGGCCACACCCGACGCGTCACGCGGCACGCGCTGGCGTGATAGTTAAAGCTAAGGCCGCGCAGCAGGTCGCGGCGCAGATACGCCTGCCAGCGCAAGAACGCGCTGGCAGTCGGCGTCCTTGCCCGGTCCCGTCTCCACGGTAGCGGCCAGGGCCAGCAAAGGATTGACGGCGGCTAGCGCCACGGCCAGCCCCACACGTCTGGCCAAGGCGCCCTTGTCCGGTCCGGCCGAGGGCGCGGCGAAGGTTCCACCAATTCTGAGCGGCGAGCGCAGGCTCAGGATGCTGCCGTCCTTGGGTGCCGGACGCAAAGTCAAGTCCAGGGTCTCGTCGGCCAGGCTGATCTGCCCCTGCCCCAGCACCACCGTGTCCGAGGTGTCGAGCACGATGCTCTGGCTCGACATCACGCCTTGCTTCACTTCGAATGCGGCGGCGGCGCAGCGGAGTTCGACATTGCGATCGCCGCTCAACAGGAACTTGATGACCTCGCCGCCGTCCAGCCCCAACACCTCCATCAGCATATTGCTGATTTCGCCTTTTCCCATCAGCAACGCCACTTGCCCCGCGGACGTCCCCAGCATCCTGGCGGTGGAGTTGCCGCGGCCCATCAGGTCTATATTTCCATTGAGCTTGCCCCAGCTTCCCTTGGTCAGTTTTAACGTTGGGAAGAGCTGGTTCAACTGCAGATGCTTTGCGTCCAGCTTGGTCCTCACCGCCGCGGGGTTCACGTTGCCATCGATATGGATCAGGCCCACAACCTGCCCGCCGGCCATTCCGGCTTCCAACGGATCCAGTTGCAATAGCGCCTTGCGTAGCTGTACGTGGGCGCGCAAGCTGGTCAGCGGCAACTCCTGAGCATGCCGAATCCGGGCTGCGCTGTACCAGACATCGGCATCCATCGCCCCCAGCCGTTCGAGGTCCAGCGCAGCGACGGGAAGTACTCTGGCGCGCGCCGCTGCCGGAACAGAAGCAGTCGCCGGCCGCACTGGGTCGTGGGGCGTAGGAGCCGCGGTGGCAACGGCCGTGGCCTGCATTCGGCCCGGTTTTGCCTTTGCGCCACCTTTCAGGCCTATCAACGGTCCGAGATCGTTGAAGTCCAGCGCTTCGGAATGCACTTTGCCAGTCAATAGCGCAACCGTGCGCGAGCGGTCGTAATCCAGGTTGCCCGCCAGGTCCGAGCTTCCCAGGAGGCCGCGAATCTGCTTGACGCTCCAGACGTCGGACCGTTGGGTCAACTCTCCTTGCAATGCGTACGCGGGAGTTTCCGGCAGCACCACACCGAGCAGCTTGTACAGGTCAGCCAGACTTCTTCCGCGCAGGTCAAAAGTCGCACTGACTCCATCCAACGTGGTGAGGCTGGCCACCGTTCCCTTCGCCTTCAGGCTTGTACGGCCGGCGGTCGCTTTGATTTCCATGGGAAAGGGCTGCCCTGTCGGCGCATTCAGCTGCAATACCGCGCCAGTGCGGCCACTTGCTTCGAAGGGTTCCTTCTTCCAGACTCCACGGGCTCTGTAGCGCATCGGCAGATCGCCCGAAGCGGTGGGATCGATCGAAAAATCGCCGCTGATATCGGCGCCGTGCGCCGCGGCCAGATAGTGAATACGCCCCTGGTCGACGCTCAAGGCGCCGATCAGCGGCACAGCCCCATCGTCATCGGTTGTGCCGATGCGGCCCAGGCTCCAGGTGCGTCGTCCATCCGGCTCCTGCTGCAACGCAATCTGAGGGCGCTCCAGCTTGAGCTCGGGCAAGTTCAACCGCCCGAGCAGCAAGGACCAGAGCTTGATCTTGAAATCGGCCCGCTCCGCCTCCAGCAAGTAAGGCCGTGCAGCCCAATCCGGGTTGGCCAAGCGCACACCATGGAAAGTGACGCGAGTCGTCAGTCCCGGATGTACTTCGAGACGCCGCGTGATTTCAAACTGGCGCCCGAGGCGCTCGCTGGCATACCGGTTCAACGGCTCGCGCAACCAGTCCCAGGGCGCAAACACCACCAGCATGAACAACAATGCGATCAAGCCGGCGAAAAGCGCAAGCGCGATCTTCACTTGTGAAAGTCTGGAGCGAGGTTCCTCGGTCAGGGGCTTATCCATGACACCTCCCTCTGGCCAGGGCCGACGCATTGCACATCGCCCCACAGCACGTCGCATGGCGCCGCCAACGCGTCCACCACTGCGAGTTCAACGAAGGCGGCCGTACCCTGCGCGACGAGTGCGGCGGCTGTGAGGGTCAACACAAAAACCAGCAGGGATTCAACCAACAGCTTCATCGCGTTCTCCGATTCAACAGAGTCTGCTTTGCGCACGAGGTGCTGTCAGTCGGCGCCCATAGCGAGTTCCTGTGGGCTGCAACCTACATGCGGCGCACCAAAAGCATGGGTAGGACGCGTCCTACATGGATGTGCCTTGCCCGCTGGCACAATGAATTTCAATTGCCCGGTACATTGGAAATGCGCTGCGAACGGTCGGCAACGAGTGTGGGCTCATTCAGCCCTGCATGGGAAAACACAGTGGGACTGAGAACATACATCGTTGAAGACAACGCCATCATCCGCGACAACCTCGTCGGCACGCTGGAGGAACTTACCTGCGTCACCGCTGTCGGCGTGGCCGAGACGGAGCACGAGGGGCGGGACTGGCTGATGAGCAACGGCGCCCATTGGGATCTGGCGATCGTCGATCTCTTTCTCAGGCAGGGCAGCGGGCTGGGCGTCATCGAGGCCTGTCGCGACCGGCTTCCAGCGCAGAAGGTCGTGGTTCTAAGCAACTATGCCACTGCAGATATTCGCAAGCGCTGCACCCAGCTTGGCGTGGATGCGGTGTTTGACAAGTCCAACGAGATCGATGCGCTGGTGGACTACTGCCTTCAGCAATGTTCCGACCAGCGCACCCAACTTTCCTCGGATGCTAGTCAATAAGCTTGTTCTTGAGCGCGTAGTAGGTCAGATCGCTGTTCGAAGCCAGCCCCATCTTTTCCATCAAACGGGTGCGATACGTGCTGACTGTCTTCACGCTGAGCGACAAGGCCTTGGCAATATCGCCCGCCGTCTCGCCCTGGGCCAGTTTCAGGAAGACTTGGAACTCGCGCTCGGACAGCTGCTCATGAGGCGCAACGTCCTCCTTGCGATTGAGTTGCTGGGCCAGCAGTTCGGCCACCGCCGGCGTGATGTAGCGCCGCCCCATGGCAACCGTGCGAATCGCATTGACGATTTCCACCGGGTCACATTCCTTGTTCAGATAGCCGCTGGCACCCTGGCGGATCAGGTTCATCGCGTAGTGTTCTTCAGGGTAACCACTCAGGATGAGAATGCCGACATCAGGGGCCTTCGCGCGGATCATCGCCAACGCGTCGATGCCGCTTTGCCCCGGCATGGAAAGGTCCATGAGGAGCACATCCAACTCGGTGTTGCGCACCAGATCGATGGCTTCGCGGCCGTTGGCCGCCTCCCCGACGACGCGCAGATCTACAAAGTCGGAGAAAAACTGGCGCAGACCGGACCGCACAATGGCATGGTCATCCACAATTCCGATTCTGATCATGTTGGCATCTTCCTGGTAGTCAGTTCAAGGGATTGCAGCATGCATGATACGGCGACTATTTGGCCAGTGCACTCATTTCCCCACACCACTTGATTAAAGGCCCAAGACTTCCATGCGATGGCTTTCGATTCCCCAGATGGCAGTCAGCCTTCCATTGGCCATTCTGGCGGTCATTGCGTTGGTCGGTATCAACGAAACCGGCTATTGGCAATCCATTCGGGCCGCCGAAGAAATCGAGCAGGCGCAGCGCACGCGCGGTGTCTTGCACAAGTTGCTGCAGCAGATGCTGGACGCGGAAACCGGTCAACGCGGCTTTCTGCTGACTGGTGATCCGCGCTACCTGGAGCCCTACAGCGCGGCCACGGCCGACATCAACCAGAGCCTGGACAGCCTGCACAAGATGTACGCCGAGCAACCGCGGGAACTCCTTGTCTTTGCCCAATTGGCCAGCCATGCGGCGCGCAAACTCGCTGAGATGGATGTGAGTGTGCGCCTGCGCAAACAAGGCAACGAAGAGGCCTGGAAATTCGTGCTCACTACCGACGTCGGCAAAGAGCACATGGACGCCATTCGCGAACAGTCTTCCGCGCTCATCGCCACCAGCACCAGCCGCATGGAACGCGCCCAGATCCAGATCGGCCAGTCGCTGCACCTCGCGCGCATCGGCGTGGCGGTCGTGGCCTTGGTCGGCCTGCTTGCCTTTTACATGTACCTGCGGCAAACCATTGCCCTCAAGCAGGTCGACCAGCGCCAGCAGGAAGCGCTGGAAAATGAGCGTGATCGGCTGGGACGGCTGGTCAAGGAGCGCACCGCCAGCCTGACCGAATTGGCCACCCATTTGCAACAGGTGCGCGAGGACGAGCGAGGCCACCTGGCGCGCGAGCTGCACGACGAGCTGGGCTCGCTGCTGACGGCCGCCAAGCTGGATGTCGCGCGGCTCAAATCCAAGCTGGCCGGCGACGCACCGGAGATGGCGCTGCGCCTTCAGCATTTGACCGAAACGCTAAACAGCGGCATCGCCTTGAAACGCCGCATCATCGAGGATTTGCGTCCCTCTTCGCTGTCCAATCTGGGTCTGGTCGCCTCGTTGGAAATCCTCGCGCGCGAGTTTGCGGAACGTTCGGGCTTGAGCGTGACAACCGACGTCGAAACGGTGGAACTCGACGCAGCCACTCAGCTGACGGTATATCGCCTGGTGCAGGAGTCCCTGACCAATGTGGGCAAGTACGCGCGCGCGCGGCAGGTGACGATCTCCCTGCAGGACTTCGAACACCACGTGAGCGTGGAAGTCCAGGACGACGGCGCCGGGTTCGACGTGGCCACCATCCGGCCCACGGCCCATGGCTTGGCCGGCATGCGGCACCGGGTGGAGGCCGCCGGTGGGCGGCTGTCAATTGCGTCGGCGGAAAATGCTGGGACCCGGGTCTCCGCCGTGCTGCCCAAAGGAACTTGATCGCCGCTTGATCGCCGCTTGGTGCCCCCGCGCTCGTATGCGGCCGGCGCGTCGGTAGCGTCCTACAAACTGTGCGCCCGTGCGCCGACATGTCCACACGCCCCCGACTGATGAGCCGCGTGTTCCTCCTTGCTTAACCTTGGCTCCAGGCCGTTCGATCACGAACGCCACCAATCCAAGGGCTTCGCCCAGCAAGGAGATTTACGTGTTGCACTACTCCGTTGTCTTCCTGGTAATAGCACTCATCGCGGCCGTGTTCGGCTTCGGCGGAATCGCCGCCGGTGCGGTGGAAATCGCCAAGATCCTTTTCTTCATCTTCGCCATCCTGGCCGTTGCCGGCTTCGTGGTGGGCTTGGTCCGAAGGGGCTAGGCGCGTCCGACTTCCCATGACCACTGAAAGGATCCGAACCATGACCCCCTTCACAGCCAAGAGCGGCCCCGCCCAAACGGAGGACACGCGCCAACTGTCCGATGAAGTGCTGCAGTCGGCAGAAGATGCCGTCGAAACCACGCGCACCTTCGCCCACGACACCCTGGATCGGACCGCCGACAAGATGCGCGGGCTGCGCCGCGACCTCGACCCTGCAATCGACCAATTGGCATCAAAAGCCGAAAAGATGGTTCGCCATGGCCTTGAGGCGGTAACCCACACGGGTGAAAACGCCCAGAAAGCGATCACGCGCTACGCCGACGCAACGGGCAAGTACGTGGCGGATCAGCCGGTCAAAGCGGTACTTATCGCCGCTGCAACCGGCGCGATAGTGGCCGCGCTGTTCATGGCGCTGCATGGCCGCCACCGCAATTGATCAACGCCTTGCCAAGTCCGCCTATGTTGCATCCGCTCTTTTCACTGTTGATCAACCGGCCCGAGCTGGTGGCAGACCATGTCGCTGGCTATGCCGCCCTGGTCCAGCAGGAGGCCTCCAGTGCCGGGGCCGAGGTGCTGCGGCGCAGCCTGGCATGGTGCCTGGCCACGCTCGGCCTGGCAGTGTTTGTCGCGCTTGCGGGGGGGGCCTTGATGCTGGGCGTTCTGCACGGGCAGTTTCACTGGGTGCTCGTCGCGGTTCCTGGTGTGGCGCTGGTGCTGGCGGGCGCGGCTTTCAGTGCTGCTCGCAAACCGATGACGCCTGATCGCTTCAATGAAATAAAAAGCCAGCTTCATGCAGACATGCAGACGCTGCGCAGTGTCGGGGAGGAACGCCATGGCCGCTGACCTGCAGTTTCCGCTGACGCCGCACGAACGCCTGGCACAAAGCCGCCGTGCGATCGTACGGCACCTCCATCACGATGATGGGCGCGGCGCCCAGGCCGACGAGGATTCTTCGAGTCAATCGGATGATGCGATGCGTTCAGACCGCGGATTCGCGTCAAGGGACGGTGGCTGGTGGCACATCGCCAGGCGAGCGGGCCGCAGCTGGTGGCGGCACCACCCGGCCCACGCAGCCACCGAAGTCGCCGTGCCGGTGATCAAGGCCTTTGCCCGCGAGAAACCCCTGCAGGTGTTGGGCATCGCGGCCGGCGTGGGCGCCGTGGCAGTTCTGATCCGGCCCTGGCGAATGCTGTGGTTTACCCGAATGGTTGCTGGTGCCCTGGGCTCGGCGGAATTGTCCGGTGTTGTGCTCTCACTGTTGAACGGCGGCTCCAAAAAGGACATGCGATGACTAATTCCTCCACGCCGCCGCAAATCTAGGGCGGTCCCCGTGCGCAAACCAGTGGGCGTAGTGCGGCACACCGGCGAGCTTTTCAACGACAGCACTGACCTCATCCACAAACTTCAAAGGAAGCATCATGAAATACGCTCGAGCAATCGCCTTCGCCGCGTTGGCCGGCATGACGGTATTGACCACGGGTTGCGCGGTCATCCGCGATCAGGAAACCGTGGGCGCCTACATCGACGATGCCGCGATCACCACATCCGTCAAGGCCAAGTTCATTGAGGACAAGACAGTGGATGCAGGCGCGATCAAGGTGGAAACGCTGAACGGCACGGTGAACCTCTCTGGTTTTGCCAAGTCCAGCATGGAGAAGAACCAGGCCGAATACATCGCCCGCAACGTCAAGGGCGTGAGGGAAGTGCGCAACACGCTGGCAGTGCGGCCATAAGTGTTTGATGCGGCATTGATCGTTCCTCCTGGCCCGGTGTTCGCGGGCCAGGTTTTCCCTTTTTGCCCGTAAAACAGGCCTTGCCACGCCGTGAAGATCTTTCGGTGCGACCATTGCGGCCATCCGGTGTTTTTCGAGAATGTGCAATGCCTCCAATGCGGCAGTGCATTGGCTTTTCTGCCTGACCGCATGCTGCTGGCCGCCGTCAAGGCCGCACCAGGCAGCGAGGATTTGTGGGAACTCAGATCGGACAAGTCCGACGGCACGGACTACCGGATGTGCCACAACCACACGGTGTACCAGGCTTGCAATTTCGCCGTCCAAGCCGATGATCCGAATCCCTTGTGCGTCTCGTGCCGGCAGACGCGCTTGTTGCCGGACCTGTCGGTTGCAGACAACCTGGCACATTGGTGCCGTGT
>DATILI010000162.1:0-4780 GCA_035476635.1 Burkholderiaceae bacterium | reverse complement strand
CAGGCGCGCGAGCGCAGGAAGGCCTCCTGCTCGGCCGTCTCCACGCCCTCGGCGATGACGGTCAGTGACAGCGTCTTGCCGATGGCGATGATGGCCTCGGTGATGGCGCGGTCTTCCGTGTTGCTCACGATGTCGCGGATGAAGGAGCGGTCCACCTTGAGTGTGTCGATCGGGAAATTCTTGAGCTGGCCGAGCGACGAATAGCCCGTGCCGAAGTCGTCTATCGCCAGCCGCACGCCCAGCCTCTTGATGGCGGTGAGCAGTTCGATCGCGGCTTGCGTGTCGCCGATCACCATGCCCTCGGTGATCTCCAGCTCCAGCTGGTGCGGCGGCATGCCGGTTTCCTGCAGCACCTCGGCGATGTCGTGCAGGAGCATGTCGTTGGCGAACTGGCGCGGCGAAAGATTGACCGCGATGCAGGTGGCCGGCAGGCCCTGGCGCTGCCAGGCCATGTTCTGCTCGCAGGCGGTTCGCAGCACCCAGCGGCCGATGGCGATGATGAGCCCCGTTTCTTCCGCGATCGGAATGAAATGATTCGGCGAGACAAAGCCCAGCTCCGGGTTTTCCCAGCGCAGCAGGGCTTCGACACCGGTGATCACGTCGCGCCGCAGGTCCACCTTGGCCTGGTAGCGCAGTGAAAATTCGCCGCGCTCCAGTGCGTGGCGCAAGTGCGTTTCCAGTGAAAGCCGCTCCAGCGAGTGCGACTGGATGTCGGCCGAATAGAACTGGACGTTGTTCTTGCCCTGCTCCTTGGCGAAGTACATGGCGCTGTCGGCGTTCTTCATCAGCGCCGCTTCGTCTTCGCCATGGGTCGGGAACATGGCAACGCCGATGCTCGCGGTCACGCGGCATTCCTGGCCGGCCAGGACGAATGGCTTGATGGCAGCCGACAGGATCTTTCGCGCGGCCGCCGCCGCGTCTTCCTCGTCATTGGCCTCTTGCACCAGCAGCACGAACTCGTCGCCCCCCAGCCGCGCCAGCACGTCGCTGGCTCGCAGCGCATGGCGAAAGCGCATCGTGATTTCCTGCAGCAGCGAGTCGCCGGCTTCGTGGCCGAGCGTGTCGTTCACGAACTTGAAGCGGTCCAGGTCGATGAACATCAGCGCGAAGCGGCGGTCGTAGCGCCGCGCCGAGAGGATCGAGGAGTTGAGCAGTTGGCTGAACATCACCCGGTTGGGCAGGGCCGTGAGCGCGTCGTGTGTGGCGAGGTACTCGATGCGCTGCTCGGCGATTTTCTGGTGCGTGATTTCTCGCGAGACGCCGCGGTAGCCGGCGAACCTTCCGTCGGTGAACACGGGCTCGGCGCTGGCGCTGATGTAGTAGGGGCTGCCGTTGGGCAGCAACCGGTGCAGGGTGACGTCGCGAAACGGCTTGTGTGCCGCCATCTCCTCACGCAGGGCATCCCAGCCGCCGGGGTTCTGGTTCTCGAGCTCGGTGTCCCAGATCAAACGGCCCAGAAACGCGTTCTGGGTCGACTGCACATTGCTGCGCCGGCCTTCCATGCGCGAGTAGCGAAATCCCGGGTCCAGCTCCCAGTACCAGTCGGACGACAGATTGGTCAACGCGCGAAACCGGGCCTCGCTTTCGCGCAGCGCCTGCTCGGCCTGGCGGCGTTCGGTTTCACGCGAGAAATGGACCAGCGCAAAGCTGATGTTCCGGGACATGCGCTCGATCAGCCGCACGGTCTCCTCGTCGAACGCGTGTTTCTCTGTCGAATAGAAAAGCAGTACGCCAAGGGGTTGGTCGTCCACCGTCAGCGGCACCGCCGCGCCCGCGGCCACGCCTTCGGCCAGGGCCACCGCATGCCAGGGGCGCGTGCGCCCGTCGGCCAGGAAATCGTTGCTCAGGCAGGGCGCGCCGCTGCGAAAGGCGGTGCCGACCAGGCTCTCGCCCTTGACCGCCTTCTCGTCGTCCGAACCGGCGCCGCCGTCGATGGTCGAAGCCTGGGTGCCGGCGATCGCCGCGACGCGGATCTTCGTGGTTTCGGGGTCGGGCAGGCAGATCGCCATGATCTTGAACTTGCCGCCGTCCACCGCCGCGTTGCAGACGTGCTGGTACAGCTCTTGCGCCGTGCGCGAGCGCAGGATGGCTTCGTTGGTCGCGTTGAGTACGGCGTAGATGGCCGTCAGATGTTCCAGCCCGTCCACGCGCGCTCGGGCCAGCACAGTGCCGGTCACTGCATACTCCTGCACTTCGCCATACCTGTCTCCGGGGGTCATTTATAGGGTGCCGAAGCTTAAGCGAAAGCGCCGCTGCGCCACACCGGGGGTTGACCCGTAGACAGACCCTTACGTATTCCCGCCGCCGGCCGCGGCCGGGGCCTCAGTTGGCGAGCTTTCTCCTGAGCAAATCGGCGCAGAGAAGCACGGCCGTGTTGGCCTCGTCGATCACACGGCCCATGGTGATGAAGCCGTGAATCTGTCGCGAAAAGCAGACATATTGAACTTGATTGCCGGCGGCGGACAGCTTGTCGGCATAGGCCAGGCCCTCATCGCGCAACGGGTCGAAGCCCGCGGTGAGCACCAGGGCCGGCGGCAGGCCGGCGTGGTTGGCCGCCAGCAGCGGAGAGGCGCGCCAGTCGTCGTACTGGGCCGCGCCGACATAGTGGCCCTGGAAGTATTCGATGACGGCGGAAGTCAGCAAATAGCCCTCGCCGTTTTCGCGGTGCGAGGGCGCGCCGCGGCGCATGTCGGTGGCAGGGTAGACCAGCAACTGGAATGCCGGCAAGGCTTCGCCCGCATCGCGCAGGCCCAGGCACACGACGGCGGCGATGTTGCCGCCGGCACTGTCGCCACCGACGGCGATGCGGGCCGGGTCGATGGCCAGTTCCTTCGCCTGTGCGAACACCCAGCGGGTGACGGCCAGCGCGTCGTCGATGGCCGCGGGGAAGCGATGCTCCGGGCCCATACGGTAGTCCACCGCGAGCACGGCGCAACCCGAAGCGTTGCATAGCTGGCGGCACAGCACGTCATGCGTGTCCAGGTCGCCGATGACCCAGCCGCCGCCGTGAAAGTAGACGAGCGCAGGCAGAACCGCTTGAGGCTGGCTGCCCGCGGGGCGGTAGCTGCGCAAGGGAACAGGAGCGTGCGGCGTCGGCGCCGCGATGTCCCGGATCGCGCCGACCTCGGGCGCCGCCGGCTGGGTGTAGCTGCGCCGGTCGCGGTAGGCCTGGCGTGCCTCGGCAGGCGACAGTTCGTTGCTGGCGGGCAGCCCGCGTTCCTTGATGAGATCGAGCAGCGCCTTGGCTTGGGGGTCGAGCATGAGGACTCCTTGAAAACTTCGCCATTCTGGCGGAAAGCGCACGCGGGATGTCCATCTTGCAAGGCGCCAGGCGTTTGATTACATTGCCGCAATCTCAAAGCGCCGAAGATCGCGGGATGGAAGTATGGTGCTGGGCTATCTTGCAAGGGAGCCGCTGTGACACTGCCAAACCGCATCGAGGACCTGGCGCACCTGGAAGAGGAGCTGTCCCGGCCTTCGTCCGCGCTGGTGCAAGAGTTGGCGCGCGTGCCGGGCGACATCATGGTGCTCGGCGTCGGCGGCAAGATGGGCCCCACGCTGGCGCGCATGGCCAGGCGCGCCGCGCCAGGCAAGCGTGTGATTGGCGTGGCGCGGTTTTCCGAGGCTGGCCTGCGCGAGCGGCTGCAAGCTGAGGGCGTGGAGTGCATCTCGGCGGACCTGCTTTCGCGCGAGGCCGTGGCGGCCCTGCCTGATGTGGCGAACATCGTCTTCATGGCCGGCCGCAAGTTCGGTTCCACCGGCAGCGAATGGCTGACCTGGGCCATGAATGCGCATGTGCCGGCGCTGGTGGCCGAGCGCTTCACCAAGTCGCGCATCGTGGCGTTCTCCACGGCCTGCGTCTACCCCTTCGTTGGCATTGAAAGCGGCGGCGCGGTGGAGGGCATGCCGCCGACCGCGCCTTCGGGCGAATACGCCAACTCCTGCGTGGCGCGCGAGCGCATGTTCCAGCATTTCTCGCACCTGCATCGCACGCCCGGCCGTCTGCTGCGGCTGTCCTATGCCATCGACATGCGCTATGGCGTGCTGCACGACGTGGCGCAAAAGGTGTTGAAGCGCGAACCCATCGACCTGGCCATGGGCCACGCCAACGTGATCTGGCAGGGCGAGGCCAATGACTGGGCATTGCGCGCACTTGCGCATTGCGACACGCCCACTTCGCCCTTGAACCTGAGCGGCCCGCTGGTCAGCATCCGCGCCGCCGCGCAAGGCCTGGGGGCTCGGCTTGGCATCGCGCCGCTTCTTACCGGGCAGGAAGCCAGCACCGCATGGCTTGTGAATTGCGCGCAGGCATTTGAATTGTTCGGACCGCCGCAGGTGAGCCTGGACACCATGCTCGACTGGACAGCCGACTGGGCGCAGCGCGGCGGTGCCAGCCTGAACAAGCCCACGCACTACGAAGCGCGTGACGGGAAATACTGAGATGAAACTCGCTCCAGCCTCATTAACGTTGGGTTCCGACGTGTTGCCGGGCGCCGGGTTGCTTGCAGGCCCTGCGCGTCGCGACAGGCGGTACCCGCTGGGGGCGCACACTGTGGCGGTCTACGCTTCGCTCCGACTGCGCTGCGATGCTCGTCCTGGGGTCGCGTCGCAAAACTCACTGCATTCGCTGCGCTCTCTCCGTTCAAACAGTTGCGACGAGTCAGTTTACGAAGCGCGCTTTGCGCGCCGACCCCAGGCCTGCGCTTCTCGCCGCCCCACAGTGCGCCCCCAGCGGGCACCGCCTGCCGCGAGATCGAGGCCGGAGGTGTTTTCGCCGAAC
>DATILI010000161.1:0-11119 GCA_035476635.1 Burkholderiaceae bacterium | reverse complement strand
GTGCCACAACCACACGGTGTACCAGGCTTGCAATTTCGCCGTCCAAGCCGATGATCCGAATCCCTTGTGCGTCTCGTGCCGGCAGACGCGCTTGTTGCCGGACCTGTCGGTTGCAGACAACCTGGCACATTGGTGCCGTGTCGAAGTGGCGAAAAGACGCCTGTACTACACCTTGGCCAAATTGGAGCTCCTGCAAGCCGCGCCCAATGGCCCGGTGTTCGAATTTCTGGCGGACCTGCCGGGTGCGCCGGGGGTGATGACAGGCCACCGCGACGGTGTCATCACGCTGAATATCGCGGAAGCCGACGACGAGGAGTGCACCCGCCGACGCATCGCCTTGCACGAACCGTATCGAACCTTGCTTGGGCACTTGCGCCATGAGTCGGGTCACTACTACTGGGAAACGCTGATCCGCGCGCAGGATCGGACCGACGAATTCAACGCCGTGTTCGGCGATGCATCGATCGACTATACGCACGCTCTGCAGCGGCACTACGCGAACGACGGAACCGCGCAGGACTGGCATAGAGACCACGTCAGCGCCTACGCCACCAGCCATCCCTTGGAAGACTGGGCAGAAACCTGGGCGCATTACCTGCACATGGTGGATCTACTGGAAACAGCATCCGCTTACCGCACCAGCGTCGCGGTGCCCGGCAGTGACGACCCACGGCTCGCACGGATCGCCAATCCCTTTGGCAAGGCGCAGAGTGATTTTGATGTCCTCGTCGCCCAGTGGGTGCCGATCACCTTGATGGTCAACAGCCTGAACCGCAGCCTGGGGCAAAGCGATGCCTACCCGTTTGCCTTGAGCGACGGTGCACTGCGCAAACTCCGCTATGTGCACGAGGTGATCCGGGCGCCCATGGCGCCTACGCCGAAGGCCGCTTCGGCGGCAATCAACCTGCCTTGATGGTCAACTGGTTGTTGACCGCGTTCACACCCTTCACCCCTTTGGCGATCACTGTTGCGCGTTCCCGCGCGCTCATGGTCGGAGCCGGCCCATAGAGATTGACGACACCGTCCTTGGTGTCCACATCGATCTTGATGGCGCTCAGTTCGGGATCCTTGGCCAGGCTTGCCGAGACCGACGCGGTGATGGATGCGTCATCCAGTTTTTCGGCCACGGCGGCGGCGGTCTCCTTGGCAGCGACCTTGGCGTCTTGCGCCACAGACTTCGCGTCCTTCGTCATGTCCTTGGCGGCCTGCTCAGTCTTGGCGACCGCGGAATCAACCTGCTGGCCTACCGTGCGTTCTTCGCCCTGTTTGCCGCACGCGCCGAGCGCCAACAGTACTGCGAGGGAGGAAACAACCGCCAGCGCGCGGCCGCCACTGGACGAAATTGCATTTGCGTTCATGGTGAACTCCTTTGGAAATGATGTTGAATGACGGACTTGTCCGACCGCCGGCGTGGCTTCAAAGCCTGTTGAGGGTGCGCCGGTTGCCGCTCTTGAAATCTTCAATGGCATCGCCGAAGGCAGCTTCGACCTTGCCGATGGCGGCTTGGGCCTTGCCTCGATATTCCATGCTGCGGATGCCCAGCGCCCGGCCGGCCACCTGCCTGAGTCTTCCAGTGATCTGGTCCAAGCGACCCACGAGCTGATTCTTGTTCATGCAGCTTCCTTTCCCCACGGACGGCAGGCGACCTATTCGCATGCCAGGCACGTGCGTTAACTATGAATCAGCAGTCGAAAGCGCCCTGTCGGACGGTTCGCAAGTTCTTGTAGGACAGTGACAATTCCGGAACTGGCCGAGACGCCACATTTGCAGCCACAATCTCACCATGGAATCTGCCTCACCACTCAACGACAAGCGCCTGGCCGATGCCTGGGCGGAACTCCAGGCCCACGCCAACAACGGCAATCCGCTGGATGCCGACGCCTATCGCCTGGCCTTCGCCGACCCCGAATTCCTGCTGCGCCGCGAAACCCGCGGCATCCGCTTTCAGCTGGAGTTGCTCAAGCCCGATCTGGCCCAGCAGACGCAAGGGGTAGAGAACACCATCGTGGTCTTTGGAAGCGCCCGCTTCCCACCGCCCGAACTCGCGCAAGAAGCGTTGGCGGCGGCCAGTGCCACCGGGGACGCCACCGCGCTGAAACTGGCGCAGCGGCAGGTTCGCAATGCCCATTGGTACGACCAGGCGCGGCTGTTCGCACGGCTGGTGGCCGACTACAGCGCGCAGCGCCCGCCGGCAGGTCAGCTGTTCATTTGCACCGGGGGTGGCCCCGGCATCATGGAAGCGGCCAATCGCGGCGCGCATGAAATGGGCGCAAAGACCGTCGGGCTGAATATCGCCCTGCCCCACGAGCAGCATTCCAATGCCTTCGTCACGCCGTCGCTGAACTTCAAGTTCCACTACTTTGCGCTACGCAAGATGCATTTCATGATGCGGGCCAAGGCGCTGGTGGCCTTTCCAGGTGGGTTTGGCACGCTGGACGAGTTGTTCGAAGTGATCACGCTGGTACAGACCAAGAAGGCCAAGCCGGTGCCCATCATCCTGTTCGGAACGGACTACTGGAAGCGCCTCGTCAATTTCGACGTGCTGATCGAAGAAGGCGCCATTTCTCCGGAAGACCTGGATCTGTTCCAGTACGTGGATGGGCCTCAGGCGGGCTGGGACGCGATCAAGTTGTTTTATCAGCTCTGAGGTACCAGGCGGAACGCGCGCCCGCCCCCACCATCGCGCCGGTGACCCAGAAGACGCCCGAGATCCCGATCAACGCGCCGGCGGTGCCGAACAGCACCGGCATGAGAACGCTGGAGGCATTGATCGCCATCAGGCGCAGCCCCAATGCCTCGCCGTGGCGGTGTTCGGGCGTGATCTGGTGCAGCGTGCTCATCACCATGGGCTGCACCGACCCCAGGAACACACCCAGCAAAATCGAGCAAAGCCCCATGGCCAGGGGCGACTGCAGCAGCGGGTAGATGCCGAACAGCAGCGCCGTGGCCGCCATCGCCCCGGCAATCACGACCCACTCGCGCAACCGGGCGGCGACCATCGGCAACACCACGCGGATCAAGGCCGCTGCCACCGCGAACGCCCCCAGGATCGAGCCGATTACGGAGGCGCTGAGGCCGCGCTCATGGCCCAGGATGGGGACGACAAAGGTATGCACGTCCCAACACGAAGACAGCAGCCAGTTCACCAGCAACAGACGCCGGAACATCGGCTCGCGCACCAGGTCCCAGGCCTTGCCTTGGGCGTCGCCCTCGGCGCGGATGACCGGCGGCAACTCCTGCGTACGGCGCACCCAGAACCAGGCTAGCAGCGGCAGCACGGCCATCAGCGCGAAGGCGGCACGGTAGCCGTTGAGATCGCCTGCGGCGACGCCAGCATGGTCGATCATCAGCCCGGCGCTGAACGGTCCGAGGAAGTTCGACACCGCCGGTCCGATCGCGAGCCAGGAAAATACCTGCTTAAGCTGCGTCGGGTTCTGCGCGGCGCGGCCGACGTGGCGCTGCAGCGCGATCGAGGCGGCACCGGTGGCGCCGCCCGTCATCAACGCGCTAAGGCACAGGACCGGAAAGATCGGAAAGGCGATGGCCAGTGCTGCGCCGACCGCCGCCAGGACCACGCTGTAGCCAACCGGGCGCTTGAGGCCATGCCGGTCGGCGTAGCGGCCCGCCGGCAAGGCAAGAAACACCTGGGTCAGCGCAAACAACGCCAGCAGCACGCCCACCGCCGCCGCGCTATAGCCCTGGCGCAAGGCCAGCAGGGGGGCTGCCATGCGCATCCCGGCCATGCAGGCATGCAGGAACACATGGCCCGCAATCAGGCGCGCCAGCGCCAGGCTCAGGCCGGCCGCTTCAGGTTTCTGGTTCGTCACTGGGTTCGCCGTTCAGGGGCAGCAACGCTTGTGCCTCGGCCTCGGGCAAGGCCTCCACGACCTTGAGCGCGCGGCGCATCTGCTTGGTGCGGGTGTCGGCCTTGTCCAGGGTGTCCGAGGCCTTTTGCACTTGTTCCTTGATGCGGCTCACCCACTCGCCATAACGCTCGAACTCGGTCTTGACGGCGCCCAGCACCTTCCAGACTTCAGAGGCCTGCTGTTCCAGCGCCAGCGTACGAAAGCCCATGTGCAGGCTGTTGAGCATGGCCAGGAGCGTGGTGGGCCCGGCCAGGGTCACACGGTAATCGCGTTGCAGGCTGTCCATCAGGCCCGGCCGGCGCAGCACCTCGGCATACAGGCTTTCGATGGGCAAGAACAGGATGGCGAAATCGGTGGTGTGCGGCGGTGCCAGGTAGTTCTCGGCGATCGAGCGGGCCTCTGTACGGATGCGCGCCTCCAGCGCCTTGGCGGCCGCTTCGGCCGCTGCCGTGTCGGCGCGGTCGTGGGCATCGAGCAGCCGCTCATAGTCTTCCCGCGGAAATTTCGCGTCCACCGGCAGCCAGACCGGGGCACCGTCGGCACTGCGCCCGGGGAACCGGATCGCAAAGTCCACACGCTGGTTGCTGCGCGGCTTGGTTTCCACCTGCTTGGCGTATTGCTCCAGGGTGAGCACTTGTTCGAGCAAGGCTTCCAGTTGCACCTCGCCGAACATGCCGCGCGTTTTCACGTTGGTCAACACGCGCTGCAAGTCGCCGACACCGGTGGCCAGCGTCTGCATTTCGCCCAGGCCCTTGTGCACCTGTTCCAGCCGCTCAGCCACCTGCTTGAAGCTCTCGCCCAGCCGGGTTTCCAGCGTGGTCTGCAGCTTTTCGTCCACGGTGCGGCGCATCTCCTCGAGCTTGGTCGTGTTGGTCTGCTGCAACTGGGCCAGCTGCTGCTCAAGGGTGGCACGGATCTCGGACATGCGCCGGGCATTGGACTCGCTCAAGCCCTGCAGCTGGGTGGTCAGGGTGTCGGCCAGGGTCTTTTGCAGCAGCGACAATTGCTGGGAAAAGGCGTCGATCTGGGCGTTCTGCGTGCGGATTGCCTCGGCGCTTTGCTGCACCAGGGTTTGCTGAAAGCTGGCAAAGGTCTGCGTGAGCTCCTGGCGCCCTCCGCGCGAAGATTCGCTGATCTCGCGGCGCAGTTCGCGCTCCAGCCGTTCGTTGGCCGCCAGCAGCTCGGCACGGCCGCCATCATCGGTGCTGGCCGGCGGCGAGCGCAGTACCAGCCATAGCAACAGGGCGAGGTTGACCGCCGCCAACACCAGTGGCAGCCAGAGTTCGGGTGCAGTCACTTTTTCGCCATCGCCTCGGGATTCAAAGGCGTGAGCGCCTTGTTTTGTGTCAAGTAGCCAATCAGGTTGTCCACTGCCAGATTGGCCATGGCCATGCGCGTCGGCACCGTGGCGCTGGCAATGTGCGGCGTCAGCACGACGTTGGGCACGGTCAGCAAATCCGGGTGCACGCCGGGCTCGCCTTCGAACACATCGAGCCCGGCTGCTGCGATGCGTCTGGCACGCAGGGCGGCGGCCAGCGCCGCATCGTCCACGATGCCGCCGCGCGCGATATTGATGAGCGTGGCGGTCGGTTTCATCAATTCCAGCTCGGCCGCGCCGATGGTGTGGTGCGAGGCGGCGGAATACGGCACGACCAGCACGACGTGGTCCGCCGTCTTGAGCAGCTCTTCCTTGCTGACGTAGCGGGCCTTGCATTCCGCCTCCAGCACCGCATCCAGCCGCGAACGGTTGTGGTAGATCACATTCATGCCAAAGCCATGCGCGCCGCGCCTGGCCACCCCCTGTCCGATGCGGCCCATGCCGATGATGCCCAGCGTGGCGCCATGGATGTCGGAGCCCGCGAACATGTCGAAGCTCCACTTCTTCCATTTGCCGGCGCGCAGGAAATGCTCGCTCTCGGTCACGCGGCGGGCCGTGGCCATCAGCAGTGCGAAGCCGAAATCGGCCGTGGTTTCCGTCAGCACGTCTGGCGCATTGGTGCCGAGCACACCATGCGCTGTCATGGCGTCGATGTCGAAGTTGTTGTAGCCCACGGCCATGTTGGCGCAGAGCTTCAGTTGCGGGCAGGCGGCCAGCACTTCGGCGTCGATACGCTCGCCGCCGGTGGTGAAAACGCCGACCTTGTCGCGCAGCTTGTCGATCAGCTGTGCTTTCGACCAGGTTTCATCGGCCTGGTTGGACTCGACTTCGAAGTGCTGCTCCAGCCTCGCGATGATCTCGGGAAAGATCGCGCGGGCGACAAGGATCTTGGGTTTGCTCATAAAGACTCTCTTCTCAACGAAACCAGATGAAGGTCATGGCGATGAACAGCGGAATCAAGACCGCGCCGGACCACGCCATGTAACCGAAGAAGCTCGGCATTTTGACACCGCGCTCCTCGGCAATCGCCTTGACCATCAGGTTTGGCGCGTTGCCGATGTAGGTGTTGGCGCCCATGAAAACGGCACCGGCGGAGATGGCGGCCAGTGTAGGGGCCAGCGTTGTCATCAACGCCTTTGGGTCGCCTCCTGCGGTGTTGAAAAACACCAGATAGGTTGGCGCGTTGTCCAGGAATGAACTCAAGGCGCCCGTGGCCCAGAAATACATGGCCGGGTCGGGCGTCCCGTCGGGTCGCGTGACGGCGGCGACGATGGAGCTGAACGGCCCGCTGATGCCGGCCTTGAGCATCGCGATCACCGGAATGATGGCCAGGAAAATGCCGGCGAAAAGCTTGGCAACTTCAAGCATCGGGGCCCAGGAAAATTGGTTGTCCGCGTGCACTTTTGCGGACGTAAGTTTCAGCGAGGCCAGGATCACGACGAGCAACCCTGCATCGCGCACCAATCCGGGCAAGCCGACTTCGGTGCCCCAGATGTTGAACATCACAGGCGATTTCCAGAAGCCGCTTGCCAGAACCAATGCCACCACCACAGCCAGCAAACCGAAGTTGGCCGCGCCGTCGAAGCCGATGCGCGGCGTATCCGGCGTCGGGTCGACCGCCATCAACTCTTCCCGGCGGTGGTAAAACCACCAATCCAGCGCATAGAACAGCGCCAGCAGCGCGCCGACGAGGAACAGGGTCTCGGGAAAGATGTGGCTGACCGTCCAGAAGAAATCCACGCCTTTGAGAAATCCGAGGAACAGCGGTGGGTCGCCCAGTGGCGTCATCGAACCACCGGCATTGGACACGATGAAGATGAAGAACACCACGACGTGCGCCTTGTGGGCTCGATTGTCGTTGGCGCGAATCAAGGGGCGGATCAGCAGCATCGAGGCCCCCGTCGTTCCCATGAAGCTTGCAAGTGCCGCGCCGATGGCAAGGATGGCGGTATTGAGCCCTGGGCTGCCGTGCAGGTTGCCGCGGATATGGATACCTCCGGCGACAGTGAACAGCGCCGTCAGCAGGATGATGAACGGAAGATATTCGGCCAGCAACGCGTGCATGAAGTTGGCGCCTGCCGCGGCCGGGCCGAACACCACCGCGAAAGGAAGCAGCAGGGCCAGCGCCCAGGCCGCCGCCACCTTGCCGTAGTGGCGATGCCAGAAAGACGGCGCAACCAGCGGGAACAGCGCGATGGACAGCAGGATGCCGGCAAACGGCAATCCCCATGCCAGCGAGAGCTGGCTGCCCTCGAATTGCGCTGCGGCAATCAAGGCTGTGCGATCTCGAATACCTGGCGCAGGTAGGCCAGGTAGCGCTCGTCGTCGCACATGTTCTTGGACGGCGTATCAGACAGCTTGGCCACCGGCTGGCCATTGCAGCGAACCATCTTGATGACGATCTGCAGCGGCTCGTAGCCGAGGTCGTTGGTGAGGTTGGTACCAATGCCGAACGCCAGCTGGCATCGTCCCTTGAACTGGTTGTACAGCGCGATGGTGCGCGGCACGGTGAGGCCATCGCTGAAAATCAGCGTCTTGGTGCGCGGATCGACCCGGCTTCTCACATAGTGGTCGAGCATGCGCTCACCCCAGCTGAAAGGGTCGCCGCTGTCGTGGCGCGCGCCATCGAACAGCTTGCAGAAATACATGTCGAAGTCACGCAGGAAGGCGCTCATGCCGTAGACGTCGGACAGCGCGATGCCGAGATCGCCGCGGTACTCCTTTGCCCAGGACTCGAAGGCGAACACCTGGCTGTCACGCAAACGCGGCCCCAGCGCCTGGCAGGCTTGCAGGTATTCGTGCGCCATGGTGCCCAGCGGCGTCAAGCCCAGCTTCATCGCATACAACACATTGCTGGTGCCGGCAAGCTGCCCCGCCATGCCCGCATTGCCCGGGCTCTGGGCTGTGCCCAGGCGCGCCGTCAGCGTGCGCAGCACCTCCTCGTGCCAGTCGCGCGAAAAGCGGCGACGCGTGCCGTAGTCGGCAATCTTCAGGTCACCCAGACCCTGGGCACGCAGCTGCTCGATCTTGACCTCCAGGCGCGAACGGCCGTTGGCGAAATCCGGCAGCTTCTGCGTATTGCGAAAGTACACCTCGTTGACGATGGCCAGCACCGGGATCTCGAACAGGATGGTGTGCAGCCATGGGCCCTGGATCGTGATTTCCAGCTCACCAGAGGGCAAAGCCGTGAGGGTGATGTACTTCTCGTTAAGGCGAAAAAGCCCAAGAAAGTCCACGAAGTCACTCTTGATGAAGCGCATCGACCGCAAATATGCCAGCTCGGCGTCCTGGAAGCCCAGGCTGCACAAGGAGCGGATCTCCGACCGGATCTCGTTGGCGTACGGAGCCAGGTTGATGCCTGGGTTGCGGCACTTGAACCGGTACTCGACCTGCGCGCCCGGAAACTGGTGCAGCACCACTTGCATCATGGTGAACTTGTAAAGGTCGGTATCGAGAAGGCTGGTAATGATCATGAATGAGAGCCTTGGGCCTGGTTTCCAAAGTGTAGCCTTCATGGGAGGGCAAGGTGTAGGCACGAGCCTACGCGTTTCACGAGGGGCGTCCTACTGCCCGAAATCGCGGGTGTGCCTACAGTCCTACTACGCCAACGCAGGGTTCATCGAGCCACTGAGAGCCGAGGCGCTTCCAACTACCTACTCAACTCTCTCAAAGGAGATATCCATGAACAAGGACCGCATCGAAGGCAACTGGAAACAGGTCAAAGGCAAGGTCAAGGAGCAGTGGGGCAAGCTGACCGACGACGACCTGGACGTGATTGCCGGCAAGCGCGACCAACTCCTGGGTCGCATTCAGGAACGCCACGGCGTAAGCAAGGAAGAGGCAGGCAAGCAACTGGAGAACTGGGAAAAGAAGAACCCGACCTTCATTTTCGAGAAGTCACAGTAAAGGAGCCAACCATGAGACAGAAACTGATCATGCTCGCCGTAGTGGCAGCTTGCGCGTGGACCAGTGGCGCCATGGCGCTCACGAAAGACGAGTTCAATACGCAGAAAGACCGCATCGAGGCCGACTACAAGGCCGCGAAGGAAAAATGCAAAGACCTGAAGGCCAATGCGAAGGACATCTGCATGTCCGAAGCCAAGGGCGTGGAAAAGGTCGCCAAGGTCGAGCTGGACGCCCAGTACAAGCCAAGTCCGAAGGCTGATGCCAAGGTGCGCGACGCAAAGGCCGACGCGGTCTACGACCTCGCCAAGGAAAAATGCGATGACCTCGCCGGGAAGCCCAAGGACACGTGCGTGAAGGATGCCAAGATGACGCACGCAAATGCCAAGGGCGATGCCAAGGTGAGCAAGACGCCCACCTCCTGAGCGCAAAAGGTCAGCGGCAACCCGCTGACCTTTACTCCAGCCACGTAGTGAACTGCTCCGCCGGCACGCGCGGCGTGTAGTAGCTGTTCACGTTGTGGCTTGCATCGGCAAAACCGAGGGACATGCCGCACACCAGCAATTCGTCTGGCCCCGCACCGATGTGGGGAAGGATGATCTTGGCAAAACCGTTCCACGCCGCCTGCGGGCAGGTGTGCAGGCCGCGGCCCCGCGCCGCAACCATCAGGTTCTGCAGAAACGCCCCATAGTCCAGCAGGGAGCCCCGGCCCATCACGCGATCTAGCGTGAACATCAGGCCCACGGGGGCATCGAAGAAGTGGAAGTTGCGCTGGTGCTGCGCGTGCATCTTGTCCTTGTCGCCCTTGGTTATGCCCAGCAGCCCGTACAGGCCCCAGCCGTTTTCGCGGCGCCGGTCAATGTAGGGACTGACCCATTTTTCGGGGTAGTAGTCGTATTCCTCGCGGTACTCCGCGGCCAATGCGGGGTTGGCGTAGATCGCGTCATGCGCTGCGCAGACTTTCTCCACCAGGCTGTCACGGCTGGCTCCTTGCAACACGTAGGCCTTCCAGGGCTGTGTATTGGTGCCCGAAGGTGCCCGGCTTGCCAAGCGCAGCAACTCCAGAATGGTCTCGCGCGGCACCGGCTGCGCGGTGAAGGCGCGTGTGGACATGCGCGAGGTGATCGCGGTGTCCACGGCGGATTGTGTTGCCGCGGCGCGGTCCAGTTCATTCATGACAGTCATGCTTTCAGTTGCTCCAGGACGGTTTTAAGTGGCGCCGGCAGCGCTGCCGGCCGGCGGCTGGCCTTGTCTACATAGACATGGACGAAATGGCCCTTGGCCGCAGTCAAGGGCTCGCCCTTGGCGAACAGGCCGACTTCGTAGCGCACGCTGGACGTGCCGATCTTCGCGACGCGGATGCCGGCCTCCACCAGTTGCGGGAATGCCAGCGACGCGAAGTAGTTGCATTGCGTCTCGATCACCAGGCCGATGGTCTCGCCACGGTGGATGTCCAGCACGCCTTGCTCGATCAGGTGCGCGTTCACCGCAGTATCGAACCAGCTGTAGTACACGACGTTGTTGACGTGCCCGTACGCGTCGTTGTCCATCCAGCGCGTGGTGATCGGGCGAAATGCCTTGTAGGCGTGGCGCGGTTCGGGCTGGGGTTTGGGGGCCGATGCTTGACTCATGGCACCTGATTTTGCCAGCGCTGCCAATATTCCACCGCAGTGCGCCAGGTGTTGACTTGCACTTGCACGGTTTCTTCAATCTTCACGCCATAGCCGCCTGCCATGGCGAAAGCCAATGGGATGCGCCGTTGCCAGGCCCAATCGAAGACACGGCGGTCGCGTGCCTCCAGGCCGTCATAGCTGAGTTTCAAGCGGCCCAGCCGGTCGCCTTCGAAGGGGTCAGCTCCGGCCAGGTAGATCACCAGGCCGGGCGAGAAGCGGTGGTCCAACTCTTCAAGCGCGCCCTCCAGCGCCTGCAGGTAATCGTGGTCGCCGCAACCATCGGGCAGATCCACATCGAT
>DATILI010000160.1:0-2902 GCA_035476635.1 Burkholderiaceae bacterium | reverse complement strand
CGACTGCGCTGCGATGCTCGGCCTGGGGTCGCGTCGCGGAACTCACTTTGTTCGCTTTGCTCTCTCCGTTCGGACAGCCGCGACGAGCTAGTTTACGAAGCGCGCTTTGCGCGCCGACCCCAGACCTGCGCTTCTCGCCGCCCCACAGTGCGCCCCCATCGGGCACCGCCTGCCGCGAGGTTGAGGCCGGAGGGTGTTTTTGCCGAACAACAACAACCGTCACTGCAAAGGCGCGTGCGGGCAGGTGGTTGCGGCGCGCATGGCGAGGCGCCGAGAAGCGCAGAGCGCGTGGCCGCGCGCAAAGCGCGCTTCGTCATCTGATTCGTCGCAGCTGTTTGAACGGAGTGCACAACGCGCACGCAGTGAGTTCTGCGACGGGCCACGTGATCGAGCATCGGAGGGAAGTCGCGCAGCGACCGCCTCGCTTAAGCGCCGCAGCCGCCTGCCCGCACGCGCCTTTGCCGCCTAAGGCGTTCGCAATCCGCTCTCCCATCACACCAACCTTTCATGCGCCGCGAAACATGCGAAGCGCTATGGAGTAATTGACATGGTCCAGAGCACAAAGAAAACCTTGCGCGCACTGGCCGAGGCCCGCCGCGGCCTCTTGGTTCCGGGCGCCTTCAATGCATTGTCGGCAAGAGTAATCGCCGACCTCGGATTCGAAGCCATCTATGTCACCGGCGCCGGCGTCACGAACATGTCGCTGGGCTTGCCGGACCAGGGCTTCATGGGGCTCGCCGAAATAGCGGATCACACGGCGCGCATCCGCGATGCGGTGGAGCTGCCGCTGATCGTCGACGCCGACACCGGTTTTGGCAATGCGCTCAACGTGCGCCACACGGTGCGCGTTCTGGAGCGCGCCGGCGCCGACTGCATCCAGTTCGAGGACCAGGTGGCGCCCAAGCGCTGCGGGCATTTCTCGGGCAAGGAAGTGATTGCTACCGAGGAGATGGTGGGCAAGATCAAGGCCGCTGTCGATGCGCGGCAAGACGCTGACCTGCTGATCATGGCCCGCACCGATGCCTGCGCCGTGCATGGCTTCGAAGCCGCGATAGCGCGCGCGCAGAAGTTTGGCGAGGCGGGTGCCGACATTCTCTTCGTCGAGGCCGTGACCACTGCTGAAGAAATCCGAGCGCTGCCCAAGCGCCTGGCCCAGCCGCAACTCATGAACATGGTGATTGGCGGCAAGACGCCGATCTTCAGCGCCGAGGAGCTGTCCCAATTGGGCTACGGCATCGTGCTCTACGCCAATGCGGCGCTGCAAGGTGCCCTGGCGGGCATGCAGCGCGCATTGACGGTGCTGCGCGAGACCCGGCGCATCGATGAAGACCCCGCCCTGGTCGCGTCGTTCGCCGAGCGCCAGCGCCTGGTGAACAAGCCGCTGCTCGACGCCCTCGAACGCAAATACACCTGAACCCACACCAAGGAGACACCACATGAGCAACATTCCCACCGTCAAGCTGCTGATCGGCGGCCAACTGGTCGAATCGAAAACCAGCGTCTGGCGCGACGTCGTCAACCCGGCCACGCAGCAGGTGCTGGCCCGCGTGCCCATGGCCACGCGCGAAGAGGTCGACGCAGCCGTGGCCGCCGGCAAGCAAGCCTTCAAGACCTGGCGCCACACGCCGATCGGCGTGCGCGCCCGCATCTTCCTCAAGTACCAGCAACTGATCCGCGAGCGCATGAAGGAAGTCGCGGCCTTGCTCACCGCCGAGCAGGGCAAGACCTTGCCCGATGCCGAAGGCGACATCTTTCGCGGCCTGGAAGTGGTGGAACATGCGGCCAACATCGGCAACCTGCAGATGGGTGAGCTGGCCAACAACGTGGCCACCGGCGTCGATACCTACACCGTGCAGCAGCCGCTGGGCGTGTGCGCCGGCATCACGCCATTCAACTTCCCGGCGATGATTCCACTGTGGATGTTTCCGATGGCGATTGCCTGCGGCAACACCTTCGTGCTGAAGCCCTCCGAGCAGGACCCGATGGTGACCATGCGCCTGGTGGAACTGGCGCTGCAAGCCGGCATCCCCAAGGGCGTGCTGAACGTCGTGCACGGCGCGGCCGAGGTGGTGGATGGGCTGTGCGATCACCCGGACGTGAAGGCGATCTCCTTCGTCGGCTCCACCCGTGTCGGCACGCATGTCTACCAGCGCGCAACGCTCGCCGGCAAGCGCGTGCAATGCATGATGGGCGCGAAGAACCACGCCATCGTGCTGCCCGACGCGCACCGGCAGCAGACGCTGAACGCGCTGCTCGGCGCGGCCTTCGGCGCCGCGGGGCAGCGCTGCATGGCGCTGTCGGTGGCGGTGCTGGTCGGTGAGGCGCAGCAGTGGCTGCCCGAGCTGGTGGACCAGGCCCGCGCGCTGAAGGTCGGTGCCGGCCGCGACAACCCGGATGTCGGGCCGCTGATCTCCTGCGCCGCGAAAGAGCGCGTGAATGCGCTCATCGCCCAGGGCGTGGCCGAAGGCGCGACGCTGGAACTCGATGGCCGCGACCCGCAGGTGCCGGGTCATGCGCAGGGCAACTTCGTCGGGCCGACGATCTTCTCGGGCGTCAAGCCCGGCATGCGCATCTACGACGAAGAGATCTTCGGCCCGGTGTTGTGCCTGGTGGCCGCCGACACGCTGGCGCAGGCCATCACGCTGATCAATGCCAACCCGCAGGGAAACGGCACGGCGGTGTTCACGCAATCGGGCGCCGCGGCGCGCCGCTTCCAGGAAGAGATCGATGTCGGCCAGGTCGGCATCAACGTGCCGATTCCGGTGCCGGTGCCGATGTTCTCGTTCACCGGTTCACGTGCCTCCAAGCTCGGCGACCTGGGGCCTTACGGCAAGCAGGTGGTGATGTTCTACACGCAGACCAAGACGGTGACCGCGCGCTGGTTCGACGACGACGTGGCCGG
>DATILI010000159.1:0-3704 GCA_035476635.1 Burkholderiaceae bacterium | reverse complement strand
GGGCCGGGGACGTTGGTCATGACCGCCGTGGTTTTCTTGCCGAACAGGTTGAGCATGGCATCCTGGGCGGGCTTGATGAGCAGGCCGGCGACAGCCAGCATGCCGAAGGCGAGCAGGGGCTGGGTGCTGCCTTTCAGGTTGTTCATGCGCCGGCGCACTTCGTAGACGCGCTCGATCGGGTTGGCCACGCCGATGGGCAGCACCAGGGGCACCAGGCCGAAGCGGTTGCCCAGCTTGTAGGCCTGGTCCAGCGGGCGCAGGTTCACCGGGATCATGGCGCGAATCTCCTGGCCGGTCACATCGTCGCCCAGCGACTTGAGGTATTCGCCGATGGCGCCGGCCACACAGCTGAGCAGCACATCGTTGATCGAGCAATTCAGCGCCTTGCCGACGGCCTTGACTTCTTCCAGCGGGATCGGCTGGCACCAGGCCACGCGCTTGGCGGTTCCCGCCTTGCCCTTGAGACGCGTGGGCGAGTCGTCCGGCATCAAGGCCAGCGCCGCGGCGTCGCTCACCACCTGGAACGCCAGCTTGGCCAACTCCAACGAGCCGCTCATGCCTTTGGACGGATCGCGCAGCATCTCCAGCGACCTGGCTGCGCCCTCGCCCGCCGCGCCCAAGGCCTTGACCGTCATACCCGTGAACGGCTTGATCAGGGTGTTGGCAATCCAGTCCTCGGCACCGGCCGGCGCGGTCTTGCGCTTTCGTTCGGGCGGCGCGGCACCGCCGTCCACCAGCGACATCGTCACCGAAATCAGCGCGATGCCGTCGGCAATGCAATGGTGGATGCGCACGATCATCGCGCTGCCGCCCTGGTAGTCCTCCACCAGGCGGATCTCCCACAAGGGGCGCTTGGGGTCCAGCGGCTGCATCGCGAGCTCGCCCACACGGTCTTGCAAGGCCTGCTGCTCGTGCCCCTTGGCGTGCTTGCCCAGTTTTTCATGCACGACATGCGCATGGATATCGAATTCGCGGTCTTCCACCCAGGTGGCGCCAGCCGCGTCTTCCACGACCTTCTGGCGAAACCGGTTGTACTTGAGCAGGCGCTCTTCGACCCGCTGGCACAAGGTTGCGTACTTCACGCCCGGCTTGAGCGTCCACACGCCGACGATCATCATCAGATTGCTTGGCGAATCCATGCGCAGCCAGGCGGTGTCCACCTTGGTCATGCGCTCGCCGGCCAGGCCCAGCATCCCGCTGGCCGCATGCGAGACGTTCTTCTGCACCACGCGCGCCGCCCGTGCCGCACTCTCGCCGGCTTGCCGCGCCATGGGGGTCATGTTCTCGACCACCTTGCGCGTGGCTTGCCTGGCAACTTCCTTTGCGACGATTCGGGTAACCATTGTTCTCCACCTCTCATTTTGGGTTTTAGGGTCTATTCTGTCGCTTCGGACGCCCGTAAGATACTGCGCAGTTACCCCAACGGGTAGATGTTTCACCCCAACCCAAGATTCATAGAGGAGCATTCCATGGCCGACCTGAACGCCGCTTTCACAGCCGCCGTTGCCAATTCCAAAAGCCTGACCGAGCGCCCCGACAACAGCACCCTGCTGAAGATCTACGCGCTGTACAAGCAAGCCAGCACGGGCGACAACGCCGAGAAAAAGCCCGGCTTCGGCGACATGGTGGGCCGCGCCAAGTGGGACGCCTGGAACAGCCTCAAGGGCACCTCCAACGACGACGCCAAGCAGCAATACATCGACTTGATCGAATCGCTGAGCTGAGCGGAGGTTTCGCCGCCGGGCCGCTCCCAAGGCGAAACGCGTCCCCTCGGGGGGCAGGAAGCTACACGAGGTGAGCGCCCGTGGGGGCCACATTCATTCCAAGGTGATCTTGGCGCCCTTGATCACCTTGCCCCAGTAGTCCAGCTCCTTCTTCGTGAAGTCGGCCAGCTGCTGAGGCGTCATCTGTTCGACCGCCGTGCCCGATTCCTCGGCCTTCTTGCGCGCCTCGGGCGACGCGAGAATTTTGCCGACCTCGGCATTGAGCTGCTGCACGATGTCGGCTGGCGTACCCGCGGGCGCGTACAGCGCGAACCATGAGTCGAGCTCATAGTCGTTGAGGCCTGACTCGGCGGCCGTTGGCACATTGGGCAATGACGACAGGCGCTGCTTGCTCGTCACCGCCATGGCCTTGAGCCGCCCGCCCTGGATCTGGCTCACCACGCCGGCGGGCGTGGTGATGAAGATATCCACTTGGCCGCCCATCAAGTCCTGCACCGCCGGGCCCGAGCCGCGGTATGGGATATGGGTGATGAAAGTGCCTGTCAGCTGCTTGAACAGTTCGCCCGCAATATGCTGGATCGAGCCATTGCCTGAAGAGGCGTAGTTGAGCCGGCCTGGATTGGCCTTGGCGTAGACAATCAATTCCTTCAGATTGCTGGCCGGCAGCTTGGGGCTGGTGGCGATCACTTGCGGCGCCCGCGTCATCATGGCCACGGGAGCGAAGTCCTTGATCGGGTCCCAGCCAGCCTGCTTGAACAAATGCGGATTGCCCACATGGTAGCCGCTGTAGGACACCAGGAGCGTGTAGCCGTCCGGCTTGGCGCGCGCCACGAACTGGTTGCCGATGTTGCCCGAGGCGCCGGGCTTGTTGTCCACCACAACGGGCTGGCCCAGCGCACGTGAAAGCTGGTCGACGATCAACCGCGCGGTGAAATCCGTGGTGCCGCCCGGCGCGGTAGGCACCACCAGGGTGATGGGCCGCTGCGGGAACCTGCCCTGCGCGAACACGCGGGGCGCGGCGACGAGCGCTGCTGCGCCTGCTGTCAGCAAATGACGACGTTGCATGGGAATGTCTCCTGGATTGGAATAGGCGGCCGCGTCTTCAGGCCAGTTCGGAAATCTCGATCAGGTTCAGGTCGGGGTCGCGCACATAGACCGAACGGATCTTTTGCGTGGCGCCGGTACGCAGCACCGGGCCCTCGATGATCGGCCAGCCCTCGCTGTTCAGCCTGGCGATCACTTGCGCGAGCGGCACGCTGGCGATGAAGCACAGGTCCAGCGCACCGGGTACGGACAGATGCGCCTTGGGCTCGAACTCCGCGCCCTTGATGTGCAGGTTGATCTTCTGGTTGCCGAACGTGAAGGCTTTGCGCT
Organism: Burkholderiaceae bacterium; assembly: GCA_035476635.1. GTDB lineage: Bacteria > Pseudomonadota > Gammaproteobacteria > Burkholderiales > Burkholderiaceae_C > DATILI01. Next base: position 606 of record DATILI010000159.1, on the reverse strand, counting down.
CCACGGCAGGCGTGCCACCCACGAAGGCTTGGAGTTTCATGCCCAGCACGCGGGTATAGAAATCCACGCAAGCGGCTTCGTTGGTGGTAGTCAGCACGAGGTGGTCAAGGTGATCGATCATGGGGCCTCCTTCGCCAGCAATTCAGCGACACCAGCAGGCGCCGGATGCAAGTCCGTGATGCGCCCCGCCTTGGCCACCTGTCCCGGCACCTCGTGCCCGACGATCTCCGGCATCTGCCGTGCCACAGCCAGCAGCTTCGCCAGGTCGATGCCGGTGTCGTAGCCCATCGCGTCGAGCATGTGGATGGCATCTTCGCTGCTGATGTTGCCGCTGGCGCCCGGCGCGTACGGGCAGCCGCCGAGGCCGCCGAGCGAGCCATCGAATCGCTCGATGCCGCCCTGCACGGCCGCCAGCACATTGGCCAACCCCATGCCGCGCGTGTTGTGAAAGTGCAAGGTCAGTTGCAAGCCCGCGAATTCCTTTTGCATCGCCTCCACCATGCGGCTGACCTGGGCCGGGTGTGCCATGCCGGTGGTGTCGCAAATCGTGAGCCCACGCACGCCCAATGCGGCAAAGCGCAGCGCCCAGCGCAGCACCTCCGCCAG
>DATILI010000158.1:0-12531 GCA_035476635.1 Burkholderiaceae bacterium | reverse complement strand
TGTTCAGGTTTGCACCGCCCACCGGGCCATCTTGCATCGGCCAGCGCGAACCACGAAGATGGGAATCCCCACCACTGAAGCGCCACCCCCCGCCGATCCCCATGAACTCGACCGTGAAGCCCCGCCGCAAGCCCTTGCAAGCGCGCGCCTGGATGACCACCGGCGCGATCCAGGATGCTTTCGTCCTGCTGCTGGTCGAGCGCGGGTACGAGAACGTGTCGATGCGTGAGATCGCCGGCGTCGCGGGTGTCGGCCTGGGCACCCTGTATCTGTACTTTCCCGGCAAGGACTCCATTGCCGCCGTCACTGTTCGCAGCTGGATGCGCAAGCAGGCCGCGATCCTGGCAGCGGTGGCCATGCAGCCGATTCCGCGCACGCTGGAGCAGACCATAGCCGCCTTCGTGGCAGCGCATGTGAACGGCATGCACAGCCAGGCAACCGAATGGCGCGCGCTGTTGTACGTAGAGCGCCGCATCTCCTCCCCGGCAAGCTACCGCGAGATCTACCGCGAGTTCGTTTGCCTGATGCGCGATGCCCTCGTTGCCGCCTCGGACTGGCCGACCGCGCTTGACCCGATGCGCACCGCGTTCAATGCCTTCGCGATCGTCGATGCGATCGTCGAGCAGGCGTTGCTGGTGCAGGACGTCTGCCCCGATGTGGAAGAACTCGCAGGCGACGTGGAGTGCGCGGTCATCGGCTACCTGCGGGCAATTTCCAGGTAGCTCGCACCTGGCGAAGCGTCACCCAAACCGTGCATCGATCATGTGCGTGACGACGCTGCCGAACGCGTAGTAGTACTTCTTGACGCGCGTGAATGCCTCGGTGCGCACGGGATTGATCGGCACCGGGAACGCACTGTCGCCCTGACCCAGCGCCCAGGCGGCAGCCGCTTTGCCGAAGGTGCTGCCTGGCGCTATGCCGCGCCCGCTGTAGCCGTAGATGGCAACGCCGCGTGGGCCAATTGCGGCGACTTTCGGCAGGTGGTCGGCGGTCATCCCGATGCGCCCGGACCAGCCATGTTCGAACGGCTGGTGGGCCAGCTGCGGGAACAGGCTGGCCAGCTTGCGCGCGGCCCAATTTCCGTGGATGCCGCCAGCCAACCCGCCCAGGCTACCCACGGCCCCGACGATCACCCGGCCTCCCGCATCAACCCGGAACGACGACATGACCCGCGCCGTATCCCAGCACCCTTCGCCGCCCGGCAGGATGTTGCGGCGCTGCGTCTCGCTGAGCGGGGCTGTGGCGCACTGGAAGTAATCCACCGGCGTGAAGGTGGCCGGCTGGTCCGCCCGATGCTCATAGGAGTCGGTGGCCTGGATGAGGGCCGCCGCGGTGACGGTGCCGTGCGCCGTGCCGACCTGCCACGCGCCACCGCTGTGTTGGACAGCGATGGCCGGCGAGTGTTCGTGCAGCCTTGCCCCGGCCGCAATGGCTGCATGGGCCAGCCCGCGTACATAGGCCAGCGGCTGGATGGTGCCGGCCCGGGCATCGAACAAGGCGCCGAGGAAGCGGTCAGATCCGGTGCGTCGGGTGGTCTCGGCCGCATCGAGCAGTTTCACCGGGGCGCCGCGGGCCACCTGCTGGCGGTGGCGGCGCTCCAGATCGGCCAGGCCCGAGCGGCTGTGCGCGCAGTGCAAGGTGCCGCTGCGGGCGGCCTCGCACGCGATGCCGTGGCGATCGATCAGTTCGAACACCAGGTCCGGACCACGGGACAGCACCTCGTTGAGGCGCCTCCCGGCTTCCTGGCCGATCAGCTTCTCGACTTCATCGGGAGGGGTCCACAGCCCGGCGTTGACGAGACCGACATTGCGGCCGGAACCGCCGTGGCCGATGGATTGAGCTTCCAGCAGGAGGACCCTTGCGCCTCCCTCGGCCAGATGAAGCGCGGCGGAGCAGCCGGTAAAGCCGCCGCCGATGACCACTACGTCCGCAGTCGTGTCGTGCGCAAGCGGTGCGGCGTCGATTGGATGGCCGCCCGTGTGGCGCCAAAGGTTGGGTTCTGCTGTCATGCTTCACTTGAAGACGGTCCGCCCTCGGGCCTCGCGTCGGCATCGGACGATGACAGGGTATGAGCTTCTGCGTCAAAAAACTTCATGCGGACCTTGTGCTGATCGGGCGTCGCGCTGCCCGCGCAGGCGCGGCCTTCTCTTGCGTGGCGCGGATGAGGTTGTCGCGCAGGGAGGCGACCGCCGCCTGGATCACGCGGAACTCCTCGCTGCCCAGTCCGGTGGACTGAATCAGGCTGATGCCAAAGCCTTTTTCGCGCAGCGCCCGGCCCGCATCGGTCAGGCTCACGATCACCTGCCGCTCGTCGCGCGCGTCGCGCTTGCGCAGCACATAGCCGGCCTCTTCCAGCTTCTTGAGGATGGGCGTCACGGTGTTCGACTCCAGGAACAGCTTTTCCGCCAGGCTGCTTACCGTCTGGGACCCGTCTTCCCACAGCGCGATGATCGCAATGTATTGCGTGTAGGTCAGCCCCAACTCGTCCAGCAATGGCTTGTAGGCCTTGCCGAAGGCGAGATTGGCCGAGTACACGGCGAAGCACAGGAAATCGGCGAGCTTGCGCTCGGCCTTGCCGGCGGGGCGGTTGGCAGTCTTCATCATTCCAGTATATCGAGTGCGAATGAATCGCAAGCGATTGACATGAGGTTCCGATTTCAGAATAATACATCGCATCCGATTTAATCGGATACGACTTTAAACCTTATTCTCTCAACGAACCGGACTCCACCATGCCCCTCGATAAAGTCATCTACACCGGCAAGACCCTCACCCAAGGCGGCCGCGACGGCACCGCCCGCAGCGCCGATGGCCGGCTGGACATCAAACTCTCCCGCCCCGGCCCCACCGGCGCCGGCACCAACCCGGAGCAGCTGTTCGCCGCCGGTTGGTCGGCCTGCTTCATTGGCGCCATGGGGCGCGCCGCGAGCAGCATGAAGCTCACGCTGCCGCAAGACGTGGCAGTGGACGCGGAAGTCGATCTGGGCACGACCAACGACGCCTTCTTCCTGCAGGCGCGACTGAACATCAGCCTGCCGGGCCTGGACCGCGCGGTGGCGCAGTCGCTGGTGGACGCCGCACACCAGATCTGCCCCTACTCCAAGGCCACGCGCGGCAACATCGACGTGACCCTGTCGCTGGCCTGAGCGCGCCATGGGCTCAATGCGTTCACCTTCGGTTAAATCTGACGTCACCCGAGCATGGCAACGCGCGGCTCGAAGAAGGCAAAGCCAGACTGAAGCCGCTTGGCCCGGTACATCGCAGCATCCGCATTTCTGAGCAGTTCGTCCGCCGTCGATCCATGCGCCGGACAGAGGGCAATGCCGATGCTGGAGCGAACATCGAGTTTCAACTTGTCCAGCACGATCGGCGCGCAGACCGCGTCCAGCAATTTCTCTGCGAGATGCTGCAACTGTTCAGGGCCGGAAATATTGACCAGCAGGCATGCAAATTCGTCGCCGCCAAGGCGGCTGACCAGATCGCCGGAACGAACCGCCCGGGCCAACCGGGCCGCCACAATCCGCAGCATCTCGTCGCCTGCCTGGTGTCCATACGTGTCATTCACCTGCTTGAAATCGTCCAGATCCAAAAAAAACACAGCAACCGCAGGACGCGTGGATTCCGGTTGGGCCAAGGCGCTGTCCAGACGGTCCCGAAAAAATATTCTGTTCGGAAGGCTGGTCAAGGCGTCATGCAGAGCCATGTGGCGCGAACGCCTTTCCTCGGCCTGCGTGCCCACCAGCTCGGCTCGGGCATGCGCCAGCATGGCGTGGGCCTCGGACACTTCCAGTTCCAACTGGGAAAGCTGAGCGCGCTCGTGTTTCAAGGCCGCATGCAACAGGTCCATCGCGGCGACACACTCAAGAACGTTGTCACGAATCCAATCGTGTCGTTCCTCGATAAATCGCGTGCCCGTCCCGACGCGCTCTTCGCCTACCAGCAACTTGAGCTTGGCCTTGATCGCACTGAAGAGCAAGTCCCAGTCCTGCGGCACGATCTTCAACGATGGACTTTGCGCGAGCCTGCGCGCCATTGCGTCCACGCCGGATTGAATCGCCTGCAGTACCGGGCGATCGCGCAACTCTTCGTCAAGCCTGTCCATGCGATGCGTTTCCGTGGGAGCGCTATTCGGGTCGGTTCAGAGGCTTCATCTGGGATGCCTCAAGAACGTAGTTCCCCGCGCCATACGCATCGCCATAGGGGACGTCGCGCGGGCCAGGCAACTTTTCGCGCAGATTTCCTTCCCAGCCGCATGCCGGAGAGCGGCAGTGATAGCGGTGAACGGGCGTGAAAATGCTGATGAGAACGTCCACGAAGCGGCGCGGAACACGGTACAAATGCCCTATGCAGAGGGGACACAGTCTGCCGTGGTATTGCCTGGTCGGGGAATTCGATGGGGATGGCCGGTCACCGGAGATGGCGGCGCTGCTGGACTGGCCAACGATACCTAGCGGACGCGGGCCCGCATCCCGGCGGGGCGAGTACGTCCGCCGGTCGTTTTCGTCAATTTGATACACCTTCAAATCTCCAAGTTTCCAACTGCAATTCAATGGCTCCCTTGGGGTAGAAATATGGGCGAACTTGCCAAAAGGCGCTGTAGGACGCGGGCGCAAGTTGGTCCAAGCGGGCGCCGCACACGCAATTCCCTTTGCCACGGAACTGCAGCTGCCGTCTTATGATGGCAGCGAATCCTTTTTTCGAACCGATGAGCTCTTCCGCCCGCCCCACACATCTTCACGCACAGCAATTCGCAGGCCTGCTGCCAGGACCGCGACTCATCGTGCTGGGCGCCGTCCATGGCAACGAGAGGTGCGGCACACAGGCCATCGAGCGGGTGCTGGATGAGTTGGCGGCAGGTGCCATTGCCATCGAACGCGGGCTGCTGACGATGGTGCCGGTCACCAATCCGCTCGCCTATCAACGGCGTGCGCGGCAAGGCGACCGCAACCTGAACCGCAATCTGCGGGTCACCGCGCAAGCGGTCGATTTCGAGGACCGGATCGCCAACGTCCTGTGCCCCCTGCTGGATGCGCACGACGTGCTGCTGGACCTGCATTCCTTTCACACGCCGGGGCAGCCATTCGTCATGGTCGGGCCAATCGACAACGCAGGGGCGCTCGAGCCGTTCAGCCATTCGAAGCAAGAGCAGCGCCTGGTTGCACACCTCGGGCCCCGGCAGGTTGTCGAAGGCTGGATGGAGGCGTATGCACGCGGCGTCCAGCGCCGCCGGGAAAGCCGGGTCGCCGCGGCAGCCGCGCTGCTGGACACAGGCTATGGCATCGGCACCTCCGAATACATGCGCTCGCAGGGTGGCTATGGCGTGACCCTGGAATGCGGCCAGCACGACGACCCAGAGGCTGTCGGTGTGGCCTACCGGGCGATCCGCCAGACGCTGGCGCTGCTCGGCATGGCGCCCCTCGCCCTGGAGCCGCCGCATTCGGACTTCCAGCTGCTGCGCCTGGTGGATGTGGTTGACCGCGAGCACGAGGGCGACCAGTTCGCCCGGCCCTGGGCCAGCTTTGACCCGGTGGTTGCAGGCCAGGCGATAGGACAGCGGCACGATGGCCGCAGCGTGACGGCACCCGGCAATGGCTTCGTCGTGTTCCCGAACCCGACCGCGCTGCCAGGCAACGAATGGTTCTACTTCGCGCAGAAGAGCGAGCGCGGCATCGGCTGATTCACGCCATGGCAGCCAATCCAGTCCTCGGTGCGGTCTTTTGCGGCGTTGGCCTGTTCGCGCAAGGGGTCGCTCTGGTGCTCGTGCGCCGCTCTGTGCGCCTGCTGCGCGCGGAAGGCCGTGCGCAGGGGCGCGTGGTGCGCAGCGCAGAGGAAATGGTCCCCTCCAGCAGTGGCGGGTCGAGGCGGTACTATTTTCCGGTGGTCGAGTTCAAGACCTCTCAAGGCGAGTCGATCACGTTCCAGTCAGGCACGGGGCGCGGTGCCGCCACGCCCCCGGGTACCGAGGTGACCGTCCTGTTCGATCCCGAGCGCCCTTCGGATGCGGAAATTTCGACGTTCATGACGCTCTGGTTCTTTCCTCTGGTCACTTCCTTGTTTGGCTTGCCGTTTCTCGCTGCCGGCCTGTTGGCGTTGTCGTGAGGGCTGCAAACAGCGCATCGCCGTCCAGGCCCTTGTTGCCACTGGCGCGGCTCTCGTGCAGCGTCATCAAGGCGCCCAGCGCGAAGCCTGTGCGGCCGTTTTGTTCGGCGCGCGATTGTTCGATGCTGCCGGTTTGCAGCCAGAACCCATCAGCGCCGTTGCGCTGTGCCAGAACACGGCGCACCTGCACCGGACGCGAAGCGGAGGTGTTGGCATAAACGCCGATGCCTGCGTTGTCCGACACCTGCATGTCTTCGATTTGCCCCTCGCGGTCCAGCAGCACGCCCATGCCGGCAAAGCCGCGCACGCTGCCATTGCGCACCATGGCGCCAGCCGCGCTGGCCTGCACACCGTTCGCGCTGTGCCGTGGCTGCGCATCGCACCGCACCGCCTCGGCCTGGCCGGTGCAGGTGACTGGGCCGCGGATGGCAAAGCCGTTCAAGTCCAGCGTCACGCCAGCGGCGGTGATCAGCACGCCGGGGCTGTCGGCCGGCACCACCAGGTCACTCGCCAGACGATAGTGGCCTGGCGTGGCGAGCGTGACGGGAAACCCCGGTGCGTCGCCGCGCGTGATGCCGCCCGCGTGTGCGGTTGCCTGGTCGATGCGGACTGGCACGCCGCCCGCGGTGGCCGCGTGCAGCACCGTGATGGGCCAGGGCGCGCATGCGGCCAGCACCACCAGCCCGCCCAGGGCCGCGGCGCCCAGGGACCATCGAATTTTTTGCAGGCGCATGGCGCTTTCCCCTTCAATCTGAATCTACGTGTCGCAACAGTTGCGGCTTGACGTAGTGTCGAAAGCGGGTGTTTCCGCCGTGCTTCATGACGGCGGCGGCCGTGTTTCGTTTGTTGCGCGAAAGCTATGGCCGAATGAACCAGCGCCTTCGACACGGCCCTTCAATTGCTCAAGGTAGGGGTCGCACTCCCGCTTGCCGCGAGCCGCGTAATCGCCTCGCGGCTACCGGCGAGTTCGCGCAGGCGAAACTTCTGAATCTTGCCGGTGGCCGTCTTCGGCAGCTCGGTGAAGATGATTCTGCGCGGGCACTTGAAATGCGCGAGCCGCTCGCGGCAGAAGGCGATGAGCTCGGCCTCGGCGAGTGGCTCAGCATCCGCCTTGCGCTCGATGAAGGCACAGGGCACTTCGCCCCATTTTTCATCGGGCTGGGCGACCACCGCCGCATGCAGGACTGCGGGGTGCCGATGCAGCACATCCTCCACTTCCACGGAAGAGATGTTCTCGCCGCCCGAGATGATGACGTCTTTCGAGCGATCGGTGATCTGCAGGTAGCCATCCGGGTGCACCACCGCCACGTCACCAGTGTGAAACCAGCCGCCCGCGAAGGCCTTGGCCGTGGCCTCCGGGTTCTTCAGGTATCCCATCATGACGATGTTGCCGCGGATCAGCATCTCCCCCGCGTCGCAGCCATTCTTGGCCACCGGCGCCAGCGTTTGCGGGTCGGCAACGGTCAGGCCCTCCAGCAACGCGGCCCGCACGCCCTGGCGCGACTTCAGGCGCGCGCGCTCATTCGCCGGTTCTTCGTTCCAGGCATCCTGCCAGGCGCAGCTGACCGCTGTTCCGGAGATTTCGGTGATGCCGAATACATGGTCCACCTCGAATCCCATGGCCGCGACTTGCTCGAGCACTGCAGCGGGCGGCGGCGACCCGGCGGTCAGCACCCGCACCCGGCGCGGCAGCGCCTGGCGCTCGCTGGCCGGCGTGTTCGCGATGCCGGCCAGGACGATGGGCGCCGCGCAGAAATGGTCAACGCCCTGCTCGGCGATGGCGCGGAAAACGTTGGCTGCGTTCACCTTGCGCAAGCAAACGTGCGTGCCTGCGGCCGCCGTGATCGCCCAGGTGAAGCACCAGCCATTGGCATGGAACATCGGCAAGGTCCACAGGTAGGTCGGCGCGCGCGGCAGCGCCCAGTCCGTCATCTGCGTCAGGCTCATCAGGTAGGTGCCGCGGTGGCTAGGCACCACGCCCTTGGGATCGCCGGTGGTGCCCGAGGTGTAGTTCAGCGCGATCGGTGTCCACTCGTCGGAAGGCCAGACACCGGCAAAGGCCGGGTCGCCGCCCGCCAGCAAGGCCTCGTAATCCGTCTCCCCGATCGCAGGACCATCGGGAGCTTCATGATCGTTGATATCGATCACGCGCGGTGGATGCGGCACGCCCGCCAGGGCGCGCTGCGCCAGCGGCGCGAACTCGCGGTCGACCAGCAGCACGCGCGCCTGCCCATGGCGCAGGATGAAGGCGACCCCTTCGGCATCGAGCCGGCAGTTGATCGCGTTCAGCACCGCGCCGGCCAGCGGCACGCCGAAGTGCGCTTCCAGCATGGCGGGCGTATTGGGTGCGAGGACCGACACGGTATCGCCGGGCTGCACGCCCATGCGCACCAGCGCCGAGGCGAGCCGGTAGCAGCGCGCACGCGTCTGCGCCCAGGTCTGGCGCAGGCTGCCGTGCAGGATCGCGATGCGCTGCGGATAGACGTCTGCGCTGCGGTCAAGAAAGCGCAGCGGCGTCAGCGGCACGTGGTTCGCGGCGTTGCGCTCAAGGCCCTGCGCATAGGGGGAGGAAGATGGGAACAAGCTCACGGCGATGTCTCTTTGGCGGGATGGGAATCGTGAAAATGGGTGAAGTGGCTGACGGGTTCGCGCTCGCTGACGAGGGAGTTTTCGACCCGGCTGGGGTCGGCATAGCCAAGGCTCATGCCGCAGACCAGCAGCTGTCCGTCATCGATGCCGAGTTCCCGCGCGATGATGCGGTGGAAGGTCGTGAAAGCGGCCTGCGGGCAGGTGTCCAGGCCGCGCGCGCGAGCCGCCACCATGACGCTTTGCAGGAACATGCCGTAGTCAATGAAGCTGCCCTGCCGCATCACCCGGTCGATGGTGAACATCAGCCCAACCGGCGCGTTGAAGAAGCGGTAGTTGCGCGCGTGCTGCGCATGCATGCGCGGCTTGTCGCCCTTGGCAATGCCCAGCAGGCTGTACAGGTCCCAGCCGACCTTGCGGCGCCGGTCGACATACGGTGACACCCATTCGCGCGGGTAATAGTCGTAGGGCTCGTCCAGATCCGCGAACAGCGCCGGGTCGTCGTAGGCATCGAGGATCGCCGCGCTCACGCGGTCCTTCGCCGCGCCGGTCAGCACATGCACCTGCCAGGGTTGCGTGTTGACGCCGGACGCACAGTGCCGCGCGACGTCCAGGATCGCTTCGACTTCTTCGCGCGGCACCGGTGTGGGCAGGAACGCCCGGATCGAACGGCGCGAGACGATCGCCCAGTCGACCGCATCACGGATGACATCGGATGCGACGGGGGGCGGTGGGGCAAGACGCTTCATCGCGGCGATGGTAGGTCGGCGAAACGATCCTGAATGTTCTCAACATGACATTTGGCCGCAGTGGTTTCCCTCGGCCCATCAAAGGCCGTTGCGCGGAGAATTGGGCAGCGCCCCGTCACCAACGTTTACCCATGACAGCCCACAGCCCCAGCTTGCGCGACTTCCTGGAAGCCAGCCCCTGGCGTGCCTGCCTCGCGTCCACGCAGATGGAGCGGGTGCATCTCGAAACCAGCATGCGCAGTTTCGACGCCGGCTCGACGATCTGCCTGCGCGGCTCGCCGGCCATGCACTGGCTGGCCGTCGTGGACGGCATGCTGAAAGTCGACACCATTGCCACCGACGGGCGTGCCACCACGTTTGCCGGCGTGCCCGCTGGCGCGTGGTTCGGCGAAGGCGCCGCGCTCAAGGGCGAACCGCGTCCCTATGCGGTGGTCGCCATCCGCGACAGCAGCGTCGCCTTCATGCCGCGCCAGACCTTTCTTTGGCTGATCGACGACAGCCGTGCCTTCAGCCGTTGGGTGATCGACCAGTTGAACGCGCGGCTCGGCCACTACGTTGCGCTGGTGGAGAGCTTTCGCCTGCACGATCTCACCGCGCGCGTGGCCTATTGCGTGTCGGAGCTTTTCAATCCCCATCTGTATCCGGCGACAGGCCGCGAGCTCGTCATCTCGCAGGAAGAGATCGCCCGGCTTTGCGGGCTGGCCCGGCAGAACACCAACCGCGCGCTGCACAAGCTCGAACAAGCCGGCCTGCTGCGCATTCGCTACGGTGTGATCGAAATCCTCGATCTCGAAGGCCTGCAGAACTTTGCCCGCGGCCTATAAGAGTCGCGGGGGCGATCCTGATGCTGGCCGGCAGCGTGGGCCGAACAGCATGGCCTGGCTGGCGAGCGTTGCGTCCCAGAGCTTTGCCGTCGCGCGCGGCGGCTCTCGCTGCGCTGTTGTATTCCTTGATTTTTTGTGCATAATTTAATTTCTATGCATTATTGTCAACACGCAAGCAAGCCATGCCGAGCAATGCCTTGCACGCGCTGAGGCACGACATGGCACCGGCCCCCAGAAACTTGTTCGAGCCCGTTGCGCTGGGGGCTTTGCGGCTTCCCAATCGCGTTGTCATGTCGTCCATGTCGCGGGACCGCTCGCCCGACGGCGTACCGACATCGTTGAATGCCAATTACTACGCGCAGCGCGCCGCAGCGGGGCTGGTGGTCACGGAGTCGACGGCCATCTCCGCGCGCGGGACGGGCTGGCCGAACACGCCAGGCATCTTTACCGAAACGCAAGTGGCGGGCTGGCGCGGCGTCACCGACGCTGTCCGTGAGATGGGCGGCCGCATCTTCTCGCAGCTGTGGCATTGCGGGCGCAATTCGCACCCGCTCACGCAGCCTGGCGGCGCCTTGCCGGTTGGTCCGTCCGCGCTGCTTCCGAATGCCACGGTCCGCACCACCCAGGGCCGCAAGCCCCTGCTGGTGCCGCACCCGTTGACGGTGGACGAGATCGCCGGCGTGGTGCAAGAGTACCGAAGCGCGGCCCGCAACGCTCTTGCCGCGGGGTTCGACGGCGTGCAGGTGCACGCAGGCAATGGTTTCCTGCTGGACCAGTTCCTGGGCGACTCCAGCAACCACCGCACCGATGGCTACGGTGGCTCGGCTGAGAACCGCTGCCGGCTCCTGGTCGAGGTCGTCGCAGCAGTGTGCTCTGTGTGGGGGCCGGACCGGGTCGGGGTGCGCTTCTCGCCGACCAATCCCACCGTGTACCAGATCGAGGATTCGGATCCGGCCTTGCTGCTGGGCATTGCCTTCTCGATGCTGAACGAGCACGACATCTGCTATGTGGACGTTGTGGAAGGCTCCACCACCACGGCACCGCCCACGCATGTGCTGGACTACGCCTCCTTGCGCCGCCGCTTCAAGCGCCTGTACATCGCCAACAATGGTTTTCGTGATCGGACACGCAGGCAGAGCGCGCTCTGCGCACGCATGCGGACCTGATCTCCTTCGGTCGCCCTTTCATTGCCAACCCGGACCTGCCGCGACGCCTGGAAACCGGCGCAGGAATGAACCCGCTCGACGAAACCCATTTGTATTCGCCCGACCACCGCGGCTACACCGACTATCCTTTTCTCGACAGGAGACAGCCATGAACCCAACGCGCACCCACGCATCCCGTCGCACCGCATTGCGGTACCTGTCCGCCGTGCCCGTGGCCCTCGGCACGTCATTGGCATGGGCACAGGCCGGCTACCCAAGCCGGCCGATCCGGCTTGTGGTCACGTTGCCGGCCGGCACCTCCGCCGACGTGATGGCGCGTTTCATCGGCGAGCGCATTTCACGCGAGCTGGCCCAGCCCGTCATTGTCGACAACCGGCCCGGCGCCAGCTCGATCATCGGCGCACAAGCGGTGGCGGCGGCGCCGGCCGATGGCTACACCCTGCTGTACGGCCTTGCACCTTCCATCTCGCTGAACCCGCACCTGTACAAGAAGCTGCCCTACAAGGCTGCGGACTTCGTGCCCATCATCCATTTGCTCGACGTCCCGTTCGTGCTGGTTGTGCGCGCCGATTCACCGTACCGCACTGCGCAGGACCTGTTCAATGCCGCCAAGGCGCAACCCGACAAGCTCTCGTACCCCTCGTACGGCGAAGGGTCGCCCAACCACGTGGCCGTGCTGCAGATGCTGCAGGCAGCGGGCGGGTCGATGACGCACGTGCCCTACAAGGACGGCGGCCTCAACGACTTGCTGGGCGGTCTGGTGGACTGCTCCCTGGAAGTGACCGCCATGGCCATGCAGCACATTGCTTCCGGCAGGTTGCGCCCGCTGGCGGTATCCGCCCGCAGCCGGCTCGACAAGTTGCCCGATGTGCGAACCCTGCAGGAGCTGAACCTGGGGGCGCCGCTGTACTCGTGGAACGGGGTGTTCGCACCCGCGGGAACGCCGCCGGAGGTGGTCTCGCGCCTGGCCGCCGTGCTGCAGGACATCACAGCACGCGCTGACTTCCGGCAGAAAGTGCAGGACTTCACGCAGGTGCCACGCGGGGGCACGCCGGCCGAGTTCGCTGCGTTCCTGGCCAAGGACTCGGAAAACTGGGGTCGGGTCGT